>NZ_LMKQ01000001.1:2400000-2716458 GCF_001421565.1 Agromyces sp. Leaf222 | reverse complement strand
TGCAGGCGCTCGTCGACGACGGCGCCATGGAGGTCACCCTGCTCGGCCAGAACGTCAACTCCTACGGCGTCGAGTTCGGCGACCGGCAGGCGTTCGGCAAGCTGCTGCGGGCTGCGGGGCACATCGAGGGCCTCGAGCGCATCCGCTTCACGAGCCCGCATCCGGCCGCGTTCACCGACGACGTGATCGACGCGATGGCCGAGACGCCCGCGGTGATGCCGCAGCTGCACATGCCGCTGCAGTCCGGCTCCGACCGCATCCTGAAGGCCATGCGACGGTCGTACCGCTCCGAGAAGTTCCTCGGCATCCTCGACCGGGTGCGGGCGAAGATCCCGAACGCGGCGATCTCGACCGACATCATCGTCGGGTTCCCCGGCGAGACCGAAGAGGACTTCCTCGCGACCATGCGCGTCGTCGAGGCGGCCCGCTTCGCCTCGGCGTTCACGTTCCAGTACTCGATCCGGCCTGGCACTCCGGCCGCGACCATGGAAGACCAGGTGCCCAAGGAGGTCGTGCAGGAGCGCTACGAGCGACTCGCCGCCCTCCAGGACCGCATCTCCTGGGAGGAGAACCAGAAGCTCGTCGGCCATGAGGTCGAGGTGCTCGTCTCCACCGGCGAGGGCAAGAAGGACGCCGAGACGCACCGCCTGAGCGGTCGGGCCGAAGACAGCAGGCTCGTACACTTCGAGGTTCCGGCGGGCAGCGAGCAGCCGCGGCCGGGCGACGTCGTGAGCGTCACGATCACGCAGGCTGCGCCGTTCCACCTCATCGCCGATTCGGCCGGTGGAGCACCGCTCGCGATCCGGCGCACCCGTTCCGGCGACGCCTGGGATCGCTCGCAGGCCGAGAGCTGCGGCGTGCCGGTCGCTCCGGGCGCCGCAACCGCCAGCGGCGGCGCGGCGCGCGTCTCCCTCGGGCTTCCCTCGGTGCGCGTGCTGCCGGCGACGAACGAGCCGCTCATCAAGCCGGGCTTCGGCACGTTCCCCATCTACGACGTCGACGACGACCTCCGCTGAGCGCGAGGGGCGACGCATGACGCTGATCGCGGTGGTCGGCGCGACCGGCACCGGCAAGTCCGACTTCGCGCTCGACCTGGCCGAGTCGTTCGCGCGCGGCGGGCGCGAGTCCGAGGTCGTCAACGCCGACGCCATGCAGCTGTACCGCGGCATGGACATCGGCACCGCGAAGCTCTCGCTCGACGAGCGCCGCGGCGTGCCGCACCACCTGCTCGACGTGCTCGACGTCATCGACGAGGCATCCGTCGCCGCGTACCAGCGCGAGGCGCGCGCGTGCATCGACGAGATCATCGCCCGGGGGCGGGTCGCCCTGCTCGTCGGCGGTTCGGGGCTCTACATCTCGTCGGTGATCCACGACTTCCGCTTCCCGGGAACCGACGCGGCGGTCCGCGCCCGGCTCGAGGCCGAGCTCCTCGAGCTCGGACCCGGGCTGCTGCACGCGCGTCTTCGCGAGATCGACGCCGAGACCGCAGCGGGGGTCGACGCCGCCAACGGCCGACGCATCGTGCGGGCGCTCGAGGTCATCGAGGTGACCGGGGAGCCGAAGGCGGCACGTCTGCCCGACGAGCCGGTGCCGTGGCGCGACCACCGCATCGTGCACCTGCGCACCGAGCGCGCGCAGCTCGTCGAGCGTCTCGACGCCCGTGCCGCGCGCATGTGGCACGACGGGCTGGTCGACGAGGTGCGCGACCTCGTGCCGCTCGGGCTCGAGCAGGGCATCACCGCGCGGCGCGCGATCGGCTACGCGCAGGCCCTCGCCGAACTCCAGGGGCGCATGGCCCAGTCCGACGCGATCTCCGAGACGCAGCAGCTCACGCGAACCTACGCCAGGCGACAGGTTGGCTGGTTCCGGCGGTACCGTGAGGCGGTCGAACTGGACGCCGGCGACCCGCACGCCAGGGCCGGCGAGCTGGCCCGCCAGGCGGCCATAGACTGAACAGATGTCCTTCGACCTGCGCTTCACCAAGGGCCACGGCACCGGCAACGACTTCGTGCTGTTCGCCGATCCCGACGGCGACACGGTGCTCTCGCCCACGCAGATCGCGGCCGTCTGCGACCGCCACTTCGGCGTCGGCGGCGACGGCCTGATCCGTGCGGTGCGCTCGGAGAATCTCGGCGACGGGGCATCCGCCCTCGATGAAGACCCCGAGGCCGTCTGGTTCATGGACTACTGGAACGCCGACGGCTCGGTCTCCGAGATGTGCGGCAACGGCGTGCGCGTCTTCACCCGCTTCCTCATCGATCAGGGGCTCGTTCAGCTCGCGCCGGGCGCATCGATCGCGATCGGCACTCGCGCGGGCGTGCGCCGGGTGAGCCTCGCCGAGAACGGCTTCGAGGTCGACATGGGCCTCTGGCGACGCGAGGGCGGCGAGCCGCTCGTGCGGGCGAAGGGCCTCTCGGTCGCGCGTCCGGGGCTCGGCATCGACGTCGGCAATCCGCACGTGGTCGTGGCCCTCGCCGACGACGACGAGCTCGCAGGCCTCGACCTCGCGTACCTGCCCATCCTCGATCCCGAGCCGGCGGCGGGGGCGAACGTCGAGTTCGTCGTGCCGTCGGAGCCGCTCGTCGAGGCCGGCGTGGGGCGCATCCGCATGCGCGTGCACGAGCGCGGCTCCGGCGAGACGCTCTCGTGCGGCACGGGTGCGGTCGCGTCCGCGCTGGCCGTGCGGTTCTGGGCCGGCAGCGGTGCGCCCGACGACTGGCGCGTGCAGGTGCCGGGCGGGGTCGTGGGGGTGCGCATGTTCGCGGCATCCGATGGTGAGCACGTGGCGCTCTCGGGGCCGGCCGAGCTCGTCTTCGACGGCGTGCTCGCGCTCGCCTGAGCCCGCGACATCCGTCACCGCCCTCCTCGGAGCGAGCGGATGCCGCGTGCTGCCCGCCTCGAGCGGTGTGCGGGTCGTGCGGTCAGGCCGCCCGACGCCCGGCCGTGAGCACGCGGAACCCCTTGGAGTTCGCCGCGCGCTCGACGTCGAGTCCGAGGCCGTCGCCGAGCCATCGCTGCAGCGATTCGGCGCCGAGGTGCTTCGCGACGACGAGCCAGGCGGTCGCGTCGTCGGCGAGCCGGGGGAGCCAGAGCTCGAGCATCGCGTGCAGCTCCTGCTTGCCGACCCGGATGGGCGGGTTCGACCAGATCGTGCCGAACGCGACACCGTCGGGAACATCCGAGGGCAGCACGGCGTTGATGTTCGTGAGGCCGAGGCGGGCGGCGTTGCGGCGCACGAGGTCGAGTGCCCGTTCGTTGACGTCGACGGCCCACACCGTTGCCTCGGGAGCCTGCAGCGCGAGCGACAGGGCGATCGGCCCCCACCCGGTGCCGAGATCGAGCAGGTCGCCGGTCGCCGGCGGTGCCGGAACCGTGTCGAGCAGCAGCGAGGTGCCCTGGTCGAGGTGCTCGGGGCTGAACACCCCGGCCGCGGTCGAGAGTTCGAGGTCGCGGCCCGCGAGGCGGACGCTGATGGTGCGGGTGCTGGCATTGCTCCGAGGAGACGCGGAGAAGTAGTGGTCGGAGCCCATGGCAGCACGGTAGCGCACCGGAATGGGCGGGCACCGCACGACGAAGCAGAACCACACGCAAGCGAAGTAAGGTTGAGAGAATGAACGAAGCCGAAGACCACCCCACCGACGACGCCGTCGAGCGGGTGCTGCGCACCGCGGATTCCGCCGCGAGCGTGGCCCGGTTCGGCGCGGGCGAGGCCACGTCGATCATGCGAACGGATGCCGCGGGCGGCTCCTCGACCGACGGCGACCAGTTCGAGCGTGAAGACCGTGCGGCGCTGCGACGCGTTGCAGGTCTGTCGACCGAACTCGAAGACGTCACCGAGGTCGAGTACCGGCAGCTGCGCCTCGAGAACGTCGTGCTCATCGGCGTGTACTCGCAGGGTTCGCAGGCCGACGCCGACAACTCCATGCGCGAGCTCGCGGCTCTCGCCGAGACGGCGGGCGCCCGCGTGCTCGACGGACTGCTGCAGCGTCGACCGCACCCCGACCCCAGCACGTACCTCGGCAAGGGCAAGGCCGAAGACCTGCGGCACGTCGTCGCGGCCGTCGGCGCCGACACCGTGATCGCCGACACCGAGCTCGCACCCAGCCAGCGGCGCGCGCTCGAAGACGTGGTGAAGGTCAAGGTGATCGACCGCACCGCGGTGATCCTCGACATCTTCAGCCAGCACGCGAAGAGCCGCGAGGGCAAGGCGCAGGTCGAGCTCGCCCAGCTCGAGTACCTCCTGCCGCGACTGCGCGGCTGGGGCGAGTCGATGTCCCGTCAGGCCGGTGGCCAGGTCGGCGGCGCCGGCGCGGGCATGGGTTCGCGTGGTCCGGGTGAGACGAAGATCGAGCTCGACCGTCGACGCATCCACACGCGCATGGCGAAGCTGCGCAAGCAGATCGTCGGCATGAAGCCGGCGCGAGACGCGAAGCGCGCGAACCGTCGGCGCAACGCCATCCCGTCGGTGGCGATCGCCGGCTACACGAACGCCGGCAAGTCGAGCCTCCTGAACCGCATCACGGGGGCGGGCCTGCTCGTCGAGAACGCGCTGTTCGCGACGCTCGACGCGACCGTGCGTCGCAACACGACCGCCGACGGCCGCATCTACACGATCGCCGACACCGTCGGGTTCGTGCGCAACCTCCCGCACCAGCTCGTCGAGGCGTTCCGCTCCACGCTCGAGGAGGTCGGCGACTCCGACCTCATCGTGCACGTGGTCGACGCCGCGCACCCCGACCCCGCCGGGCAGATCGCGACGGTTCGCGACGTGATCGGCGACGTGGGCGCCCGCGACATCCCCGAGCTGATCGTCTTCAACAAGGCCGACCTGGTCGGCCCAGAGGAGCGGCTCGTGCTGCGCGGACTCGCGCCCGACGCGGTCTTCGCCTCGGCGCGCACCGGCGAGGGCATCGACGAGGTGCTCGCGGCGATCACGCGCATGCTGCCCGACCCGGCGGTCGAGATCGACCTGCTCGTGCCCTACGACCGCGGCGACGTGGTCTCCCTGCTGCACGAGACGGGCCGCGTGATCTCGGTCGACTACGTCGACGAGGGCACCCGGGTGCGGGCGTTCGCCTCGCCCGAGCAGGCCGCGCAGCTCGCCGGGTTCGCCGCGGCATCCGCTGCCGTCTGAGTTCGCGGGCGCCCGCTCGCGGCCGACGGTGATCGGCGACCCCGCCGGGACGCACCGGGTCACGACACGTCACCGAATGTCACAGTTCGCACCGGCCGCCGCCTTTTCCGCGTATCGTCGGCCCTGATCGAACGTGATCGGCCCGATGCCGGTCACCTGGAGCGACAGCCGAGCCCGGCACCCGCCCGCGAGACCACCAGCCGTGACGGCCGGGGTACGCGGCACGTGTGCCCGTCCCGCCCACGGTTCACGGACCCTGGAGCGCAGCATGGCACCGATCGCACCCGAGCCGGCGGCGACGCCCGAACGCACCCCGCTGTCGTTCGAGCTCTTCCCGCCTCGAACGGATGCCGCGGCGATCGCCCTCGGCCGCACGATCGACCGGCTCGCCGACGTCGACCCGGCATTCATCTCGGTGACGTTCGGCGCCGGCGGCACCTCGCGAGACCGCTCGCTCACGGTGCTGCGATACATCCTCGAGAACACCGAGATCGAGCCGATGGCCCACCTCACGTGCGTCGGGTCGTCGCACGCCGAGGCGAACGAGCTCGTGCGGCGGTTCCTCGACGCGGGCATCCGCAGCTTCCTCGCGCTGCGCGGCGACCCGCCGGCAGGCTCCGACCCCGACGCAGCCCTCGGCGACCTCGCCACCGCTGCAGAGCTCGTGCAGCTCATCCACCGGGTGCAGCAGGAGCGCGAGCCGTTCCGGCAGGTCGCGGTGGCCGGTCATCCCGAGGCCCGACGCATCCGCGAGCGCGAGCGCCCCACGCGCGTGGCGGTCGCCACGTTCCCGACGGGGCATCCGCGGTCCAAGGACCTCTCGCAGGACGTCGACATCCTGCTCGCGAAGCAGGCCGCGGGCGCGAACCTCGCGATCACGCAGCTCTTCTGGCGGGCCGACGACTACCTCGCCTTCGCCGACCGTGCACGCGCAGCGGGCGTCACGATGCCGATCCTGCCCGGCATCATGCCGACCACGACCCCTGCGCGCCTCGCCCGGCTGACCGAGCTCACCGAGGTCGAGCCGCCCGCCGAGTTCGCCATCGCGCTCGAGATCGAACCGGATGCCGCGGGGCAGGCCGAACTCGGCATCGCCTACGCGACCCGGCTCGCCGCCGAGGTGCTCGAGGGCGGCGCCCCCGGCCTGCACCTGTACACCTACAACCGCCACGAGGCCGTGCTCGACGTCGTCGGTCGCCTCGGGATCGCATCACCACACCAGCTCGCCAACGAGAGGAACACCGAGCGATGACCGAAACCACCTTCCCCACCGGGACGATCATCGGCTACCCGAGGATCGGACGCCGCCGCGAACTCAAGCGCGCGGTGGAATCCTTCTGGGCGGGCCGCATCGACGCCGCCGAACTCGAGGCGACCGCCGCCGAACTGCGCGCCGCGACGCGGGCACGTCTCGCCGACCTCGGGCTCGCACGAACCGATTCCGCGATCCCGGAGTCGTTCTCGTTCTACGACCAGGTGCTCGACGCCGCGGTCGCGGTCGGCGCGATCCCCGCACGTTTCGAGCGGCTCCGCGGTGCCGACGGCGGTCTCGACCTCGCGGGCTACTTCACCATCGCGCGCGGCGAGGGAGACGACGCGCCGCTCGAGATGACGAAGTGGTTCGACTCGAACTACCACTACCTCGTGCCCGAGATCTCGCCAGAGACCTCGTTCTCGCTGCACGCCGAGCGGATCGTCGCCGAGTTCGTCGAGGCGCGCGAGGCCGGGTACCTCACGCGTCCCGTCGTCGTCGGCCCGGTCACGTTCCTGCTGCTCGCGAAGGCGGCGGATGACGCGCCCGACGGGTTCCGCCCGATCGACCGCCTCGACGACCTCGTGCCCGTCTACGCCGCGCTCCTCGCGGAGCTCGCCGCGGCCGGCGCCGAATGGGTGCAGCTCGACGAGCCCGCCCTCGTGAGCGAGAGCATCGACGAGTCGCGCGATCGCGTCATCGCGTCGATCGGCGCAGCCTACGACGTGCTCGGAGCGGCCGAGGCCCGCCCGTCGATCTTCGTCGCGGCGCCGTACGGCGCCCTCGACGACGCCCTCCCGGCCCTCGCAGCGGCGCCCGTCGAGGCGATCGGCCTCGACCTGGTGCGCGGCTCCCTGCCCGACGCGCTCGACCCCGCGACCGAGGAGTCCCTCGCGGCCAAGACGCTCGTCGCCGGCGTCGTCGACGGCCACAACATCTGGCGCGGCGACCTCGCCGCGGCGTTCGCGCACGTCGAGGCGCTGCAGTCGCGCTCCGCATCGGTCGCCGTCGCCACGTCGACCTCGCTGCTGCACGTGCCGCACGACGTCGACGACGAGTCCAGGCTCGACGCGCGCCTCGTCGGCTGGCTCGCCTTCGCCGACCAGAAGGTCGCCCAGGTCGCCACCCTCGCGCGCGGCCTCGTCGAGGGGCGCGACGCCATCGCAGGCGAGCTCGATGCGGCATCCGTCGCCCTCGCGGATCGCGCCGCAGCCCCCGGCGTGCGCGTGCCCGCGGTGCGCGAGCGCCTCGCAGGCCTGCAGCGCGGCGACTTCAGCCGCGCCGACTACGACGAGCGCCTCATCGCGCAGGAGTCGCTCGACCTGCCCGAGCTGCCGACCACGACGATCGGCTCCTTCCCGCAGACCGGCGAGATCCGCCGCGCCCGAGCGAGCCTCGCGAGCGGTGCGATCTCGGCCGCCGAGTACACCGGGCTCATGCGCGAGGAGATCGCGCGCGTCATCCGCCTGCAGGAGGAGCTCGGCCTCGACGTGCTCGTGCACGGCGAACCCGAGCGCAACGACATGGTGCAGTACTTCGCAGAGCTGCTCGACGGTTTCGCGGTCACCGAGCACGGTTGGGTGCAGTCCTACGGATCGCGGTGCACGCGCCCGTCGATCCTCTGGGGTGACGTTTCGCGGCCCGAGCCCATGACCGTCGCCTGGGCCGAGTACGCGCAGTCGCTCACCCGCCGGCAGGTGAAGGGCATGCTGACCGGGCCCGTCACGATCCTCGCGTGGTCATTCGTGCGCGACGACCTGCCGCTCGGCGACACGGCGCGACAGGTCGCGCTCGCCCTCCGCGACGAGATCGGCGACCTCGAGGCCGCGGGCATCCGCATCATCCAGGTCGACGAGCCCGCCCTGCGCGAGCTGCTGCCGCTGAAGCTGGCCGACCAGCCGGCCTACCTCGACTGGTCGGTGGGGTCGTTCCGGCTCGCGACGGCCGGCGCGGCATCCGCGACCCAGGTGCACACGCACCTCTGCTACTCGGAGTTCGGCGTGATCATCGACGCGATCAAGAACCTCGACGCCGACGTCACGTCGATCGAGGCCGCGCGCAGCCGCATGGAGGTCGTCGACGACCTCGCGACGAGCGGCTTCGACCACGGCATCGGACCGGGCGTCTACGACATCCATTCGCCGCGCGTGCCGAGCGTCGACGAGGTCACGACGCTCCTCGAGCGCGCCGTCGCCGAGATCCCGGCGAACCGGCTCTGGGTCAACCCCGACTGCGGCCTGAAGACCCGCGGGTACGACGAGACGGTCGCCTCGCTCGAGCACATCATCGAGGCGACGCGCTCAGTTCGCGCTTCGCGTCTCGAGCACGTCGGCGCCGCCTCGTAGGGGTCGGATGTCACGGGCGGGCGGCGCTTCGGCGTCGCCCGCTCGCGTGTGCCAGGCATTGCCCGGCCGTTGTCGGGCAAGGTCGGGGTTCGCGGGTCGCCCGAGGTGGCACGTGTGCATGGTCGCGCGAGGTCGCAGGGGTGCTCGGTCGCGCGTCTGTCCTGCAACCCGGCGCCGCGCGCCACGGGTCGCGGTCAGACCGCGCGGAGCACCGCGACGATCTTGCCGAGCACCTCTGCGGCATCGCCGAGGATCGGTTCGAACGCGCTGTTGCGGGGCAGCAGCCAGGTGTGTCCGTCGCGCTGGCGGAAGACCTTGACGGTCGCCTCGCCGTCGAGCATGGCCGCGACGATCTCGCCGTTCTCGGCGGTGCGCTGCGAGCGCACGACCACCCAGTCGCCGTCGCAGATGGCGGCGTCGATCATGGAGTCGCCGACGACCTTGAGCATGAAGAGGTCGCCCTTGCCCACGAGCTGCCGGGGGAGCGGGAACACCTCGTCGATCTGCTGCTCGGCCGTGATGGGCACGCCCGCGGCGATGCGGCCGACGAGGGGCACCATCGCCGCGTCGCCGACGACGGGAGACGACTCGCCGTTCGACGAGCTGCGGGACTCGACGCCGGGCAGCTCGATGAGCACCTCGAGGGCGCGGGGCCGGTTCGGGTCGCGTCGCAGATAGCCGGCGAGCTCGAGCTGGTTGAGTTGGTGCGTCACGCTCGAGAGCGAGGAGAGTCCGACCGCGTCGCCGATCTCGCGCATGCTCGGCGGGTATCCGCGACCGGCGACCGACCGCTGGATGACCTCGAGGATCGAGATCTGCTTGGCGCTGAGGCTCTTGCGGCGGCGGCTGCGGCCGGACTCGCGCAGGTCGTCGAGTTCGGTGCTCATCGTCGTAGCTCCCTCTGGGTCTCCGTCTCGCGAACGGATGTCGGTGGTGTCTGTTGGACTGTCATCGGACATTCGAAACTGTATCCGCCTCGCATGGGCGCGGCAAACATCTGTTCGAGTGTGTCGCGAGATCCGGGGCCGAAGTTTTCGGAGCCGGGATGCTTGCGAGGTTCGAAATTCGAATATATATTCGGAACAGAGTTTCGCATCCGGCCCTCCCGGCCGAGGGTCGGGTGCGAATCATCCCAGGAGGTGCGAGATGAGTGCAGTATCGGTCAGTGCCGGAGCAGTCGGCGGCTCGTACGGTTCGTATGCCGACCGCCCCAGGTCGTTCGACGTCGGCGACGGCGCCCTCGTCGTGCGCAGCAGACTGCGACTCACGCGTCGTGGGCGTGCCGTGTTCACGGTGCTCGCCGCGATCCCGATCGTGTTCCTCGTGGCGTCCTTGGTGCTGGGTTCCGGCGGCGCTGCAGCCGATGCAGAGGGTTCGAACGGCGTGAGCCTCGCGTACCTGACGGTCTCCGACGGAGAATCGCTCTGGAGCATCGCCGAGTCCCTCGCTCCGCAGGGCGACCCTCGCGACCTCATCGCCGAGATCATGCGCATCAACGGGCTCGACGACTCGGTCGTGCAGCCCGGGCAGCGGCTCGCGCTTCCCTCGCAGCCGTAGTTTCCCTCGCCGGGGCCGCGCCGCCGCCTACCTTCGACGTCACAGGCGCCTCGCCGACGGTCGGCGGGCGGGCGCGGCGGTCACCGGCGCGGCGGTCACCGGTGCATTGGTCGCGGGGCGTCACCGCGACCGCGGGAGCCAGTTCGTGCTCGGTAGCATTGATCAGGTGACCGACCTCGAAGACCTGCCCATCCGCGACGACCTCCGGGGGCGCGCTCCATACGGCGCCCCGCAGAAGGCAGTGCCGGTCGCGCTCAACGTCAACGAGAACACGCATCCGATCCCAGAGGCGGTCGCGCACGACATCGTCGCCCGTGTCGCCGCCGCGATCCTGCAGTTGAACCGCTATCCCGATCGCGAGTTCACCGAGCTCCGACGAGCGTTCGCCGGCTACCTCGGCCACGGGCTCGACGAGTCGAACATCTGGGCCGCGAACGGCTCCAACGAGGTGCTCCAGCACGTGCTGCAGGCGTTCGGCGGTCCAGGCCGCAGGGCGCTCGGCTTCGCGCCGACCTACTCGATGTACGGCCTGCTCTCGTCGGGCACGGGCACCGAGTGGATCGGCGCTCCCCGCGACGCCGACTTCGAGCTCTCGCCCGAGACCGCGGTTGCCGCGGTGCTCGAGCACGACCCCGACCTCGTGATCCTCTGCGCGCCGAACAACCCGACGGGCACGCCGCTCTCGATCGAGACGATCTCGGCCGTCGCCGATGCGGCGCGCGGCATCGTCGTGGTCGACGAGGCCTACCACGAGTTCGCCGATCCGGGCACGCCGAGCGCGCTCACCCTGCTCGAGGGTCGCCCTCGGCTCGTGGTCTCCCGCACGATGAGCAAGGCGTTCGCGTTCGCCGGCGCACGTGTCGGCTACCTGGCCGCAGATCCGGCCGTTGTCGACGCCCTGCGGCTCGTGCGGCTGCCCTACCACCTCTCCGCGCTCACGCAGGCCGCCGCACTCGGCGCGCTGGCCCACTCCGGCGAGATGCTCGCGATGGTCGACGAGATCCGCGGCCAGCGCGAGCGCATCGTGACCGAGCTCGCCCGGCTCGGGTTCCGCCCGTACCGCAGCGGCGCGAACTTCGTGCTCTTCGGCGGCGTCGACGACCCGCACGCGGTCTTCGAGGGCCTGCTCGAGCGCGGCATCCTGATCCGCGACATCGGACTGCCCGGATGCCTCAGGGTCACCGCGGGCACCGAGACCGAGACGACCGCGTTCCTCGAGGCGATCGCGGCGTTCGCCCCGGCACCGGCCGCCCCGACGCCCGCTGCATAGGATGGCATCATGACGACTTCGAACGCATCGCGCACGGCGCGGGTGCAGCGCGAGACGAGCGAGTCGAGCATCGACCTCTCGATCGACCTCGACGGCACGGGCACGAGCGACATCGAGACCTCGGTGCCGTTCTACGACCACCTGCTCACCGCGTTCGCGAAGCACTCGCTCACCGACCTCACGGTGCGCGCCAAGGGCGACATCGAGATCGACGTGCACCACACGGTCGAAGACGTCGGCATCGTGCTCGGCCAGGCGATCCGTCAGGCGCTCGGCGACAAGCGCGGCATCTCGCGTTACGGCGACGCGCTCGTGCCGCTCGACGAGGCGCTCGTGCAGGCCGTCGTCGACATCTCGGGTCGTCCGTACCTCGTGCACACCGGTGAGCCCGCCGGCTTCGAGTACCACCTCATCGGCGGTCACTTCACGGGGTCGATGGTGCGCCACGTCTTCGAGGCCATCACGTTCAACGCGGGGCTCACGGTGCACGTCAACGTGCTCGGCGGCCGCGACGCACACCACATCGCCGAGGCCGAGTTCAAGGCGTTCGCGCGAGCGTTCCGGCAGGCGAAGGCGTTCGACCCGCTCGTCAGCGGCATCCCGTCGACGAAGGGCGCCCTGTGACCCGTCCGCCTCGCGTGGTCGTGCTCGACTACGGCTCGGGCAACGTGCACTCGGCGGCGAAGGCCGTCGAGCGGGCGGGAGCAGACGTCGAGGTCACCTCGGATCGAACGGCCGCGCTCGAGGCCGACGGGTTGCTCGTTCCCGGTGTCGGCGCCTTCAAGGCCGTCATGGACCAGCTGCGCGCCGTGCGCGGCGACGAGATCATCGACCGTCGGCTCGCCGGTGGGCGGCACGTGCTCGGCATCTGCGTCGGCATGCAGGTGCTCTTCGAACGCGGCGTCGAACGCGGAACCGACACCGAGGGCCTCGGCGAGTGGCCGGGCGACGTCACCGAACTGCCGGCTCCCGTGCTGCCGCACATGGGCTGGAACACCGTCACCCCCGACGAGGGATCCGTGCTCTTCGACGGCATCGCCGACGAGCGCTTCTACTTCGTGCACTCGTACGCCGCGCAGCAGTGGAGCCTCGACGTCATGCCGCCGTTCCCGAAGCCGCGGCTCACGTGGGCCGAGCACGGCGGCCCCTTCCTCGCCGCCGTCGAGAACGGCCCGTTGTCGGCGACGCAGTTCCACCCCGAGAAGTCGGCTGATGCCGGCATCCGGCTGCTGTCGAACTGGCTCCGCTCGCTCGGCTGAACGCCCTGCCGCGTCACACGATCCGACCGCACCCAGCGGTGCGGACTAGGATTCTGTGACTGTGCCGATGCCGCATTCTGAGGCATCCGATTTCGAGGACAGTGATGAGTGAGTTCAACAAGACCCCCCGCCTGGTGCTGCTGCCGGCGGTCGACGTCGCGGGCGGCAAGGCTGTTCGTCTGACGAAGGGCGAGGCCGGCACCGAGACGAACTACGGCGACCCGATCGACGCGGCCGTCGACTGGGCCGATCAGGGTGCGGAGTGGATCCACCTCGTCGACCTCGATGCGGCGTTCGGGCGCGGCTCGAACGGCGGCATCCTGAAGAAGGCGATCCGTCAGGTGCGCGGCCGGGTGAACGTCGAGCTGTCGGGCGGCATCCGCGACGACGAGTCGCTCGAGCACGCCCTCGAGATCGGCGCCAAGCGCATCAACCTCGGCACCGCAGCGCTCGAGAACCCCGAGTGGGCCGCCTCCGTCATCGCCCAGTACGGCGAGGCGATCGCCGTCGGGCTCGACGTGCGCGGCACGACGCTCGCCGCTCGCGGCTGGACGAAGGACGGCGGCGACCTGTGGCAGGTCATGGACCGCCTCGAAGAGGCCGGCGCCGCACGCTACGTCGTCACCGACGTCACGAAGGACGGCACGCTGCAGGGCCCGAACCTCGACCTGCTGCGCCAGGTGATGGATCGCACCCACCGCCCGGTCGTGGCATCGGGCGGCATCTCGAGCCTCGACGACATCGTCGCGCTCCGCGAGCTCGTGCCGCTCGGCCTCGAAGGCGCGATCGTCGGCAAGGCGCTGTACGCGGGCGCGTTCACGCTGCCCGAGGCGCTGGATGTCGCGTCCCACTGATCCCGAGGCGCTCGGCCACGATCCGAGTGACGCCGCCCAGGCGGTTCCAGACCATCGGATGCCGGGCGGCAGCGCGGATTCGGCCGGCACGCCGTGGGCGGGCCGCTCGTTCGAGCAGAACGCGCATGCGCAGGACGACGGCAGTGCGCCCGCGCACCTCGTGGCCGCCCTCGCGCGGTTCCGTTCGGGTGACGGCGGCCCGGTCGACGTCGTGCAGGCCTTCGCGACCTCGCGCCTGCTGATCCCGCTGCTCGCCGAGCTCGGCGACGGAGGCACGGAGCTCGGCGAGCACGGGCTCGCGGTCGAGAAGAGCCAGGAGCTCTCGATCGTGACCGTGCAGGGCCCCGACGGCCGGCCCGTGCTGCCCGTGTTCAGCTCGGTCGACGCGATGCGGCGCTGGAACCCGATCGCCCGCCCGGTGCCCGCCGACGGCGTGCGCGTGGCGCTCGCCGCGGCCGATGACGGCACCGATCACGTGGTGCTCGACCCCGGCTCCGAGACCGAGTTCGGCCTGCGGCGCGGCGCGGTGTGGGCGGTCGCCCAGGGGCACGCCTGGCGCCCGGCGGCGGAGTCCGAGCCGATCGGCGAGGCGTTCGCCCGCTCGGTGGCGTCCGAGCTGGCGGTGATCGACGTGCGCCTCGTCGACGGCGACCCCGACGCGCGCCTGCTCGGCCCCGAGCTCGTGGTCGAGTTGGAGCTCGTCTCCGGGTTGGAGCGCGTCGAACTCGATGCGGTGCTCGCCCGCCTCGCGCAACGATGGGCGGCCGACGACGTCATCGCGACGGGCGTGGACTCGCTGAAGGTGCGGTTGCGCGCGGCATCCTGAACCGGCATCCGGATCTCCGAGCGCGGCGCAGCCGTGACGGCGCCTGATGGTTGCCGCACGGATCGCGCGGGTGGAGAATCGCGCCGAGAAGGAGCGATGATGCCCGCAGCCGCAGACGAGTTCCACGAACCGCTCGAGGCCGCCGCGCGGCTGGCCGGCCGATGGCTCGACGGCGTTCGAGATCGACCGATCGCGCCGACCGCCGGCATCGACGAGGTGAAGGACGCCCTCGGGCGAGACCTCGCCGACGAGGGCATGGATGCCGCGGCGGTCGTCGAGGCGCTGAGCGCGGCCGTTGAGCCGGGCCTGATCGTCATGCAGTCGCCGCGATTCTTCGGATGGGTGATCGGCGGAACCGCGCCGGCGCCGCTCGCCGCCGACTGGCTGGTGACCGCATGGGACCAGAATGCCGCGCTCCGCGAGGTGACGCCGGGGGTGAACGCCGCCGAGGAGCTCGCAGGCGAGTGGGTCTGCGACCTGCTCGGCCTGCCCGAGGGCTCGGTCGCGGGGTTCACGACCGGGGCGACCGTCGCGAACCTCGTGGCGCTCGCCGCGGCGCGGCACGCCGTGCTCGAACGGGTCGGGTGGGACGACACGGTCGACGGCATCCAAGGGGCGCCGCGCATCCGGGTGCTCGCGGGCGACGAGCATCACCCGTCGGTGGATGTCGCGCTCCGCTGGCTCGGCCTCGGCAGGCCGATCGACGTGGCCACCGACGACGAGGGCGCCATCCTGCCGGCCGCGCTCGAGGCCGCGCTCGCCGAGGGCACGGGCCCCGCGATCGTGTGCCTGCAGGCGGGCAACATCCACTCCGGGGCGTCCGACCCGTTCGAGGCGTGCATCGGCCTCGCGCACGCGGCGGGCGCGTGGGTGCACGTCGACGGCGCGTTCGGGCTCTGGGCCGCGGCGAGCGAGCGCCTGCGGCACCTCGTGGCGGGCGTCGAGCTGGCCGACTCGTGGGCGACCGACGCGCACAAGACGCTCAACGTGCCCTATGACGCCGGCATCGTCGCCGTCGCCGACCCGGCACCGCTCGTGGCCGCGATGACCATGCACGCGGCCTACCTGCCGGCGGCCGCGACCGGCATCGACGCGGCCGACCGAGTGCTCGAGCTCTCGCGCCGGGCGCGAGGCGTGCCGACGTACGCGGCACTGCGCACGCTCGGCCGCTCGGGCGTCGCCGACCTCGTCGACGGGCTCGTCGACTCGGCGCTCGCGCTCGCCGACGGCCTGCGCCGCATGGACGGCGTCGAGGTGCTGAACGACGTCGTGTTCACGCAGGTCTGCGCCGGGTTCGAGGGCCGCGACGTGGCGGGGATCGCGCGCGCCCTCGACGACGACGGCGTCGCGCTCGCGCACCCGTCGCGCTGGCGCGGGGGCGAGGTGCTGCGGTTCTCGGTCAGCAACCGGGGCACGGATGCCGCGGCGACCGAGGCGACGCTCGACGCCGTCCGTCGCGTGCTGGCGCGCTGACCCGACGCGGATCCGGCCGCCGGAGGTCCCGGTGTCGGCCGTGGGCGGCAGGATGGAGGGGTGCACGCGCTCGAGGCCTTCTCCGAAGCGACGCGAACCTGGTTCGCGGAGTCGTTCCGCGCGCCGACGGCGGTGCAGTCCGCCGCGTGGCAGGCGATCGGGCGTGGCGCGCACGCGCTCGTCGTCGCCCCCACCGGGTCGGGCAAGACGCTCTCGGCGTTCCTCTCCGCGATCGACCGGTTGCACACCGAGCCGCCGTCTCGCGCCGACGGCGCTCCGCCCGGAACCCGGGTGCTCTACCTCTCGCCCCTGAAGGCGCTCGGCGTCGACGTCGAGCGCAACCTCCGTGCGCCCCTCACGGGCATCGCCCGCGTGTCCGAGCGGCTCGGCGTCGAGCCGCCGCACGTCAGCGTCGGCGTCAGGTCGGGCGACACCCCGGCCAACGAGCGGCGGGCGATGCTGCGCACGCCCCCCGACATCCTGATCACGACGCCCGAGTCGCTGTTCCTGATGCTCACGTCGCAGGCGCGCGAGACGCTCCGCACCGTCGAGACGATCATCGTCGACGAGATCCACGCGGTGGCCGCCACCAAGCGGGGTGCCCACCTCGCGCTCTCGCTCGAACGCCTCGACGCGCTGCTGCCGAAGCCGGCGCAGCGCATTGGCCTCTCGGCCACGGTGCGCCCCGTCGAGGAGGTCGCGCGGTTCCTCTGCGCGAGCGCCCCGGTCGAGATCGTCGCGCCGCCGAGCGAGAAGAGGTTCGACCTGCGCGTGGTGGTGCCCGTCGAGGACATGGCCCAACTGCCCGCGAGCGATGATGCCACCGGCTCCATCTGGCCGCACGTCGAAGAGGCGATCCTCGAGAAGGTGCTCGCGCACCGCTCGTCGATCGTGTTCGCGAACTCCCGGCGCCTGGCCGAGCGGCTCACGGCACGACTCAACGAGCTCGCGCTCGAGGCGTCCGAGCGCGAGGCGCTGCTCGTCGGGGCCGCCGGCAGCGGGCCCCCCGCCGCGGTCATGGCGCAGTCGGGCCAGACCGCTGGGGCGCCACCGCTGCTCGCGCGAGCGCACCACGGGTCGGTGAGCAAGGAGCAGCGCGCCGAGATCGAAGACGACCTCAAGAGCGGCCGGCTCCGCTGCGTGGTGGCCACATCGAGCCTCGAACTCGGCATCGACATGGGCGCGGTCGACCTCGTCGTGCAGGTCGAGTCGCCGCCGTCGGTCTCGAGCGGGCTCCAGCGGCTCGGGCGCGCCGGCCACCAGGTGGGGGAGGTCTCGCGCGGGGTGATCTTCCCGAAGCAGCGCGCCGACCTCGTGCACGCGGCCGTCACGAGCGAGCGCATGCTGGCCGGCGCGATCGAGACCATGCGGGTGCCCGCGAACCCGCTCGACATCCTCGCCCAGCAGACGATCGCCGCCTCGGCGCTCGACGCCCTCGACGTCGACGAGTGGTTCGACGCAGTGCGCCGGGCCGCCCCGTTCGGCGCATTGCCGCGCTCGGCCTACGAGGCCACGCTCGACCTGCTCGCCGGACGCTATCCGTCCGACCGCTTCGGCGAGCTCCGTCCGCGTCTCGTGTGGGACCGCGAGGCCGGTACGCTCGTCGGCCGCCCCGGCGCGCAGCGCCTCGCCGTCACGAGCGGCGGCACCATCCCCGACCGGGGCATGTTCGGCGTCTTCCTCGTCGGCGACGAGTCGGGTGGGCGGCGCGTCGGCGAGCTCGACGAGGAGATGGTCTACGAGTCCCGCGTCGGCGACGTCTTCGCCCTCGGGGCCACGAGCTGGCGCATCCAAGAGATCACCTTCGACCGGGTCAACGTCGTGCCGGCCTTCGGGCAACCGGGCCGGGTGCCGTTCTGGAAGGGCGATGGGCTCGGCCGACCCGCGGAGCTCGGGCGCGCGCTCGGCGCGTTCATGCGCGAGATCGCCTCGGCCGACGAGCCCGCCGCGCTCGAACGCGTCACGGCGGCCGGGCTCGATGCCTTCGCGGCGCGCAACCTCGTCACCTTCCTCGCCGACCAGGCGAAGGCCACCGGACACGTGCCGTCAGATCGCACGCTCGTCGTCGAGCGCACGCGCGACGAGCTCGGCGACTGGCGCGTCATCCTGCACTCGCCGTTCGGCATGCCGGTGCACGCGCCGTGGGCGCTCGCCATCGCCGCACGGGTCCGCGAGCGGCACGGCGTCGACGGTGCCGCCATCGCGGCCGACGACGGCATCATCGTGCGCATCCCCGACACGGGCGTCGACCCGCCGGGCTCCGACCTGTTCGTGTTCGAGGCCGACGAGCTCGAGCAGCTCGTGACCGAGGAGGTCGGCGGGTCGGCGCTGTTCGCGAGCCGCTTCCGCGAATGCGCGGCGCGAGCGCTGCTGCTGCCGAACTACCAGCCGGGGCGGCGCTCGCCGCTGTGGCAGCAGCGCCAGCGCTCGGCCCAGCTGCTCGAGGTCGCGAGTGCGTTCCCGACGTTCCCGATCATCCTCGAGACCGTGCGCGAGGTGCTCCAAGACGTCTACGACGTGCCCGCCCTCGTCGAACTGGCTCGGGATGTCGGTGCGCGCCGTGTGCGCCTCGTCGAGACCACGACCGAGTCGCCGAGCCCGTTCGCGAGCTCGCTGCTGTTCGGCTACGTCGGCGCGTTCATGTACGAGGGCGATTCGCCGCTCGCCGAGCGCAGGGCCGCGGCCCTCGCGATCGACACCGCGCTGCTCGGCGAGCTGCTCGGCCGGGTCGAACTGCGCGAGCTGCTCGATCCGGGGGTCATCACGACGACCGAGCGCGAGCTGCAGCGGCTCGCCGACGACCGCCGCGTGCGCGGCGCCGAGGGCGTCGCCGACGCGTTGCGCTGGCTCGGGCCCCTCACCGTCGAGGAGCTCGCCGAGCGCGTGAACGACGAGACCGATCCGGTCGCCGCCGTCGACGAGCTCGTGGCCGCGCGCCGCGCGGTGCGGCTGACGTTCGCCGGGCGAGAGCACGTCGCGGCGATCGAAGACGTCGGTCGCCTGCGCGACGCGCTCGGCGTGCCGGTTCCACCGGGCGTCGCGGTCGCCTTCGCCGAGCACGTCGGCGACCCGCTCGGCGATCTCGTGAGTCGCTACGCGCGCACCCACGGGCCGTTCGCGGCCGACGAGGTCGCCGACCGGTTCGGCATCGGCGTCGCGGTCGCGAAAGGCGCCCTGCGCAGGCTCGCCGACGAGCGCCGCGTCGTCGAGGGCGAGTTCCGCCCGAACGGCACCGCGACCGAGTGGTGCGACGCCGAGGTGCTCCGCAAGATCCGGCGGCGATCGCTCGCCGCGCTCCGACACGAGGTCGAACCCGTGCCGCAGGCCGTGCTCGCGCGGTTCCTGCCCGAGTGGCAGAACGTCGGCGGCCGGCTGCACGGCATCGACGGCGTGCTCTCGGTGGTCGAACAGCTCGAGGGCGTCCGCCTCCCGGCATCCGCCTGGGAGACGCTCGTGCTGCCCGCGCGCGTCTCCGACTACAGCCCGACGATGCTCGACGAGCTGATGACCACGGGCGAGGTCGTCTGGGCGGGGTCCGGTTCGCTCGCGGGCGACGACGGCTGGATCACGCTGCACCTCGCCGAATCGGCGCCGCTGACGCTCGACCCGCCGATCGGCGTCGAGACGACCGCGCTGCAGCGCGAGGTGCTCGTCGCACTCGCATCGGGCGGTGCGTACTTCTTCCGCCAGCTCTCCGACGCCGTCGGCCGGTTCGGCGGACTCGATGCCCCGGTCGTCGACGACGAACTCGTCGAGGCGCTGTGGGGACTCGTGTGGGCCGGCCTCGTCACGAACGACACCTTCGCGCCGGTGCGCTCGCTCATCTCCGGCGGCCGCAGCGCCCACCGCACGACCCGCCCGACTCCACGTTCCCGCATGATGCGTGGCCGCTCGCTTCCGCGCGCGTCGTCGGCGGTGCTGCGCTCGGGGCCGCCGTCGGTCGCGGGTCGCTGGTCGATCCTGCCCGTGCCCGATTCCGATGCCACCCGACGCGCCCATGCGCTCGCCGAGACCATGCTCGACCGCCACGGCGTCGTCACTCGCGGCACGGCGGTCGCCGAGGGCGTGCTCGGCGGGTTCGCCCTCGTGTACCGCACGCTCAGCGGGTTCGAGGAGTCTGGCCGGGCCCGCCGCGGATACTTCGTCGAGGCGCTCGGCGCCGCGCAGTTCGCCGGGCCCGGTGCGGTCGACCGGTTGCGCGGCTTCGCCGATCGAGACGACCGGCCGGACGACGCGCGCAAGGTGTTCGTGCTCGCGGCGACCGACCCGGCGAACGCCTACGGCGCTGCGCTGCCCTGGCCCGACCCACCGGGCGAGAGCTCCCATCGTGCGGCACGCAAGGCGGGCGCGCTCGTCGTCGTGGCCGACGGCGAGCTCGTGGCGTACGTCGAACGCGGCGGCAAGACGATGCTCGCGTACGTCGACGACCCTGCCGTGCTGCGGCAGGCCGCCGATGCCGTCGCCGCGCTCGTGCGCACCGGGCGGGTGCGACGCCTCGCCGTCGAGAGCGTCAACGGCGCGTTCGTGCTCGGTACGCCGTTCGGCGATGCCCTGAGGGCCGCGGGATTCGGCGAGACGCCGAAGGGGCTGCGACTCGATGCCAGAGGGTGACACCGTCTTCCGGGCGGCCGCTCGCCTGCACGCGGCACTCGCCGGGGCGGAGCTCGTGCGCACCGACTTCCGGGTGCCGAGGTACGCGACGGCCGATCTCGCGGGGGAGCGCGTCGACGAGGTCGTCGCCCGGGGCAAGCACCTGCTCATCCGCACGCCCGCCTGGAGCATCCATTCGCACCTGAAGATGGAGGGCGAGTGGCGCATCGTGGCGCCGGGGGAGCGTTGGCCGAAACCGGCGCACCTCGCGCGCGTCGTGCTCGAGACCGCCGACGCGACGGCGATCGGCTTCGAGCTCGGGCTCCTCGAGGTGCTCCGACGCGACGATGAGGCGGCGGCCCTCGAATACCTCGGCCCAGACCTGCTCGGCCCCGACTGGAACGCCGACGAGGCCGTCCGCCGGCTGCAGGCGAGTCCGGAGACGCCCGTCGCCGTCGCCCTGCTCGACCAGCGCAACCTCGCGGGCCTCGGCAACGTCTACGCCAACGAGCTGTGCTTCCTCCGCGGCATCCGACCGCATCGACCCGTGTCGAGCGTGCCCGACCTGCCGGCGGTCGTGTCGCTCGGGCGGCGACTCATCTTCGCCAACCGCGACCGCTCCGCGCGGGTGACCACCGGAGTCGACCGTCGCGGACAGCGGCTCTGGGTCTACGGACGCGCCGGCGAACCGTGCCGGCGCTGCGGCACGCGCATCGAGCGCGGCGAGCTCGGCCGCACCGACCTCGAGGAGCGCGTGACGTTCTGGTGCCCGAACTGCCAGCGGTGAGCCGGCGACGTGAGCACGAGAGCCCCGTGAACGACGATGGGGTCGCCGCGAGCTGCGGCGACCCCATCGTGCGGTGGGCGGGCTGAGTCAGTTGACCGGGCCGGTCCACTTCTCGCCTGGCCCCTGGCCGATGGCGTCGGGGATGACGGATGCCTCGCGGAACGCGAGCTGCAGCGAACGGAGTCCGTCGCGCAGCGAGCGGGCGTGCATGTCGCTGATCTCGGGAGCGCCCGCGGTGATGAGCCCGGCGAGCGCGTTGATGAGCTTGCGGGCCTCGTCGAGGTCGATCTGCGACTCGGGGTCGTCGGCGAGGCCGACCTTGACCGCGGCGGCGCTCATGAGGTGCACGGCGGCGGTCGTGATGATCTCGACCGCCGGTACCTCGGCGATGTCGCGTGTGGCGCCGTCGAGCGCCTCCTCGAGGTCGCCCTCGTGGTGTTCGGTGTGGCCGTCGGCGTGATCCTCGTGGGATCCGCCGGCGAAAGTGGGCTCGTCTGAATTCTCGATCACAGACATCCTCTGCTAGACTCGTTCGGTCCGGGTCTCGCACCCGGCACGCCGGGGCATGTCCCCGGCACGGCTGGGCTTGTCCCAGTACGGCTGGGCTTGTCCCAGTACGAAAGTGGAGATTCTCCCACCCGCGCTTACCGCTTCATCAAGGTTACCGGGTTGAATGCCCTCCGCCGCATGGCTCCAGATCGGCAACGATCGCGAGACATGGGGTAGTCAGGGGGCCGCAGTGCTGAATGGTGTGATTCCGTTCGGCGTGCGTGGATCTTCGCTCTCGAAACGGTGGGCGGCATCCGGTCTCCCATCGAGTGAAGAAGCTTGAGTAGAGGAGTACCCGCATCAGCGATCCCCGTACCAATGACCGTATCCGCGTTCCCGAGGTCCGCCTCGTTGGTCCCGCAGGAGAGCAGGTCGGCGTCGTGAAGATCGAGGTGGCCCTGCGGCTCGCGCAGGAAGCCGATCTCGACCTCGTCGAGGTCGCTCCGAACTCCAAGCCCCCGGTCGCCAAGATCATGGACTACGGCAAGTTCAAGTACGAGGCTGCGCAGAAGGCGAAAGAGGCCCGGCGCAACCAGGCGAACACGATCCTCAAAGAGGTCCGGTTCCGTCTCAAGATCGACAAGCACGACTACGAGACCAAGATGAAGCGCGCCATCGGCTTCCTGAAGGCCGGCGACAAGGTCAAGGCCATGATCCTGTTCCGAGGCCGCGAGCAGTCGCGCCCCGAGATGGGCGTCCGACTCCTGCAGCGCTTCGCCGAAGACGTCGTCGAGTTCGGCACGGTCGAGCACAACCCCACGATCGACGGCCGCAACATGGTCATGGTGATCGCCCCTCTCAAGAACAAGTCCGAGGCCAAGGCCGAGGCGAATGCACAGCGTGCTGCGGCGAAGTCGCGCCCGTCGGCGGATGCCGACGGCGAGGCCGAGACGCAGACGGCCGACGCCGAAGAGGCGTAGGCCAGACACCCACGTCCGCCACGAGTTGGCGGCAGAACCAAGGAGACACACGAGATGCCGAAGCAGAAGACCCACTCCGGGTCCAAGAAGCGCTTCAAGATCACCGGCAGCGGCAAGATCAAGAAGCAGCAGGCCGGAATGCGCCACAACCTCGAGGTCAAGGCCTCGAAGCGCAAGGCCCGTCTGAACCAGGACAAGGTCGTGTCGGCCCCCGACGCCAAGGTCATCAAGAAGCTTCTCGGCCGCTGAGCCGCGAGACCCGTTAAGGAAGAAACAGAGTCATGGCAAGAGTGAAGAGGGCGGTCAACGCCCACAAGAAGCGTCGCGTCATCCTCGAGCGCGCTGCGGGTTACCGCGGCCAGCGTTCGCGTCTGTACCGCAAGGCCAAGGAGCAGGTCACCCACTCCCTCGTCTACTCGTACAACGACCGCCGCAAGAAGAAGGGCGACTTCCGTCGCCTCTGGATCCAGCGGATCAACGCGGCTTCGCGTGCGAACGGCCTCACGTACAACCGCCTCATCCAGGGCCTCGGCCTTGCGGGCATCGAGGTCGACCGTCGCATCCTCGCCGAGCTCGCCGTGCACGAGCCGGCGACGTTCGCCGCGCTCGTCGAGTCGGCCAAGAAGGCCCTCCCGGCCGACACCTCGGCTCCGAAGACCGCCGCGTAAGCAGCAGCCTCGACTGACGTCGAACGGCCCGGCACCCCCTGCGTGAGAGCAGGGCGGTGCCGGGCCGTTCCGCGTTCCCGCCCTAGAATTGGCGTCATGCTCGAGAACCCCAGGTCTCCCCGTGTCCGCTCGGTCGCGAAGCTCGCCAAGAAGGCGTCGCGTTCCGAGAGTGGGCTGTTCCTGCTCGAGGGGCCGCAGGCGGTCTCCGAGGCGCTGCGGTTCCGGCCCGAGCTGGTGCTCGAGCTCTTCGCCACCCCGACGGCGCTCGAACGCCATCCCGAGATCGTGGCCGCGGCCGATGAAGCCGACCTCGAGATCGAGTACGTCACCGAAGAGGTGCTCGATTCCATGGCCGACACGGTGACCCCGCAGGGGTTCGTGGCGGTCTGCCGGCAGTTCCCGACGGCCGTGAAAGACGTGTTCGCGGCCTCCCCGAAGCTGATCGCGATCCTCGAAGAGGTGCGCGACCCCGGCAACGCCGGCACGATCGTCCGGGCAGCGGATGCCGCGGGCGCCGACGCGGTCGTGTTCACGGGTCGCGCGGTCGACCTCTACAACCCCAAGGTCGTGCGCAGCTCGACGGGGTCCATCTTCCACGTGCCCGTCGCGGTCGGCGCAGACCTCGCCGACGTGCTCGTGCGCGCCAGGGCCGCCGGCCTGACGGTGATCGCGGCCGACGTGAAGGGCGACGACCTCCTCGCGGCGCGCACCGACGGAACGCTGGCGAAGCCCACGGCATGGCTGTTCGGCAACGAGGCCAGGGGCCTGCTCGACGAGCAGCTCGAGCTCGCCGACCGGGTCGTCACGGTGCCCATCTACGGGCATGCCGAGTCGATGAACCTCGCGACCGCGGCATCCGTGTGCCTGTACGAGAGCGCCTTCGCCCAGCGCAGCGCCTGAGCGCCCCGCGGGTTACGAAAAGGTAACCAACCGCGTGCGATCCTGATCTCGGTGCCCTTCGCCCCCTAGTTTTGGGGGTATGGACCCGACCCAGCCAGCGCCGCCGACGTCGAACATCTCGGTCCGTCGTGGCGAACCCCTGGTCGTCGTCGACCACGTCGACAAGCACTACGGCGAACTGCACGTGCTGAACGACATCAACACGGTCGTGAATCGCGGCGAGGTCGTCGTGGTGATCGGCCCGAGCGGATCCGGCAAATCGACGTTGTGCCGTGCGATCAACCGCCTCGAGACCATCGACTCCGGTTCGATCTCGATCGACGGCCAGAAGCTCCCCGAAGAGGGCGCGGCGCTCGCAAAGCTTCGCGCCGATGTCGGCATGGTCTTCCAGTCGTTCAACCTGTTCGCGCACAAGACCGTGCTCGAGAACATCACCCTCGCGCCCACGAGGGTCAAGCGGATGTCGCGCAAGGCCGCCGAGGCCGAGGCGATGAGACTGCTCGACCGCGTCGGTGTGGCCAATCAGGCGAAGAAGCTGCCCGCACAGCTCTCCGGAGGCCAGCAGCAGCGCGTGGCGATCGCCCGGTCGCTCGCGATGAACCCGAAGCTCATCCTCATGGACGAGCCGACGAGCGCGCTCGACCCCGAGATGATCAACGAGGTGCTCGACGTCATGGTCGGCCTCGCCAAAGACGGCATGACGATGATCGTCGTGACCCACGAGATGGGCTTCGCCCGTAAGGCGGCCGACCGGGTGCTGTTCATGGCCGACGGCCGCATCGTCGAGGAGGCGACCCCGGCCGACTTCTTCGACAACCCGAAGTCCGACCGCGCCAAGGACTTCCTCTCCAAGATCCTCGACCACTAGACCCGGGTCGCCACGAGCGACCGGGAACCACCACCAGAAAGAGGCAACGGACATGACACGCATGAGAATCGCCCTCGTCGCGGCCGCAGCGGCCGCCGCACTGGCCCTGGCGGGCTGCAGCAGCGGGGGCAGCGACGACGCCGGCTCCGACGAGCCCGCACCCACCTTCGAGGCGGGCACCACCATGGCCCGGCTGCAGGAGGCCGGCGAGATCACGATCGGCACGAAGTTCGACCAGCCCCTCTTCGGCCTGGTCGGCCCGTCGGGCGAGCCCGAGGGGTTCGACGTCGAGATCGGCAAGATCATCGCCTCCGAGCTCGGCATCGACGAGGGCAACATCACCTGGACCGAGACGGTCTCGGCGAACCGCGAGCCGTTCATCGAGGGCGGCCAGGTCGACCTCGTCGTCGCGACCTACACGATCAACGACGAGCGCAAGGAGGTCATCTCCTTCGCGGGTCCGTACTACATGGCCGGGCAGTCGATCCTCGTGCTGGCCGACAACGACGACATCACCAGCGAAGAAGACCTCGTCGGCCAGCCGGTCTGCTCGGTCACGGGCTCGACTCCGGCGGCGAACCTCAAGGAGCTCGGTGCCGAGGTCCTCGAGACCGACACCTACTCCAACTGCCTCGAGCCGCTCCGCAGCGGCAAGGTGGTCGCCGTGTCGACCGACAACGTGATCCTCGCGGGCCTCGCAGCCCAGAACGAGGGCGAGTTCAAGGTCGTCGGCGAGCCGTTCACCGAGGAGCCCTACGGCATCGGCGTGCAGCTCGACGACACCGACTTCCGCATGTTCATCAACGACGTGCTCGAAGAGGCCTACGAAGACGGGCGCTACGAGGAGGCGTGGAACTCCACGGCCGGAACCGTGCTGCCGTTCGTCGACCCGCCCGCGGTCGACCGCTACTGATCCGAACGGGTCCGGGCCGCTTCCGGTCCGGACCCGTTCCTCCACCGAGAGGACCCGCGTGGACGTCGTCATCGCGAATCTTCCGCTCTACCTCGAGGGCTTCAGCGTGACGCTGCTGCTCCTCGCGGTCGGCGGTGCGGGCGCGCTCGTGCTCGGCACGCTCATCGCCGCGATGCGCATCTCGCCGATCGCGACGCTGCGCGTGATCGCCACGGTCTACACCGAGATCATCCGCAACACGCCGCTGACGCTCGTCGTGATCTTCTGTGCGATCATCCTCCCGATCCTCGGGTCCGAACTCCCGTACCTCATCGCCGGCATGATCGCCCTGGCGGTCTACACGTCGCCATTCATCGCCGAGGCGCTGCGCTCGGGCATCAACGGCGTGCCCGTCGGCCAGGCGGAGGCCGCCCGCAGCCTGGGCCTCGGCTTCGGCCTGACGGTCTCGCTCATCGTGCTCCCGCAGGCGTTCCGCATGACGATTCCGCCGCTCATCAACGTCCTGATCGCCCTGACGAAGAACACCTCCGTGGTCGGCGGCGTCGGATTCGTGAGCGAGCTGTTCGGCGTCGGCCGCACGCTCGCGAACGCGAACGGCGACGCGGTGATCGCCGTGCTGATCGGAGTCGCGTTCTTCTACCTCATCGTGACCGTGCCGCTCGGCCTGCTCGCGACGCAACTCGAGCGGAAGTGGGTGGTGCAGCGATGAGCGGCGCCAGTGTCCTGTTCGATGCGCCCGGCCCGAAGGCCCGTCGCCTCTCCCGCATCCTCTCGGCCGTCACGGCCGTGGTCGTGGTCGCGGGCCTCGGCTGGGTCTTCGCGACCCTGAATGCGCCGCGCGAGTCCGGCGGCATCACGCTTCCGGGCATGTTCGACACCGTGCGCTGGACCATCGTCGCCGACCCCGAGATGTGGGGCTTCATCATCAGCGTCGGCGTCTGGGGAACGCTGCGCGCTGCGGCCGTCGCCGCAGTGCTCGCCATCGCGATCGGCATCGTCCTCTCGCTGCTCCGCAGCTCGGCGATCGCCTGGGTGCGCATTCCCACTGCCGTGCTGATCGAATTCTTCCGCGGCATGCCCGTGCTGCTGATGATGCTCTTCATCCTGCTCGTCGCGGGCACCGGCCAGTACTGGGCGGTCGTCTCCGCGCTCGCGATCTACAACGGTGCCCTCATCGGCGAGACGCTCCGTGCGGGTCTGGTGGCCCTCCCCAGGGGTCAGCGCGAGGCCGCGCTGAGCGTCGGCATGCGGCCGCTGCAGTCCAAGATGCTCGTGGAGTTCCCGCAGGCGTTCCGCCAGATGCTGCCGATCATCGTCGCCCAGCTCGTCGTCCTGCTGAAGGACACCTCGCTCGCGTACATCGTCGGCTATCCCGAGCTGCTCCGCGTCACCCTCAACAACCTCGGCAGCTTCTACGGCAATCGCTACCTGTTCACCCTGTGGTGCATCGCCTTCGTGTTCTACCTCGTGATCGACCTCTCGCTCTCGTGGTTCGCGCGCTGGCTGGCGCGGCGCACCGATCGTCGCTACCACACCGGCAAGGGTGCTGCGGTCGAGGATCCGAACCAGGCGCTGCTGATGGCACAGGCGGTCGCGTCGGCTCGGCAGTCCGAGGGAAACAGTCAGGGCTGACTGATCAACGACGGCCGTCGACCCCGGCAGCCCGACCGAGCGCCGACCGCTAGACTCGTCTCTCGTGTCCGAGCCCCGTGAAATCACCGAGCAGTCCGTCGAGTCCGCGGTCACCGCGGCGCTCGCCGCGATCGCCTCGGCCGGCGATTCCGCCGCGCTGAAGGCCGTTCGCGCCGAGCACACCGGCGAGAAGAGCGAACTCGCCCAGCTGAACGCCGAACTCCGCAATGTCCCCAACGACCAGAAGGCCGCACTCGGCAAGCTCGTCGGCGGGGCCCGCGGCCGCGTCAACCAGGCCTTCGCCGCCCGCGAGAACGAGATCGTCGCCGCTGAGGCGGCGGCCCAGCTCGAGGCCGAGGCGGTGGATGTCACGGCGCTGCCGTCGCGGTACACCGCCGGCTCGCGGCATCCGCTCGCCCTGCTCGAAGACCGCGTGTGCGACGTCTTCACGGGCATGGGCTGGGAGATCGCCGAGGGGCCGGAGGTCGAGAGCGAGTGGTTCAACTTCGACGCGCTGAACTTCGACGCCGACCACCCTGCGCGCGCGATGCAGGACACCTTCTTCGTCGACCCGCCTGAGGCCCACCTCGTGATGCGCACGCACACGAGCCCCGTGCAGGTGCGCTCGATGCTCGACCGCGAGGTGCCGATCTACGTGCTCGCGCCGGGTCGCGTCTACCGCACCGACGAGTTCGACGCCACGCACCTGCCCGTGTTCATGCAGTTCGAGGGCCTCGCGGTCGACAAGGGCCTCACGATGGCGCACCTCAAGGGCACCCTCGACCACTTCGTGAAGTCGATCTTCGGCGACGAGGCCAAGGTGCGCCTGCGCCCCAGCTACTTCCCGTTCACCGAGCCGTCGGCCGAACTCGACTTCTGGCACCCGACCTTCAAGACGGGTCCGCGCTGGATCGAGTGGGGCGGATGCGGCATGGTGCACCCGAACGTGCTCCGCTCGGCGGGCATCGACCCCGAGGTCTACACGGGGTTCGCGTTCGGCATGGGCATCGAGCGGGGCCTCATGCTCCGCGACGGCGTGCAGGACATGCGCGAGATGGTCGAGGGCGACATCCGGTTCTCCCAGCAGTTCGGAATGGTGGTCTGAAGACATGCGAGTGCCGCTGAGTTGGCTCGCCGAGTACGTCGAGCTCGTTCCCGGAACGACGCCCGAGCACGTGCACGCCGCCCTGGTCGAGCTCGGGCTCGAGGAGGAGGGCGTGCACACGTTCGACCTCGTCGGCCCCATCGTCGTGGGCGAGGTGCTCGAGTTCGTCGAGGAGCCGCAGTCCAACGGCAAGACGATCCGCTGGTGCCAGGTGCGTGTCGCGCCAGAGGGCGAGACCGCGGCCGACGGCGGCGAGGCCGTGCACGGCATCGTGTGCGGCGCCCGCAACTTCTTCGTCGGCGACAAGGTCGTGGTGACCCTGCCCGGTGCGGTGCTGCCCGGCCCGTTCCCGATCGCGGCCCGCAAGACGTACGGCCACGTCTCCGACGGCATGATCGCCTCGGCGCGCGAGCTCGGCCTCGGTGAAGACCACGACGGCATCCTGCGACTGTCGACGCTCGGCATCGACGCGCCCGTCGGCACCGACGCGATCGCGCTGCTCGGCCTCGACGACACGGCCGTCGAGTTGAACGTCACGCCCGACCGCGGCTACGCCTTCTCGATCCGCGGCGTCGCCCGCGAGTACTCGCACGCCACGGGTGCGGCCTTCCGCGACCCCGCGCTGGTGCACCCGGCGCCGGATGTCGCGTCGGCGCCGTTCCCCGTCGAGCTCCGCGATGACGCCCCCATCCGCGGCCGTGCCGCGGTCGGCGTCTTCACGACGCAGATCGTGCGCGGGGTCGACCCCACGCGCCCGACGCCCGCGTGGATGATCGCGCGGCTGAAGCTCGCCGGCATCCGCTCGCTCTCGCTGCTCGTCGACATCACGAACTACGTCATGCTCGAGTTCGGGCAGCCGACGCACGCATACGACCTCGACAAGCTGCAGGGCGGCATCGTCGTGCGCCGTGCGACGCCGGGCGAGAAGATCACCACGCTCGACGACAAGGAGCGCGCGCTGCACGTCGAGGACCTCCTGATCGTCGACGATCGCGGCGCCATCGGCATCGCGGGCGTCATGGGCGGCGCCGACACCGAGATCTCCGACAGCACGACGAACGTGCTCATCGAGGCCGCGAACTTCGACCCCGTGTCGATCGCGCGCACGGCCCGTCGGCACAAGCTGCCGAGCGAGGCGTCCAAGCGCAACGAGCGCGGCGTCGACCCCGAGATCGCCGCGGCCGCCTCGGCGCGGGTCGCCCAGCTCATGGTCGAACTCGCCGGCGGCACGGCCGAGGGCGTCTCGGTGCTGGCCGACGTTCCCGCGCGCCAGGCGATCGTGCTGCCGCGCGGCTTCGTCTCGCGGGTCACGGGCGTCGACTACGACGACGCCGAGGTGCGTTCCTCGCTCGAGAAGATCGGTGCCTCGGTCGCCGACCTCGGCGGCCACGACGGCGTCGACGACGGGTTCTCGGTGGTTCCGCCGTCGTGGCGCCCCGACCTGACCGGCCGTGAAGAGCTCGTCGAGGAGGTCGCGCGACTCGGCGGCTACGAGCGCATCCCGTCGGTGCTGCCCGTCGCCCCGCCCGGCCGCGGCCTCACGCGCTCGCAGCGCATCCGTCGCCGCGTCTCCGACGCGCTCGCGGTCGGGGGAGCCACCGAGGTGCTCTCCTTCCCGTTCTCGAACGAGGCCGACAACCGGCAGTTCGGCAGCGCCGACGGGTCGCCCGTGGCATCCGTGCGGCTCGCGAACGCGCTCGATGCGACGAACCCGGTGCTGCGCCGTTCCCTGCTGCCCGGTCTCGTCGCGGCGGCCAAGCGCAATCGCTCGCGCGGCCTCGTCGACCTCGGCCTGTTCGAGCAGGGGCTCGTGTTCCTGCCCGAGACGGGTCGCGAGTACGGCACGAGCGAGTTGCCCGTCGGCGCCGCACTGCCGGGCGACGACGCGATCGCCGAGCTCGATGCCGGCATCCCGCCGCAGCCGCGTCACGTGGCCGCGCTCTTCGTCGGCGATGCCGTGACGAAGCAGCCCGGTCAGGCCGCGGTCGCAGCGGGCATCGTCGACGCCCTCGACGCCGCGCGTCGTATCGGCCTCGCGGTCGGCGCCGAGTTCGAGGTCGTGCAGGGGTCGCACCACACGATGCACCCCGGACGCACGGCTGAGCTGCGGGTCGACGGACATCCCGTCGGGTTCGCCGCAGAACTCCTTCCCGCGATCGCCGAGGAGGCCGACCTGCCGCGCGTGGTCGCCGTGCTCGAGCTCGACCTCGACGCCGTCATCGGACTCGCGGTCGAGCAGCCGGAGGCGCATGCCATCGGCACGTTCCCGGCGGCGACGCAGGACCTCTCGCTCGTCGTCGGCGTCGAGGTTCCCGCTGCGGTCGTCGCGGCATCCGTCGTCGAGGGCGCGGGCGAACTGCTCGAGGCCCTGCACCTCGTCGACGACTACCGCGGCCAGGGCGTGCCGGAGGGGCAGAAGAGCCTCACGTTCGCACTGCGCTTCCGCGCTGCCGACCGCACGCTGACCGCCGCCGAGGCGAGCGAGGCGAAGCTCGCCGGCGCGGCTCTCGCGGGCGAGCGCACGGGCGCCGCGATCCGCGAGTAACCGGGCCTGCGGTTCGCCGGGTCGGGGGCTGTCGGAAGCTCCGACCCGGCGATACCCTGAACCATGGCCGAACCGAAGACCGTTCCGACCGGGGCATCCGTCGGAGAATTCCTCGACGCGGTCGAGCCTGCCGGGCGGCGCGAAGACGGCCTCGTGCTGCGCGAGCTCTTCGACCGCGTGACCGACACCGACGCGGTCATGTGGGGCCCCTCGATCGTCGGCTACGGCCTGCAGCACTACCGATACGAGACCGGGCGCGAGGGCGATTGGCCGATCGTCGGGTTCTCGCCGCGCAAGGCGAACGTGGCGCTCTACGGGCTCCAGCTTCCCGGCGGCGAAGCGCTCGTCGAACGCCTCGGCAAGGTCAAGCTCGGGGCCGGATGCCTCTGGGTCGGCCGCCTGTCGAACGTCGACCTCGACGTGCTCGCGTCGCTGATCGACCGTTCGTGGATCCACGCGCGGGGGTGAGCGGTGGCAGGCATCGTCGCCGCACCCCGACCATCGCCGTGATCGGCAGCCGTGCCGGACAGGCTCCTCGTGCTCCGCGCGTCGTGGTCAGCGCGCCGCCGCGGCCCGTTCGGCCGACTGGATGACCGCCTCGACGCCGAGCATGAAGAGGTCGCGGTCCTCGAGGAGGGCCATCTTCACGCCGAGCTCCGCGATGCGCGGATGCGTGCGCGGGTCGGCGAGGATCGGCCCGTCGAACCACGGGCTCGTGTCGTCGTCGCCGACCCGCCCGGCTCGCCCGCGGGCGATTCCGGCCGCGGTCGAGAGCACGTGCGAGGCCATGAGGGCGTAGTGGCGCACGAGCTCGTCGCCGTCGAGCCCTGCCCTGGAGAACGCGTCGAGCATGAGCTCGACGGCGTCGAGCTCGCCTGGGCCGTGGGTCGTGAGCACGGTGGCCTCGACCGCGATCGCCGGGTAGGTCGTGAATGAGGCGAGGGTCGCGCGGGCCAGTTGCCGGAGGCGTTCGCGCCATTCCTCGGGTTCGGCGGTGACCGCGGCGACCGAGCGTGCGTTCAGCTCGTCGAGGAGCGCCTGCATGAGCGCCTCCTTGTTGCGGAAGTGCCGGTAGATCGCGGTGGGGTCGGTGCCGAGCCTGGCGCCGAGGTCGCGGACCGAGATGGTGGTGGCGGCCGTGTCGGCGGCGAGCTCGAGGCCTGCGGCGACGATCGAGTCGCGGTCGAGGCGCACCTTCGGGGCGCTGCCCGTTGCGCCGCCCGCTGCGCGGCCCGAGGCGGCGTGGCGGCTGGATCCGGTCGCGGTCGTCATCGCACCTGCTTTCGGTTCGCTGGGTCGGCACCCATCCTGTCACGCGTCGTCCGCCATGTGCGGCGATGCGACTGCGCGTTGCATCGGCCAGTGTAACGAATTGGACAACGCCGATGTCAACACTGTTGACGGCGCCGGGACGGGCGGCTACTGTCGCCACCACACACAACGAAGAATCGAGGCGAAGTGGCTGTCGACGTCCTATTCACCGGCGGGTCCGTGTTCACCGGAACCGGCTCGCCCCTGCACGACCATGCCGTCGGCGTCCGGCACGGGCGCATCGCCGCGATCGTGCCGGAGCACGAGGCCGCGAGCCTCGTCGGCCCCGATACCCGCGTCGTCGAGCTCGACGGCGCCCTGCTCTCACCCGGCTTCCAGGACGCCCACATCCACCCCGTCGGTGGGGGAGTCGAACTGCTGCAGTGCGACCTCAGCGCTGCGACGGATGCCGCCGACGCGGTCGCGACCGTCGCCGCGTACGCCGCGGCCAACCCCGATGAGTCGTGGATCCTCGGCGGCGGCTGGTCGATGGACCACTTCGCCGGCGGAGCCCCGGGCCGCGCGCTGCTCGATGACGTGGTGCCCGACCGACCGGTCTTCCTCATGAGCCGCGACCACCACAGCGCCTGGGCGAACAGCGCCGCGATCCGACTCGCCGGCATCGACGCCGAGACACCCGACCCCGCAGACGGCCGCATCGAGCGCGAGGCGGACGGCAGCCCTGCCGGCACGTTCCACGAGGGCTCGAGCGAGCTCTTCGCCGAGGTTCGGCCGGAGGGCAGCGAAGATCTCTCCTATCGCGGCCTCCTCCGGGCGCAGGAGCTCCTGCTCTCGCTCGGCGTGACCGGCTGGCAGGACGCGCTCGTCGCGGGCGACTCCGCCGGCATCTCCGATCCGACGGGGGCCTACTTGCGGGCCGTCGACGAGGGTGCGCTGCGCGCCCACGTCGTCGGCGCGCAGTGGTGGGAGCGCTCGGGCGGGCTCGAGCAGGTCGAGGGCATGCTGCGGCTGCGCGACGAGATCGCGCAGCGCGGGCACGAGGAGCGTCTCTCGTTCGGCACCGTGAAGATCATGGTCGACGGCGTCGCCGAGAACCAGACGGCGGCGATGATCGCGCCCTACCGCGACGCGCACGGCCATGACACGGCGAACCGGGGCATCTCGTTCGTCGATCCGACGCTGCTGCGGCGTGCCGTCGAGGCACTCGACGCCGCGGGCATGCAGGTGCACTTCCACGCGCTCGGCGACCGGGCGGTGCGCGAGGCGCTCGATGCCATCGAGGCCGCGCGCTCGGCGAACGGCCCGAGCGACGGACGCCATCACCTCGCCCACCTCCAGGTGGTCGCCGAGGCCGACACCGCCAGGTTCGCCGAGCTCGAAGCCGTCGCCAACCTGCAGGCCCTCTGGGCCACGCACGAGACCCAGATCGACGTGCTCACGCTGCCGTTCCTGCAGGACGGCGCCGAGGCGCGGCAGTACCCGTTCGGCGACCTCGTGCGCGACGGCGCGCGGCTCGCGGCGGGCAGCGACTGGCCCGTCTCGTCGGCCGACCCGCTGGCGGCGATCCACATCGCCGTCACGAGGATCGCACCCGACCTCGTCGACGGCGTGCCGCTCGGCGGCGCGCACCAGCGTCTCGACCTCGCGACGGCAATGGCCGCCTACACCTCGGGCAGCGCCTATGTGAACCACCGCGACCACGACACCGGGCACGTGCGTGAGGGATACCTCGCGAACCTCGTCGTCATCGAGCCGGATCCCTTCACCCTTCGCGACCACGAGCTGTATCGCGCCACCGTGACGTCCACGTGGATCGAGGGCGAGACCGTCTACGTCCGATACGACGCCGAGCCCGCCGCGGGACTCGCGGATGACGTCGCCACCCCCGGAATCCCCACCCCCACCCGCTGAGGAGCCTGACATGACCACCCTCCGATCCCGCGCCGGCGGCCGCACCGGCCGCCCCCGCGGCATCCTGCTCGTCGCCGCTCTCGCGGCGGGCGCCATGGCGCTCACCGCGTGCACGCCGCAGGCCGCGCCGAAGGCCTCGGCGCCCGACTGGGAGCTCACCGCCCAGACCGCCGCGCCCTCGGGCGACATCGACTCGTTCACCTGGGCGAACTACGGCGAGCCGTACTCGCTCGACTACGCGTACGCGTTCGACTACGCCGACAACATGGTGCTGTCGAACATCTGCGAGTCGCTGCTCCGACTGAACCCCGACTACACCCTCACACCCGGCCTCGCCGAGTCGTACGAGCAGTCGAGCCCGACGACGTGGGTGTACCAGATCCGCGACGGCGTGACCTTCCACGACGGCACGCCGCTCACGGCGGCCGACGTCGTGGCCTCGATGAGCCGCCACCTCGACCCGGCGGTCGGATCTTCGTGGTTCTCGGTCTACCAGAACGTCACCTCGATCGAGCAGACCGGCGACCGCGAGGTCACCGTCACGACGGCGATCCCCGACTCCCAGTTCAACCAGGGCATGGGCGGATCGGCCGGCGTCATCGAGTCGGCCGCGACGCTCGCCGAGAAGGGCGCCGACTACGGCAACTCCACCGGCCTCGTGAACTGCACCGGCCCGTTCGAGCTCTCGGAGTGGAAGTCGGGGGAGTCGATCACCCTCACCCGCTACGACGACTACTGGGACGACACACTCAAGGCGAAGTCGGGTGAGGTGCGATTCGTCTTCATGAACGACGCGAACGCGCGCATCAACGCCCTCAAGTCGGGCGATGTCGACGGCAGCTGGATGCTGCCGACCGACGGCATCGCGCAGTTGCAGGCGTCCGGAGCCGGCGACGTGTACTTCGGCCTCAGCACCGCGACCTCGAACCTCATCGTGTCCGACACCGACGGACCGCTCAGCGATCCTCGCGTGCGCCAGGCGCTCATGATGGCGCTCGACCGCGAGGGCATCCTCGAGGCCGCCGCCAAGGGCTACGGTTCGGTGTCGAACGCCCTGACCACCGAATCCGTGTGGGGCGAGGCATCCGAGCAGACCCGAACCGAGGCGTTCAGTGGCCTCGAGGAGTACCCGCGCGACCTCGAGGCGGCGAAGCAGCTCGTCGAGGACGCCGGGGCGACGGGGGAGAAGGTCGTGTTCGCGACCGCGCCGATCAGCAACGACTTCACCGTCGTGTCGCAGGCGACCGTGGCCGCCGCGCAGTCGATCGGCCTCGACGCCGAGATCAAGACCGTCACTCCCAACGCGTACACCGCACTCTTCTCCGACCCGAGCGCCCGCAAGGGCGTCGACCTCTTCTACACGGTCTGGTACCTCTCGAGCCCCGACCCGCTGGAGATGTACGGCGTGCTGCGCACCGGCGAGTTCAGCAACTACGGCGAGTGGAGCGACCCCGACTTCGACCGGATCGCGAACGAGGCCGTCGGCACCGCGGACCCCGACGCCCGGGCGAAGCTCACCTCCGAGCTGCAGCACATCGCGAACGAGCAGTTGCCGTGGCTCCCGCTCTACACCAGCCCGATGCCGGTCTTCGTCGGCGAACGCATCACCGGCGTCGCGCCGTCGATCGCGTTCCTGTACTACCCGTGGGCGGCGACCATTGGCGCTCGATAGGTCGACGGTCCCGGTCGCCGCGACGCCCGCGGCGACCGGTCCGGCCGGTCCGGCCGGTTCGATCGGTCCGGCCGGACCGGCGGAGCCGACCGGGCGGGGCCGGTACTCCGGCGGCATCCGTCGGGTCGCCAGCAGGTTGGGCGGGCTGGCGCTGACCCTGTTCCTCGCATCGCTCCTCGTCTTCTTCTCGCGTTTCATCGTGCCGGGCGACCCCGTGAGCTTCCTCCTCCGGGGCCGGCAGCCGAGTCCGGAGGCCATCGCCCAGGTCACCGAGCAGTACGGCCTCGACCTGCCGCCGTGGCAGCAGTACCTGAACTGGCTCGCGGGGGCGCTCCATGGCGACTTCGGCCGATCGCTGCAGTATCGGCAGGATGTCTCGACGGTCATCGCCGAACGCCTGCCCGTCACCCTCATGCTCGTCGTGATGGCGGGCGTGATCATCGCCGTCGTCGGCGTCACCGCGGGCATCGTCGCGGCGCTCAACCGTGGGCGCGTGCTCGACCGGGCGACGCTCGTCGGCCTGACGGTGCTGAGCGCGATCCCGTCGTTCGTCGGGTCGATCGTGCTCATCTCGGTGTTCGCGGTGCAGCTCGGCTGGTTCCCGACCTTCGGGTCCGGGGAGGGATTCGCCGACATGGCCTACCACCTCGTGCTGCCGTCGATCGCGCTCGCGATCGTGTTCATCGTGCTCGTGGGCAAGGTGACCCGGTCATCCATGGTCGAGCAGCTCGGCCGGGAGCACGTCGAGGTGGCCACGAGCCGTGGGCTGCGGCGGGGCACCGTCGTGCGCCGGCACGTGGTGCGCAATGCGCTCGGCCCGATCCTCACGGTGAGCGGCGTGCTCGTGGCCGGCCTCCTGGTCGCCAGCACGATCGTCGAGGCCGCATTCGGCCTCGCCGGCATCGGCTCCCTGCTGGTCCAGTCCGTCGACCGGCTCGACTTCCCGGTCGTGCAGGCGATCGTGATGCTCATCGTCACGGCGTTCGTCGTCGTGAACGCGATCGTCGACCTCGCCGAGCCGTGGATCGATCCGCGCTCGGCGGCGGGAGCGGGTGCGCGATGACCACGCCGACGCTCGCCGTCCAGGTGCTGCGCTCGCCGAGGGTGCGCCGCCCCGACCTGACCTTCATGATCGCGGCCGTCGTGCTCGCCGCGATGACGCTCGCGGCGATCTTCGCTCCGTTCGTCGCCCCGTACCCGCCCGACGCGATCGACCTGCTCGCCGTGAACGCCCCGCCGAGCACGGCGCACTGGCTCGGAACCGACGGCCTCGGCCGCGACCTGTTGAGCCGACTCGTCTACGGAGCTCGCACCGCACTGCTCGGTCCGCTGCTCGTGGTGATCGGCTCGACGGTCATCGGCATGCTGCTCGGGCTCATCGCCGGCTGGCGCGGCGGCTGGATCGACGCGGTGCTGGGTCGCGTGTTCGACGTGCTCTTCGCCTTCCCCTCGCTGCTGCTGGCCATCATGGCGGTCGCGCTGTTCGGCAAGGGGCTCGTCGCCCCGGTGATCGCGATGAGCATCGCGTACGCCCCGTTCGTGGCGCGGCTGACCAGGTCGCTCGTGAAGGCCGAGGTGAATCGGCCGTACGTGTCGGCCTACCGCGTGCAGGGCTTCGGCGGCGGCTGGATCGCCGTCAGGCGGGTGCTGCCGAACGTGATGCCCATCGTGGGCGCCCAGTCCACGTTGAACTTCGGCTACGTGCTCGCCGAGCTCGCGGGCCTGTCGTTCCTCGGTCTCGGGGTGCAGCCGCCGACGCCCGACTGGGGCGCGATGATCAACGAGGCCCAGTCCGGCATCCTCGCCGGAGCCTTCCTGCCCGCCCTGGTGCCCGCGGTCGCGGTCGTCGTCGTGGTCGTGGCCGTCAACATCATCGGGGACGAGCTCTCCGACCGCATCGGTGGAGGGGTCCCCGCATGAGCCTGCTCGAGATTTCCGACCTGACGCTCGACCTCGAGAACGGCACCAGCCTGCTGCACGGCATCTCGCTCGCCGTCGCGGCGGGCGAGACCGTCGGCCTCGTGGGGGAGTCGGGCTCTGGCAAGTCCCTCACGGCCCGCGCCGTCATCGGCCTCCTGCCCGATCGGGCGCGCCTCGGCGGCCGCATCGAGCTCGACGGGCACGAGGTGATCGGGGCGAGCGGCCGCGACATCCTCGCGCTGCGTCGGCACTCGGCGGCCATGATCTTCCAGGACCCGCGGTCGGGCATCAACCCGATGCGCACGATCGGCGATCACATGACCGAGACGCTCCGACTGTGCGAGGGCCTCTCGGCGACGGATGCCACGGCGCGGGCGCTCGAGCTGCTCGCCGCGGTTCGGCTGCCGCGCCCCGAGGAGCACCTGCGGCAGTACCCGCACGAGTTCTCGGGCGGCATGCTGCAGCGCGTGATGATCGCCGGCGCCCTCACGAGTTCTCCGAAGCTGCTCATCTGCGATGAGCCGACGACCGCATTGGATGTCACCACGCAGGCCGAGATCATCCGGGTGCTCGCCGATCAGCGCGACGCCCGCGGCATGGGCATGCTCTTCATCACGCACGACCTCAACCTCGCGGCCTCGATCTGCGATCGCGTGGTCGTGATGCGTGCCGGTCGCGTCGAGGAGGAGGGCGCCGCGCTGCAGGTGTTCACGGCGCCCAAGGCCGAGTACACCGCGCGCCTGGTCGCCGCGACACCGACGCTCGCGCCCGGCGGCGTTCCGGAGCGAGCGGATGCCGCGACGGCCGTCGACGCGGAGCCCCACGTCGCGACATCCGACGCACCTGCCTCAGGGGGCGCGTCCTCCGTGCCCGCACCGCTCCTCTCGGCGAAGGGGCTCTCGAAGACCTACCACCGGCGCGGCAAGCCGCCCGTGCGCGCCGTCGTCGAGGCGTCGTTCGAACTCGAGCGCGGCGGCGCGCTCGCGGTCGTCGGCGAGTCCGGATCGGGCAAGTCGACGCTCGCGCGCATGATCGTCGGCCTGGAGCAGACCGATGGCGGCGCGCTCGCCATCGCCGGCCGAGACCGCGCGTCGGTGCCGCACGGCCGCGAGGCCCGGCTGGCGCACGCCCGAAGCGTGCAGATGGTCTTCCAGGACCCGTACCTCTCGCTCGACCCCCGCATCACCGCCGGTCGGTCCATCGAGGACGCGCTGCGGCTGCACACGACACGGGATCGCACCGCCGCGCGGTCCCGTGCGGTCGACCTGCTCGAACAGGTCGGCCTCACGGCCGCACACGCCGACGCGCGGCCGCGAACCCTCTCGGGCGGCCAGCGCCAGCGCGTCGCGATCGCCCGCGCACTCGCGATCGAGCCAGACGTGCTCGTCATGGACGAGGCGACGAGCGCCCTCGACGTCTCGGTGCAGGCGCAGGTGCTCGACCTCGTGGCCGAGCTGCGTCGCGAGCGTGGGCTCACGGTGCTCTTCATCAGCCACGACCTCGCGGTCGTGCGACGGGTGTGCGACGAGGTGCTCGTGATGCGCCGGGGCGAGATCGTGGAGCGCGGCGCCACCGCCGAGCTGCTCGACGCGCCGCAGCATCCGTACACGCGCCTGCTCATCGACTCGGTGCCGAGTCCGGCCGGCGGTGAGGCGCGAGCCGCCGTCGCCTGATCCGCCGCGACCGGGACTACCCGACCGCCCGGTTTGCGGTCGGCGCCGCGCCGCCGCTAGGGTCGATCCATGTCCACCGCCCGTTTCGCCCGCACCGCACGCGTCGCGCGTGTCTCGGTCGTGCGCAACCGACGTCGTGGCGAGCGCCGAATGTCGGCGACCCCTGCGGAGGCCTGAGGCCTGACGCGGGGCGTCGCCGGAACATCGCCCCGCTCGTTCAGACCTTAAGGTGGATTCCATGACGTACTCCGTCGCCGTTTCCGGCGCGTCCGGGTATGCCGGAGGAGAGCTTCTCCGGCTGCTCGCTGATCATCCCGAGTTCGAGGTGCGAACCGTCACGGCGCATTCGAGCGCCGGCCAGTCGCTCGTGTCCGTGCAGCCGCACCTGCGCTCCTTCACGCACCTGACGCTGAAGGAGACGAGCGCCGAGACGCTCGGTGGCCACGACCTCGTCTTCCTGGCGCTGCCGCACGGCACGTCGGGAGCGATCGCCGCCGAGCTCTCGCCCGACACCCTCGTCATCGACTGCGGCGCCGACCACCGGCTCGAGTCGAGCACCGACTGGGCGGCGTTCTACGGCGGCGAGCACCACGGTGCGTGGAGCTACGGCGTGCCCGAGCTTCCGCGCCTGTCCGGCACGCAGCGCGAACGGCTCACGGGCGCTCGCCGCATCGCGGCTCCCGGCTGCAACGCGTCGACCGTGGCGCTCTCGCTCGCCCCCGGCATCCGTGCCGGCGTCATCGAGGATCGCGACCTCGTGTCGGTGCTCGCGGTCGGCCCGTCTGGTGCCGGAAAGAGCCCGAAGGTGAACCTGCTCGCGTCCGAGATCCTCGGCTCGGCGAATCCCTACGCCGTGGGCGGCGGCCACCGGCACATCCCCGAGATCCAGCAGGCCCTCCGCTGGGCGGGTGCGGCCGACCCGACGATCTCGTTCACCCCGGTCCTCGTGCCGATGAGCCGCGGCATCCTCGCGACCTCGACGGCCCGCATCGTTCCCGGAACGGATGCCGCGACCGTGCGCGCCGCCTGGGAAGACGCCTATGCCGGCGAGCGGTTCGTGCAGCTGCTTCCCGAGGGTTCGTTCCCGCGCACCTCCGACGTGGTGGGCGCCAACACCGCGCTCCTCGGACTCGCGATCGACGAGGCCGCCGGCCGCGTCGTCGTGGTCGCCGCCGTCGACAACCTCGTCAAGGGCACCGCGGGTGCCGCCATCCAGTCCGCGAACATCGCGCTCGGCCTCGCCGAGTACACCGGACTTCCCATGAACGGAGTCGCCCCGTGACCGTCACCGCCCCCGCAGGCTTCGAGGCCGCGGGCATCGCCGCGGGCATCAAACGCTCAGGCGCCCTCGACCTCGCCCTCATCGTGAACCGGGGGCCGTCGGCGGCGGCCGCGGCCGTGTTCACGTCGAACCGCGCGAAGGCGAACCCGATCCTCTGGTCGCAGCAGGTCATCCTCGACGGCGTCGTGTCGGCCATCGTGCTGAACTCCGGCGGCGCGAACTGCTTCACGGGCCCCGAGGGGTTCCAGGTCACGCATCGCACGGCGGAGGCCGCGGCATCCGCCCTGGGCATCGCCGCAGGCGACGTGCTCGTCTGCTCGACCGGCCTCATCGGCGACCAGCTCGACGGCGAGGTCCTCGAAGAGGGCGTGCTCTCGGCCGCCGCGCGCCTGTCGGCCGACGGCGGCGATGACTCGGCACGGGCGATCATGACCACCGACACGAAGCCGAAGACGGTCGTGATCGAGGGCGACGGATGGCGCGTCGGCGGCATGGCGAAGGGCGCGGGCATGCTCGCACCGGGCCTCGCGACCATGCTCGTGGTGCTCACCACCGACGCCGACCTGCCGAGCGGCGAGCTCGACGCGGCGCTCCGCGAGGCGACCAGGGTCACGTTCGACCGGCTCGACTCCGACGGCTGCATGTCGACGAACGACCAGGTCACGCTCCTCGCCTCCGGCGCATCCGGCATCGTGCCCGACCTCGACGCGTTCCGTACCGCCGTGACCGGCGCCTGTCGTTCGCTGGCCGAGCAGTTGCAGGCCGACGCCGAGGGTGCGAGCCACGACATCGCGATCGAGGTCCGCGGTGCCGTCACCGAAGACGACGCGGTCGAGGTCGGCCGCTCGGTCGCCCGCAACAACCTCTTCAAGGCCGCGATCTTCGGCAACGACCCGAACTGGGGCCGGGTGCTGGCGGCGATCGGCACGACGCAGGCGCCGTTCGACCCGTACCTCGTCGACGTGTCGATGAACGGCGTGCGGGTCTGCCACGCCGGGCGGCCCGACCAGCCCCGCGAGGCCGTCGACCTGACGCCGCGCGCCACGCACGTGCTCATCGAGCTGCATGCGGGCGAGGCATCCGCCATCATCCTGACCAACGACCTCACGCACGACTACGTGCACGAGAACAGCGCGTACGCGAGCTGATGATGCAGACGCGCGCACAGACAGAGACCGCCGATGCCGAGTCGTCGGCCTCGGCCAAGGCCCACGTGCTCATCGACGCCCTGCCGTGGCTGAAGCGCTTCCACGGCGAGACCGTGGTCGTGAAGTTCGGCGGCAACGCGATGGTGAGCCCCGAACTGCAGCGAGCCTTCGCCGAAGACATGGTCTACCTCCGCTACGCGGGCATCAAGCCCGTCGTCGTGCACGGAGGCGGCCCGCAGATCTCCTCGATGCTCGATCGTCTCGGCATCGAGAGCGAGTTCCGGGGCGGCTACCGGGTCACCACGCCCGAGGCGATGGACGTGGTGCGCATGGTGCTCTCCGGCCAGGTGAACCGCGAGCTCGTCTCCCTCGTGAACGAGCACGGCCCGCTCGCCATCGGCCTCTCCGGCGAGGACGCCGGCCTCTTCCGCGGCCGCCGTCGCGGGGTCGTCGTCGACGGCGTCGAGGTGGACCTCGGCCAGGTCGGCGACGTCGTCGAGGTCGACCCGGCCGCGGTCATCGCCCAGCTCGAAGCCGGCCGCATCCCCGTGGTCTCGTCGATCGCCCCCGATGCCGACCATTCGGGCCAGTCGCTGAACGTGAACGCCGATTCGGCGGCCGCCGCGCTCGCGGTCGCCCTCGGCGCGGCGAAGCTCGTCGTGCTGACCGACGTCGCGGGTCTCTACCACGATTGGCCGAACCGCGACTCGCTCGTCTCCCAGATCGACTCGGCCGAGCTCGCAGCGCTCCTGCCGAAGCTCGAGTCGGGCATGATCCCGAAGATGGCGGCCTGCCTCGAGGCCGTCGAGGGCGGCGTCGCGAAAGCGGCGATCATCGACGGACGCGTGCCGCACTCGATCCTGCTCGAGATCTTCACGCCCGCGGGCATCGGAACCGAGGTGGTGGCCGCATGAGCGCCTGGCAGCAGCGTTTCGACCGTCGCGTCATGCGCTCCATCGGCATGCCGCTCCGCAAGCTCGACCACGGCGAGGGCGCATACGTCTGGGACGACGAGGGGAACGAGTACCTCGACTTCCTCGCGGGCATCGCCGTCAACTCGCTCGGGCACGCGCATCCCGTGTTCGTCGAGGCCGTCAGCCGGCAGGCCGCGACCCTCGCGCACGTCTCGAACTACTTCACGACCGAGCCGGCGCTCGAGCTGGCCGAGCGCATCGTGCGCCTGGCCGGCGCGGGCGAGAACGGCCGTGCGTGGTTCGGCAACTCGGGCGCCGAGGCCAACGAGGCCGCGTTCAAGCTCGCTCGGCTCAACAACTCCGGCGGTGCGCGCACCCGGGTGCTCGCCCTGGTCGACGCGTTCCACGGCCGGACCATGGGCTCGCTCGCCCTCACCGGCAAGCCGCACATGCGCGAGGCGTTCGAACCCCTCGCGGGCGGCGTCGAGCACATCCCGGGCACGATCGAGGCACTCGAGGCGTCGATCGACGACGCCGTCGCCGCCCTCATCGTCGAACCCATCCAGGGCGAGGCCGGCGTCGTCGAGCTCCCCGACGGCTACCTCGAGGCCGCCCGCGAGCTCACCCGCCGACACGGCGCGCTCCTCATCGTCGACGAGATCCAGACCGGCGCCGGGCGCACCGGCGAGTGGTTCGGCTTCCAGCACGCCGGCATCACGCCCGACGCCATCACCGTGGCCAAGGGCATCGGCGGCGGCATCCCGATCGGCGGACTCGTGACGTTCGGCGCGGCATCCGACCTCTACTCGAAGGGCCAGCACGGGTCGACCTTCGGGGGCAACCCGCTCGCCACGGCCGTGGCCAACGCGGTGCTCGGCGAGATCGAGCGCGCCGACCTCGTCGGCAACGCGGCTCGCCGCGGGCCGGAGGTGCGCGCACGCATCGAGGCGATCGGCTCGCCGCTCGTCTCGGCGACGCGCGGCCGCGGACTCCTCATCGGCGTGGGGCTCACCGAGCCCATCGCGGGCCGCATCGTCGACGCGGCGCTCGAGCGCGGCCTCATCGTGAACGCCGCCAACGACGTGACGATCCGGCTCGCGCCACCGCTCATCATCGGCGACGTCGAGATCGACACCTTCGCAGACCGATTCGCCGCAGCGCTCGACGACGTCGCGCACGCGGCATCCTGACCCGAACCGACGCGTCGGCGCAGCCGACCCACCGAACGGAACACACACGACATGACCCGCCACTTCCTCCGTGACGACGATCTCACCCCGGCCGAGCAGGCCGAGGTGCTCGACCTCGCCCTGCGCCTGAAGGCCGACCGATTCGCCGAGCGCCCGCTCGAGGGGCCGCAGACGGTCGCCGTCTTCTTCGACAAGACCTCGACGCGCACGCGCATCTCGTTCTCGGTCGGCATCTCCGACCTCGGCGGTTCCCCGCTCATCGTCTCGTCGAGCGACAGCCAGCTCGGCGGCAAGGAGTCCGTCGCCGATACGGCCCGAGTGCTCGAGCGCATGGTCGCCGCGATCGTCTGGCGCACGTTCGCGCAGTCCGGGCTCGAAGAGATGGCCGCCGGCACGACCGTGCCGGTCGTCAACGCGCTCTCCGACGACTTCCACCCGTGCCAGCTGCTGGCCGACCTGCTGACGATCAAGGAACGCTTCGGCGACCTCGCCGGCCGGTCGCTCGCCTATGTCGGCGACGGAGCCAACAACATGTCGCACTCGTACCTGCTTGCCGGTGCGACCGCCGGCATGCACGTGCGCGTCGGGTCGCCCGCCGGCTACCCGCCTCGCGCCGACATCGTCGACGACGCCCGCCGCATCGCCGCGACGACGGGCGGATCGGTGCTCGTCACGACGAACCCGCACGAGGCCGTCGCCGAGGCCGACGTCGTGGTCACCGACACCTGGATCTCGATGGGCCAGGAGGCCGAGAAGGCCGAGCGCGTCGCGGAGTTCGCCGGCTACGGCGTCGACGATGCGCTCATGGCCGAGGCGGCCGACGGCGCGATCTTCCTGCACTGCCTGCCCGCCTACCGCGGCTACGAGGTCGAGGCGTCCGTCATCGACGGACCCCGGTCGGTCGTGTGGGACGAGGCCGAGAATCGACTGCACGCGCAGAAGGCCCTGCTGGCCTGGCTGCTCGCCCACCAGGAGGACGCACGATGACCGCCGAGACGCCCGGGACCCCCGGCACCGACGACCAGCACGGCACGAACGAGGGCTCGCTCTGGGGTGCCCGGTTCGCGAGCGGGCCGTCGCCCGAACTGCAGGCGCTCTCGAAGTCGACGCACTTCGACTGGCAGCTCGCTCCCTACGACATCGCCGGGTCGCGCGCGCACGCTCGCGCGCTCTCGGCGGCCGGGTACCTCGATGCGGGCGAGCTCGACGCGATGCTCGCCGGCCTCGATGCCCTCGAGGCGCGCGTGACGAACGGCACCCTCGTCGCGGCCGAGTCCGACGAAGACGTGCACGGCGCCCTCGAGGCCGCCCTGATCGACGTCGTCGGACCCGAGCTCGGCGGCAAGCTCCGCGCGGGTCGCAGCCGCAACGACCAGATCGCGACGCTCGTGCGCCTCTACCTGAAGGACCACGTCGCCGTCATCGGCCGCCAGCTCGTGCACCTCATCGACGCGCTCTCGGCGCAGGCCGACGCGCACCGCACGGCGATCATGCCGGGCCGCACGCACCTGCAGCATGCGCAGCCCGTGCTGCTCGCGCACCACCTCCTCGCACACGGGTGGGCGCTCTCGCGCGACCTCGAGCGACTCGTCGACTGGACCAAGCGAGCGGATGTCTCGCCCTACGGCGGCGGTGCGCTCGCGGGGTCGACGCTCGGCCTCGACGCGGCCTCCGTCGCCCGCGACCTCGGCCTCGCCTCGCCGTCCGAGAACTCGATCGACGGCACCGCCAGCCGCGACGTGGTCGCGGAGTTCGCGTTCGTCTCGGCGATGATCGGCATCGACCTCTCGCGCATCGCCGAAGAGATCATCCTCTGGAACACGCGCGAGTTCGGATTCGTCACGCTGCACGACGGCTACTCGACGGGTTCGTCGATCATGCCGCAGAAGAAGAACCCCGACATCGCCGAGCTCGCGCGCGGCAAGTCGGGCCGGCTCATCGGCAACCTGACCGGGCTGCTCGCGACGCTGAAGGCGCTGCCGCTCGCGTACAACCGCGACCTCCAAGAGGACAAGGAACCCGTCTTCGACTCGGTGGAGACCCTCGAGGTGCTGCTGCCGGCGTTCACGGGCATGATCGCGACCCTCACGTTCCACACCGAGCGCATGGCCGAGCTCGCCCCGGCCGGCTTCTCGCTCGCGACCGACGTCGCCGAATGGCTCGTGAAGCGCCATGTGCCGTTCCGCGACGCGCACGAGATCACCGGCTCGCTCGTGCGGTACGCCGAGGAGCATTCGCTCGAACTCGACGCGGTCGACGACGCCGCGCTCGCCGCCATCTCGCCGCACCTCACGCCCGACGTGCGCGAGGTGCTCACGATCGAGGGGTCCGTCGCGAGCCGCGACGGCGTGAGCGGCACCGCTCCGGCGAGGGTCGCCGACCAGTTCGCACGCCTCGCCGATCGTGTGCGTCACCTGGTCGCCGGCCTCCCCGACGCCGGGCACTGAGCGAGCGGATGCCGAAGCCGGGCGCATCGGACCCCGTGCCGCCTCCGGGCGGCGCGGCGTCCGGCGCCCGGCGTGCGCCCTCGCGGGCGTTCTTCGCGCGCGACTCCGTGGAGCTCGCGCCGCTGCTGCTCGGCGCCGTGCTCTCGTACACGTCCGACGCGGGCCGCGTCGCGGTGCGGATCTCGGAGGTCGAGGCCTACCGAGGCGTCGGTGAAGATCCGGGGTCGCACGCCCATCGAGGCATGACCGGCCGTACGGCCGTGATGTTCGGCGCGCCCGCGCACCTCTACGCGTACTTCACCTACGGCATGCACACGTGCCTCAACGTCGTCGCGGGCGTCGAGGGGCGGGCGTCGGCCGTGCTGGTGCGCGGCGGGACGGTGGTCGAGGGGCTCGAGCTCGCGCGAGAGCGGCGCGGCGCGGCATCCGATCGGGATCTCGCCCGCGGGCCGGCGAGGCTCGCCGTCGCGCTCGGCGTGCCGTTGGCCGCGAGCGGTGCCGACCTGCTCGAGTCGCCGTTCTCGCTCGAGGTGCCGACGGTACCGTTCGCGTTCGAGGCGGGCCCGCGCACGGGGGTCAGCGGCGCGGGCGGGGGAGCCGCGTATCCGTGGCGATTCTGGCTGCCCGGTGACCCGGGCGTCTCGCCGTATCGCCGGCACGCCAAGTCGCACGCCTGAGCGGAATCGGGCTGCCAGAGCCGGCCGAGTGCGTGGAGTCCGACGCGGTCGCCGTCGTCGTCGCAGTCGCTGCCCCGCCGCGAGCAGGTGCGTCGCGCGTCAGTGCACGGCGATCGTGACGACGAGGCTCGCCGCGCAGGCCCAGATGAGGCTCGCGAGCGTGCCGATGATGAACCGCTCGCGCGCTTCGGGCGCCTCGAGCTCGGTGAATCGGCCGACGCCCTTGACGGCGACGACGATCGCGAGGCCCTCGGGGAAGCCGGCGATGATCGAGCCGGCCACCGCGATGCGCTCGAGGAATCCGATGACGAGTCCGCCTCGCAGCACCTCGCGCTTCGGCGCGGCGACGATGCCCTGACGCTCTTCGGTGGTCGTGGCCTTGTCGCTGACGATGATGCCGCCGTGCAGGCCCGGTGCGACGCTCGAGCCCATGGCCAGCCGCAGCGCGGTCGCCGCAGCGGGGCTGCCGCCGAAGACGGCCGCCGTGAATGCGAGCGCGGTCGCGAGCGGACCGAAGCCGCCGGGCGCCGGTTCGGTCAATGCCGAGGCGCTGAGCAGCGCGATGACGAGGGCGCCGGCGGCGATCCACACGAACGCGGCCCGATAGCGCAGGTGCGCGAGCACCGAGAACGCGGCGGCGCCGGCGAGCGAGAGGAACAGGATGATCGAGGCGATGGCGTTCGTGACGGCGGTGGGATCGAACACGGGCTTCCTTCGGAGTAGGGCCAATGGAGCGGCTCCGAACAGCGTAGCGATCCGGGCCGACGCGCGGTCGCGGATTCGGCGCGTTCCGGCAGACGCGCTCGACGGTTCAGATGCGACGGACCCGTCTCACCTGGCGGGGCTGACCGACGGTTCAGACGCGACGGCTGCGTCGAGGCTTCCGAGCACCTGCTCGAGCGGCGCGATCGCGTCGCGTTCCGCACGCCACATCGCAGCCTTCAGGCGTGCGCTGACCGCCGCGGTGCTGATCGCGAGTTCGCTCGCGATGTCCTTCTGCCGGTGACCGGCCTGCGCGAGGTCGACGACCTCCCATCCGAACTCGCTGCGGCGTTCCCGCAGGAGGACGAGCAGGCGCACGAGCGCCTCGGCGCCGGCCGCGTCGATCGTCTCCGTCGGGTGGCCGTCGGTCGCGATCTCGGCCGGTGGGGCGGATGCCGCGCGAAGCGCGAACCGTCCGTCGGCCCGCTTGGCCGCCTGCACGGCCTCGCGCGCCGCGATGAACGCGGTGCCGCTCGCCTTTCGGGCGGCGTCGGGCAGGGGAGTGCGAAGCCCTCCGACGCCGAGCCCGACGCTCCAGCGCCCGTCGCGGGTGGTGTCGAGGACGATGCCGAGTGCGGTCGCCGCCGAGGCGGTGAGCAGTTGGATCTCGTCGCCGGCCGTCTGATCGGGCGGCAGCAGCAGCGCGTTGCCGTGGGTGCGCTCGAGGCGGGCGATCAGGTCGCCTGCGCGGTCGGCCTGTCGCCGGCTGGCGACCTGGTCGGCGGTGATCACGAACATGTCGCCCTCCCCAGATCAATGTCTGAACATTGAATCTTGATGCTCAAGGCTACATCATTGATACACGCAATTCTAGGTTCAGACCTTGACTTCGGTCGCTCGCCCCGCTGATACCCTTGCTGGGTGTCAGACCCCGTGATCCTCGCATCCCAGCACAACGACGACTCATTCGCAGACGTCTGGGAGGAGCTCCGCTGGCGCGGCCTCGTGCACGTCTCCACCGACGAAGCCGCCCTGAAAGAACTCCTCGCCGGCGATCCGATCACGTATTACTGCGGGTTCGACCCCACCGCACCGAGCCTGCACCTCGGCAACCTCGTGCAGCTGCTCGTGATGCGCCGGCTCCAGCTGGCCGGGCACAAGCCGCTCGGCCTCGTCGGCGGTTCGACCGGCCTCATCGGCGATCCTCGGCCCACGGCCGAGCGCACGTTGAACACGAAGGAGACCGTGGTCGAGTGGGTCGGCCGCCTGCAGGCGCAGGTCAGCCGCTTCCTCTCGGCCGACGGCGAGAACGCCGTTCGCCTGGTGAACAACCTCGACTGGACCGCCGGGCTCAGCGCCATCGACTTCCTGCGCGAGATCGGAAAGCACTACCGCGTCGGCACCATGCTCAAGAAAGACGCGGTCGCCTCGCGGCTCAACTCCGACGCCGGCATCAGCTACACCGAGTTCAGCTACCAGATCCTGCAGGGCTACGACTACCTCGAGCTCTTCCGTCAGTACGGCTGCGTGCTGCAGACCGGTGGCAGCGACCAGTGGGGCAACCTCACGAGCGGCACCGACCTGATCCATCGCGTCGAGGGCCGCAGCGCCCACGCCATCGGCACCCCGCTCATCACGAACTCCGACGGCACCAAGTTCGGCAAGAGCGAGGGCAACGCCATCTGGCTCGACGCCGACATGTGCAGCCCGTACCGCTTCTACCAGTTCTGGCTCAACACCGACGACGCCGACGTCATCGGGCGCCTGAAGGTGTTCACGTTCCTCGGTCGCGAGCGCATCGAACAGCTCGAGGCGCTCGTCGAGAGCGAGCCCTTCCGCCGCGAGGCGCAGCGCGCGCTCGCGAACGAGGTCACCACCCTGGTGCATGGGGCGGATGCCACGGCGGCCGTCATCGCGGCATCCGAGGCGCTCTTCGGCCAGGGCGACCTGTCGGCACTCGACGAGGCGACCCTCGAGTCGGCGTTGCGCGAGCTGCCGAACACCACGACCTCGCCCGACACCCCGGTGGCGCAGTTGCTCGTCGACACCGGACTCGTGAAATCGGTCGGCGAGGGCCGTCGCGCGATCGCCCAGGGCGGCGTCTCGCTCGACAACGTCAAGATCGAAGATCAGACGGCGACCATCGAGGGGCGCGTGGCGCCCGGCGGCATGGCCGTACTGCGTCGGGGCAAGAAGACCCTCGCCGGCATCTTCGTCCTCTAGTCGCACGCGCCGCTCGAGCTCCGAGCTCAACGACCCCGTTCACCTGCCAACCGCAGGGGAGCGGGGTCGTTCCGCGTCTCACCCGGCCGGATCCGCGGACCCGCCCGCCGGAATGCGCGTCGCTGCGTGCACGTCGAGTTTCGGATGCCGCCGCGTACCCGATTCGAAGCTCCGATGGCAGGGACGGCCCGCCTCGCTCGAACTCCGGATGCCGCGTGGGCTGGGCCATTGCGGCCGGCCCCGTTGGTACACGCCTGCCGACGGGGGCCGGTGTCCGGGGCGGAAACCTCAGCTGATCTGGGCTCCGATGTCTCGAGGACGGCGGTTGCTTATCGGCGACACGCCCGGGCTGCAGGGCTGATTTGGTGTCCTGGGGGGTGAGCCGTGTATCTTCATATCTGTCGCCGCGGCGGGTTGGAGAGATCCGGTTCGTGTGGTGAAGATCTCAGCCAAATAACCTCGTAGGCGCGTTTGCGACTCGGTGATTTCAAGTCTAAGATCGGATCTCCACCTTCTCCTTGGTTCACGGCTCATTTGGGCTGGTTTCTGGGAGTGTGATCGTAGTTCAGGGCTTCTGGTTCTGATGCGGTTCCCGGGTGGTATGGTTGACAGGTTGCCCTGATTGCGGGTCCACAGGTTTGTGGGTGTCTGGTTCGGGTGCGTCCGTTTCTTGAGAACTCAACAGCGTGCRTGCACTATGTTCAATGCCAATTTTTTGAACCCCAACCGGTTTTCGGATCGGTGGGATTCCTTTGATTGATGGACAATTTGATTTTTAGAAGTCAGTTGTTTCTCTGTCAGTGAACAAACTCCTCGACACTTCGGTGTTGGGAACCATTTTTTTTGGAGAGTTTGATCCTGGCTCAGGACGAACGCTGGCGGCGTGCTTAACACATGCAAGTCGAACGATGAAGCCCAGCTTGCTGGGTGGATTAGTGGCGAACGGGTGAGTAACACGTGAGTAACCTGCCCTGGACTCTGGGATAAGCGTTGGAAACGACGTCTAATACCGGATAGGACCTCTGACCGCATGGTTGGGGGTGGAAAGTTTTTTCGGTCTGGGATGGACTCGCGGCCTATCAGCTTGTTGGTGAGGTAATGGCTCACCAAGGCGTCGACGGGTAGCCGGCCTGAGAGGGTGACCGGCCACACTGGGACTGAGACACGGCCCAGACTCCTACGGGAGGCAGCAGTGGGGAATATTGCACAATGGGCGAAAGCCTGATGCAGCAACGCCGCGTGCGGGATGACGGCCTTCGGGTTGTAAACCGCTTTTAGTAGGGAAGAAGGGCTTCGGCTTGACGGTACCTGCAGAAAAAGGACCGGCTAACTACGTGCCAGCAGCCGCGGTAATACGTAGGGTCCGAGCGTTGTCCGGAATTATTGGGCGTAAAGAGCTCGTAGGCGGTTTGTCGCGTCTGCTGTGAAATCTGGAGGCTCAACCTCCAGCCTGCAGTGGGTACGGGCAGACTAGAGTGCGGTAGGGGAGAATGGAATTCCTGGTGTAGCGGTGGAATGCGCAGATATCAGGAGGAACACCGATGGCGAAGGCAGTTCTCTGGGCCGTAACTGACGCTGAGGAGCGAAAGCGTGGGGAGCGAACAGGATTAGATACCCTGGTAGTCCACGCCGTAAACGTTGGGCGCTAGATGTGGGGACCTTTCCACGGTTTCCGTGTCGTAGCTAACGCATTAAGCGCCCCGCCTGGGGAGTACGGCCGCAAGGCTAAAACTCAAAGGAATTGACGGGGGCCCGCACAAGCGGCGGAGCATGCGGATTAATTCGATGCAACGCGAAGAACCTTACCAAGGCTTGACATAACCGAGAACGCCGCAGAAATGTGGAACTCTTTGGACACTCGGTTACAGGTGGTGCATGGTTGTCGTCAGCTCGTGTCGTGAGATGTTGGGTTAAGTCCCGCAACGAGCGCAACCCTCGTCGCATGTTGCCAGCACGTAATGGTGGGAACTCATGTGAGACTGCCGGGGTCAACTCGGAGGAAGGTGGGGATGACGTCAAATCATCATGCCCCTTATGTCTTGGGCTTCACGCATGCTACAATGGCCGGTACAAAGGGCTGCGATGTCGTAAGGCGGAGCGAATCCCAAAAAGCCGGTCTCAGTTCGGATTGAGGTCTGCAACTCGACCTCATGAAGTCGGAGTCGCTAGTAATCGCAGATCAGCAACGCTGCGGTGAATACGTTCCCGGGCCTTGTACACACCGCCCGTCAAGTCATGAAAGTCGGTAACACCCGAAGCCGGTGGCCTAACCCTTGTGGAGGGAGCCGTCGAAGGTGGGATCGGTGATTAGGACTAAGTCGTAACAAGGTAGCCGTACCGGAAGGTGCGGCTGGATCACCTCCTTTCTAAGGAGCAACTCAGAAGCTTTCGGGTTTCTGCAGTGCAGACCAGATCAGGTCCTTTGTGGCTTGCTGGTCGCTCATGGGTGGAACATTGACATAGGCATCCAGGCCAAGGGTTCTGGTTTAGTACGCCGATGTGTTGTCTTTGACAGCGCGGATGGTTGGAACGATCGGGGCCGGCGGGTTGGATGCGTGCACGCTGTTGGGTCCTGAGGGACCGGACAAACCCTGGGCGCTCTTTGGAGCGTCCCGGGGGTGATGGTTTCTTCAGACCTTCACGAAGCCGATGGTTGATGATTCGGTGGGTGTGGGGGTTCTGGCCGTCTGTTGAGAACTACATAGTGGACGCGAGCATCTTAGAAGCAGGCCCGTGTGTGTAAAAGCACAGGGTCCTGTTTCACAAAAGGTGAGTCGCCAACGTACATCCCTCGGGGTGTTGTTTGGCGTATTCACTGGTCAATTTCGCAGCACCTTTCGGGGTGTTGCACGAATTCGATCGAACTCATGTGATTTCAAGTTTCTAAGAGCAAACGGTGGATGCCTTGGCATCTGGAGCCGAAGAAGGACGTCGTAATCTGCGATAAGCCTCGGGGAGCTGATAAACGAGCTGTGATCCGAGGATTTCCGAATGGGGAAACCCCGCCAGGCCCTTTGGGTGACCTGGTGACTCCCGCCTGAATATATAGGGCGGGTAGAGGGAACGTGGGGAAGTGAAACATCTCAGTACCCACAGGAAGAGAAAACAACCGTGATTCCGTAAGTAGTGGCGAGCGAACGCGGAAGAGGCTAAACCGGTCATGTGTGATACCCGGCAGGGGTTGCATGGTCGGGGTTGTGGGACCTTTCGGACTGTACTGCCGTGCAGTCACGGTGACGCGTCAGGTATAGACGAACCGCATTGAAAGGCGGACCGGAGTGGGTGTGAGTCCCGTAGTCGAAATGCCTGGCCGGCCGGAGAGGGATCCCAAGTAGCGCGGGGCCCGAGAAATCCCGCGTGAATCTGTCAGGACCACCTGATAAGCCTAAATACTCCCAGATGACCGATAGCGGACAAGTACCGTGAGGGAAAGGTGAAAAGTACCCCGGGAGGGGAGTGAAATAGTACCTGAAACCGTTTGCTTACAAACCGTTGGAGCACCCTTGTAGGTGTGACAGCGTGCCTTTTGAAGAATGAGCCTGCGAGTTAGTGATCTGTGGCGAGGTTAACCCGTGTGGGGCAGCCGTAGCGAAAGCGAGTCTGAATAGGGCGATTCAGTCGCAGGTCCTAGACCCGAAGCGAAGTGATCTATCCATGGCCAGGTTGAAGCGACGGTAAGACGTCGTGGAGGACCGAACCCACTTCAGTTGAAAATGGAGGGGATGAGCTGTGGATAGGGGTGAAAGGCCAATCAAACTTCGTGATAGCTGGTTCTCTCCGAAATGCATTTAGGTGCAGCGTTGCGTGTTTCTTGCCGGAGGTAGAGCTACTGGATGGCCGATGGGCCCCAAAAGGTTACTGACGTCAGCCAAACTCCGAATGCCGGTAAGTGAGAGCGCAGCAGTGAGACGGTGGGGGATAAGCTTCATCGTCGAGAGGGAAACAACCCAGACCACCAACTAAGGTCCCAAAGCGCGTGCTAAGTGGGAAAGGATGTGGAGTTGCACAGACAACCAGGAGGTTGGCTTAGAAGCAGCCACCCTTGAAAGAGTGCGTAATAGCTCACTGGTCAAGTGATTCCGCGCCGACAATGTAACGGGGCTCAAGCACGCCACCGAAGTTGTGGCATTGACATTTATGGTAGGCCTTCGTGGTCCAGCCGTGTTGATGGGTAGGAGAGCGTCGTGTGGGCAGTGAAGCGGCGGTGTAAACCAGCCGTGGAGGCCACACGAGTGAGAATGCAGGCATGAGTAGCGAAAGACGGGTGAGAAACCCGTCCTCCGGAAGACCAAGGGTTCCAGGGTCAAGCTAATCTGCCCTGGGTAAGTCGGGACCTAAGGCGAGGCCGACAGGCGTAGTCGATGGACAACGGGTTGATATTCCCGTACCGGCGAAGAACCGCCCACATGAAATCAGGAGTGCTAAGCATCCCAAGACGCGTGGATCCCTTCGGGGACGATCGTGAGGCGGCATGCGACCCCATCTGGTGGAGTGAGCGTATTAACAGGTGTGACGCAGGAAGGTAGCCCAACCCGGGCGATGGTTGACCCGGGGCAAGTGCGTAGGCCGAGCGATAGGCAAATCCGTCGCTCATGATGGCTGAGACACGATGCGGATAAAAAGTGGGTGATCCTATGCTGCCGAGAAAAGCATCGACGCGAGGTTCTAGCCGCCCGTACCCCAAACCGACTCAGGTGGTCAGGTAGAGAATACTAAGGAGATCGAGAGAATCGTGGTTAAGGAACTCGGCAAAATGCCCCCGTAACTTCGGGAGAAGGGGGGCCTAAGGCGTGAATGGACTTGCTCCAGGAAGCGCTGCAGGGCCGCAGAGACCAGTGGGAAGCGACTGTTTACTAAAAACACAGGTCCGTGCCAAGTCGCAAGACGATGTATACGGACTGACGCCTGCCCGGTGCTGGAAGGTTAAGAGGACCGGTTAGCCGCAAGGCGAAGCTGAGAATTTAAGCCCCAGTAAACGGCGGTGGTAACTATAACCATCCTAAGGTAGCGAAATTCCTTGTCGGGTAAGTTCCGACCTGCACGAATGGCGTAACGACTTCCCAGCTGTCTCAACCGCGAACTCGGCGAAATTGCATTACGAGTAAAGATGCTCGTTACGCGCAGAAGGACGGAAAGACCCCGTGACCTTTACTACAGCTTGGTATTGGTGTTCGGTGTGGCTTGTGTAGGATAGGTGGGAGACTGTGAAGCTGGCACGCTAGTGTCGGTGGAGTCATTGTTGAAATACCACTCTGGTCACTCTGGATATCTAACTTCGAACCGTGATCCGGTTCAGGGACAGTGCCTGGTGGGTAGTTTAACTGGGGCGGTTGCCTCCCAAAAAGTAACGGAGGCGCCCAAAGGTTCCCTCAACCTGGTTGGCAATCAGGTGGCGAGTGTAAGTGCACAAGGGAGCTTGACTGTGAGACTGACAGGTCGAGCAGGGACGAAAGTCGGGACTAGTGATCCGGCAGTGGCTTGTGGAAGCGCTGTCGCTCAACGGATAAAAGGTACCTCGGGGATAACAGGCTGATCTTGCCCAAGAGTCCATATCGACGGCATGGTTTGGCACCTCGATGTCGGCTCGTCGCATCCTGGGGCTGGAGTAGGTCCCAAGGGTTGGGCTGTTCGCCCATTAAAGCGGTACGCGAGCTGGGTTTAGAACGTCGTGAGACAGTTCGGTCCCTATCCTCTGCGCGCGCAGGAAATTTGAGAGGATCTGACCCTAGTACGAGAGGACCGGGTTGGACGAACCTCTGGTGTGCCAGTTGTTCCGCCAGGAGCACCGCTGGTTAGCTACGTTCGGGATGGATAACCGCTGAAAGCATCTAAGCGGGAAGCCGGCCTCAAGATGAGATTTCCATCCCCATTGGGGGAGAGGCTCCCAGCCAGACGACTGGGTTGATAGGCCGGATGTGGAAGACAGGACTAACGACTGTCGGAGCTGACCGGTACTAATAAGCCGATAACTTGAAACCTCACTACACACACACGAACGTGCATTCACGAAAAAGGCGTGTGTGTGGCCTGATGACTCGCGTCCACTCTGTGGTTCCCAACAGACGGAAACACAACATACAACTCAACAACGAACACCCCCACCCGGGCAACGTTGCGGGAGACCAYMMGGTCACGCAACCAMCACCCASGRTCAAAAGGGGGCCCGAAACTACACACCCACCACCCAGCAACRCTGGTGGTGCAGGATGTGGCAAGAGTTTCGGCGGCCATAGCGCGAGGGAAACGCCCGGACACATTCCGAACCCGGAAGCTAAGACTCGCAGCGCCGATGGTACTGCAGGGGGGACCCTGTGGGAGAGTAGGACACCGCCGGACAACCATTACCGAAGAGCCGCCCACCACGTGGGCGGCTCTTCGCATTTAACACACCNCGAACCCGGAAGCTAAGACTCGCAGCGCCGATGGTACTGCAGGGGGGACCCTGTGGGAGAGTAGGACACCGCCGGACAACCATTACCGAAGAGCCGCCCACCACGTGGGCGGCTCTTCGCATTTAACACACCAACCACGCAGAAGCGGCGCAGTACGGTTGAGTGACAACGAACTTCACAGATGACGGGACAATCGTGAGCGACACGAACGACGACACGAACAGGGGAGAGGCGCGCAGCCGCGCACCCCGTGGCGAAGGGCGACCGCAGAGCAGCGGGCGTGGCGCATACGATTCCAAGCCCCCGAGGTCCAACGGCGCGGGTTCCCGCGACGGGCAGCGCTCCAGCGGCTCCGGCGAGCGGAAGCCCTACGGCGATCGTGACAACACGCGTCCGTATGAGAAGCGCGACGGTGCTCCGCGTTCGTACGGCGACCGCGATAACAAGCGTCCCTACGAGAAGCGTGACGGGCAGTCCCGCCCGTATGAGAAGCGTGACGGTGGGGCGCCGCGTTCGTACGGCGACCGTGACAACAAGCGTCCCTACGAGAAGCGTGACGGCGACAACAAGCGTCCGTATGAGAAGCGTGATGGCGGTGCGCCGCGTTCCTACGGCGATCGCGATACCAAGCGTCCCTACGAGAAGCGTGACAGCGATAGCAAGCGTCCGTATGAGAAGCGCGACGGGCAGTCCCGTCCGTACGAGAAGCGTGATGGCGGTGCTCCGCGTTCGTACGGGGACCGTGACAACAAGCGTCCCTACGAGAAGCGTGACGGCGACAACAAGCGTCCCTACGAGAAGCGTGACGGCGACAACAAGCGTCCGTATGAGAAGCGCGATGGCGGTGCTCCGCGTTCGTACGGCGACCGTGACAACAAACGTCCCTACGAGAAGCGCGATGGGCAGTCGCGTCCGTATGAGAAGCGTGATGGCGCGCCGCGTTCGTACGGTGACCGCGACAACAAGCGTCCGTATGAGAAGCGTGATGGCGGTGCTCCGCGTTCCTACGGTGACCGCGATACCAAGCGTCCTTACGAGAAGCGTGATGGCGACAACAAGCGTCCGTATGAGAAGCGCGATGGCGGTGCTCCGCGTTCGTACGGCGATCGCGATACCAAGCGTCCCTACGAGAAGCGCGATGGGCAGTCGCGTCCGTATGAGAAGCGTGATGGCGGAGCGCCGCGTTCGTACGGCGATCGCAGCGATCGGCGCGACTCCCGCGAGCCGCGCGAGGAGTACCGTCGCGACTCGCCTGGCGCCGCGAATCTTCCGGTACGTCCGCGTCACGACGATCCGTTCATCCCGGACACGATCGAGCCACGCGACCTCGACAAGGGCGCTCGCGCCGAGCTCAAGACCCTCAGCAAGGAGAACGCCGACTGGGTCGCGCGACACCTCGTCGCGGCATCCCTCTACCTCGATGACGACCCCGAGCTGGCGCACGAGCACGCGCTGTCAGCCGGCCGCCGTGCGGGTCGCGTGGCTGTCGTGCGCGAGACGCTCGCGATCACGGCATACGCGACCGGTGACTTCGTCCTCGCGCTCCGTGAGCTCCGCACGTACCGTCGCATCTCCGGCAGCAACGACCAGCTCCCGCTGATGGTCGACAGCGAGCGTGGCGTCGGACGCCCCGACCGCGCCCTCGAGGTCGGTCGTGCCGTGGACCGCGCCGAACTCCCGGCTGCCGTGCAGGTCGGCCTCGCCATCGCGATGTCCGGTGCGCGCCTCGACCTGGAGCAGCCCGAGCTGGCCCTCGCCGAGCTCGAGATCCCGCAGCTCGACCCCGACCGTGCCTTCTCGTACAGCCCGGCGCTGTTCTCCGCCTATGCAGAGGTGCTCGATGAGCTCGGGCGATCGACGGATGCCGCGGCATGGCGTGCACGTGCCGCGCGTGCCGAGGACGCGCTCGGCGGCCCGGAACTCGACCTCGTGGAGATCTACGAGGTGGAGCTCGAGCCGGAACTCGACGCCGACACCGCATCATCGGATGGCGACGGCGACACTCGCGACGACGAGGCATCCGATTCGGCTGGCGCTGACGGCGACGTCGACGTCGCCGATGAAGATGATGCCGCCCTTGACGCTGACGCTGACGCTGACGCTGACGCTGACCAAGTCATCGAGCTGGTCGAGATCGCGGACGAGCCCGAGGACCTGGGCGACCCCGGCGACGTGCTCGAGGACGACGTGCGGGCCGTGCTCGCCGAAGGCGACGAGGACGAGGTCTGACGCGTGGGGCTGTTTCGCCAGAGGACCGAGGCGGCCTCTCCGCTCGACGGTGCCGATGCCGTGTTCGCCGACCTCGACGGGGTCGTCTACGCGGGCGCCGGTGCCATTCCGCACGCCGTCGAGAGCCTGAACCTCGCCAAGCAGCGGATGCCGGTCGGCTACATCACGAACAACGCCTCGCGAAGCGATGCATCCGTCGCCGCGCACCTGTCGGAGCTCGGCCTCGAGGTGCAGCCGTCGGATGTCGTGACCTCGCCGCAGGCGGCGATGCGCCTGCTCGACGAGCAGGTCGAGCCCGGCGCACTGGTCTTCGTCGTCGGCGGTGAGGGCATCGTCGTCGAGCTCGAGAAGCGCGGCTACCGTGTGACCCGGTCGGCGGATGATGCGCCGGAGGCGGTCGTGCAGGGGTTCACGCCCGAGGTCGGCTGGAAGGAGCTCGCGGAGGCGTCGTTCGCGCTGAACTCGAACGGCGGCCCCGGATCCGAGACGCCAGGGATCCCGTGGATCGCGACGAACACCGACTGGACCATCCCCGTGGCGCGCGGCATCGCCCCGGGCAACGGCACGCTGGTCTCCGCGGTGCACACGGCCGTCGGCCGGCTGCCACTGGTCGCGGGCAAGCCCGAGACGCCGATCTTCGACGAGGCGAAGCGGCGCTTCGGCGCGGAACGGCCGATCGTGGTCGGCGACCGTCTCGACACCGACATCCTCGGCGCGAATCGGGCTGGAATGACGAGCGTGCTCGTGCTCACCGGAATCGACCGTGCGAAGCAGGTGCTCGCCGCGGATGCCGCCAGCCGCCCGGACTTCATCGTCGGCGACCTGCGCGAGCTGCACGAGCCGTACCCGGTGACCGAGGAGGTGCGCGGCGCGATCCGCGTCGGAGGTGCGCGCGTGCGCGTCGACGGCCGTCGTGTGGTGATCGAGGCCGAGGGCGAGCGTCCGCTCGACCTGCTGCGCGCCGCGTGCGCGGCGATCTGGCGTTCGGGCACGGCGATCCACGTGCTCGAGGTGCCGGCCTCGCTCTACAGCTGACGCGCCGATCCCCTCGTCGTCGGCGGCCTCGGGTAGCGTGGACGCGTGAGCACTGAAGACGAACAGTTCGCTGCGTCCGAAGAGACGCGTTCGGCGCTCGACGCGATCGAGGCGCTGCCGCTCGACGAGCGTGCCGCGGGTTACCTCGCTCTCGCGGAGCGCCTGCGCACGGAGCTCGAGCACTCCGATCCGTCGCGGCAGTCCGACTGACGCATGGCATCCAGACGTCTCGACGCCGCCCTCCCCGAACGCGGACTCGCGCGCTCGCGCACGCACGCGGCAACGCTCATCGCGGCCGGCGTGGTGACGGTCGACGGCCGACCCGTCGTCAAGGCGTCGACCAAGGTCGAAGACGAGCAGACCATCGAGGTCGCGGCATCCGATCACTACGTCTCCCGCGCCGCTCACAAGCTCATCGCCGCACTCGACGGGTTCGCCGTCGACCCTGCTGATCGCGTGGTGCTCGACGCCGGCGCATCGACGGGCGGCTTCAGCCAGGTGCTGCTCGAGCGCGGCGCCCGCACGGTGCTCGCCGTCGATGTCGGGCACGGGCAGCTCGCCGCCGAGTTGTTCGGTGCGGCGGGGCTGGTACTGGTCGAGGGCTGCAACGTGCGTTCGCTCGATCGGGCGGCCCTGGCGAAGCTCTCGGGCGTCGAGGAGCCCGCTTCGCTCGTGACCGCCGACCTCTCGTTCATCTCGCTCACGACCGTGCTGCCGGCGCTCGTCGCGACGGCCGCCGACGACGCCGAGTTCGTGCTGCTCGTGAAGCCGCAGTTCGAGGTGGGTCGGTCGGGAGTGCGCGAGGGCATCGTGCACGACGCGGCACTGCGCTCCGAGGCCGTCGCCGGCGTGCTCTGGGCCGCGCACGACCTCGGTGTCGGCACGGCTGGCGTCATGTCCTCCCCAATCGCAGGCACGCGCGGAAACCACGAGTACCTCGTGCACCTCAACGCCGCGCGCGGAGTGAATCCGACAGAATGGATGCGGCAGGTAGCGCAGATGACGGGAGGCGAGCTCAAATGAACGACGCACGGCACTTCCTCGTGGTCTCGCACACCGGCCGTCGCAACGCCCTCGAGGCCACCGGCGAGGTCTGCGCCCAGCTCATCGCGGCGGGCGCGGTTCCGGTCATCGCCGACGAGCAGTGGAGCGATGTCCATGAGTTCGTCCCCGAGCTGAACGGCCGGGTCGCCCGGCTCGAAGAGACCGATCCCGCGCTGATCGAGCTCGTGATCGTGCTCGGCGGCGACGGCACGATCCTCCGTGCGGCCGAGCTGATCCGCGAGCTTCCGGTCGCGTTGCTCGGCGTCAACCTCGGTCATGTCGGCTTCCTCGCCGAGAGCGAGCGCGACGACCTCGGCTACACGGTGCAGCGGGCGCTCGCTCGCGACTACACGGTCGAAGAGCGCATGACGCTGTCGGTGCGCGCCAAGGTCGACGACGAGACGGTCTTCGAGAGCTGGGCGCTCAACGAGGTGTCCGTCGAGAAGGCCGAGCGCGAGCGTCTGATCGAGGTCGTGATCGAGGTCGATCGCCGGCCGCTCTCGTCGTTCGGCTGCGACGGGGTGGTCATGTCCACCCCGACCGGGTCCACCGCCTACGCGTTCTCGGCCGGCGGGCCGGTCGTCTGGCCGGGTCTCGAAGCCCTGCTGCTCGTGCCGCTCAGCGCGCACGCGCTCTTCGCACGGCCGCTCGTGGTCGCGGCCGACTCGTCGCTCGCCGTCGAGGTGCTGCGTCGCACCGAGGCGTCGGCGGTCATCTGGTGCGATGGCCGACGCACGTTCGACCTGCCGGCCGGCGCGCGCGTCGTGGTGCGGCGCTCGCCCGTGCCCGTTCGCCTGGCACGACTCCACGAGGCGCCGTTCACCGATCGACTCGTGAACAAGTTCCAACTCCCCGTGACAGGCTGGCGAGGACCGGTGGGCCATGATTGACGAACTCGGCATCCGCGACCTCGGGGTCATCGCCGAGGCGACGCTTCCGCTCGGGTCGGGGTTCACCGCAGTCACCGGCGAGACCGGCGCGGGCAAGACCATGGTCGTCACGGCGCTCGGGCTGCTGCTGGGCGCCCGCGCCGACGCCGGCGCCGTGCGGTCCGGGGCGAAGCAGGCCTGGGTCGAGGGTCGCTGGCTCGTGCCCGACGACGGCCCGGTCGCCGAACGCGTCGCCGAGACCGGTGGCGAGATCGAGGCGGGTGAACTGCTGCTCGGCCGGTCGGTCTCGTCCGAGGGCCGGAGCCGCGCGGTCGTCGGCGGCCGAAGCGCGCCCATCGGCGTGCTCACCGAACTCGGCGAGGAGCTCGTGGTCGTGCACGGCCAGGCCGACCAGCAGCGGCTCCGGTCAGCGGTCGCCCAGCGCGATGCCCTCGACCGATTCGCGGGCGCTGGTCTGCAGGCCGCGCTGACCGAGTACCGCGCCGCGTTCACCGCCTGGCACGCCGACGCCGCCGAGCTCGAACGGCTCACCCAGGCTCACGACGAACGCCTCCGAGAGGCGGCGGCCCTGCGCGAGGCGCTCGACGAGATCGAGGCCGCCGATCCGCGCCCGGGCGAAGACGTCGAGCTCTCCGAGCGCGCCGATCGCCTCTCGAACCTCGAAGACCTGCGCCTCGCCGCTGCCCAGGCGCACACGCTCATCTCGGCCGACGAGATCGTCGACGACGCACCCGACGCAGTCACGCTCGTCGACGGCGCCAAGCGCCACCTCGAGCGGGTCGTCGAGCACGATGCCGCGCTCGCTCCGATCCGCGAGGCCCTGCAGAACGCCGGCTTCCTGCTCGCAGACGCGGCCGCCGAACTCGGCGCCTACCTGGCGGGGCTCGACGCCGACGGTGCCCGAGAGCTCGAGGTCGTGCAGGAGCGTCGCGCACTGCTCACCTCGCTCATCCGTCGGCACGGGTCGACCCTCGACGAGGTGCTCGACTTCGGCCGCACGGGCGGTCTCCGACTCGTCGAGCTCGACGGCGACGATGAGCGCATCGAGCAGCTCGCGGCATCCGTCGACGACGGTGCGATCGTCGTCGACCGGCTCGCCGGCCGGGTCAGCGAGCTGCGCACCGACGCCGCCGGGCGGCTCGCCGCGGCCGTCACCGTCGAGCTGGCAGCGCTCGCGATGCCCGACGCACGGCTGACCGTGCTCGTCGACTCCGAGCACGAGCCGGCGGTGCACGGGCGCGACCAGGTCGCGATCCTGCTGCAGCCGCATCCGGGGGCGGAGCCTCGCTCGGTCTCCAAGGGGGCCTCCGGCGGCGAGCTCTCGCGGGTCATGCTCGCGATCGAGGTCGTCATCGCCGGAACCGACCCCGTGCCGACGTTCGTCTTCGACGAGGTCGACGCCGGTGTCGGCGGTGCCGCGGCGATCGAGATCGGGCGGCGACTCGCCCGACTCGCCGAACGCTCCCAGGTGATCGTGGTGACCCACCTCGCGCAGGTCGCCGCCTTCGCGACGAACCACCTGAGCGTGGTCAAGGGCACCGACGGGCGCGTCACCGAGTCCAGCGTGCGCCGCCTCGAAGGGCCGGATCGCGAGGCCGAGATGGCGCGCCTGCTCTCCGGACTCGCCGAGTCCGAGAGCGGATTGGCGCACGCGCGCGAACTGCTCGAACTCGCGGCGGAACGGGCGACCACCGGCTGAAGCGCGGCCGAATTCTGATGGGGAGACGCCGGGCGGGAGGCGCCCGGCGGGCGACGAAGGGGGATCCAGTGCAGAGTGACGGGGCGAGTTCGCAGAAACGTGGCTTAGACTATAAGCCCGTGGTGGAAGAACGCGGACAGGCGCCGAAGAGCGCAGACAATACAGACGACACGACCAAGCACATCTTCGTGACTGGTGGTGTCGTTTCCTCGTTGGGCAAGGGTCTCACGGCAGCCAGCCTCGGCAACCTGCTGACGGCACGCGGACTGCGCGTGGTCATGCAGAAGCTCGACCCGTACCTCAACGTCGATCCCGGAACGATGAACCCGTTCCAGCACGGCGAGGTCTTCGTCACCGACGACGGCGCCGAGACCGACCTCGACATCGGACACTACGAGCGCTTCCTCGACATCGACCTGAGCCAGGCGGCGAACGTCACCACCGGCCAGATCTACTCGACGGTCATCGCCAAGGAGCGCCGCGGCGAGTACCTCGGCGACACCGTGCAGGTCATCCCGCACATCACCGACGAGATCAAGCGCCGCATGCGGCTGCAGGCCTCCGAGACGCCGAAGCCCGACGTGATCATCACCGAGATCGGCGGCACGGTCGGCGACATCGAGTCGCAGCCGTTCATCGAGTCGGCGCGCCAGGTGCGCCACGAGCTCGGCCGCAAGAACGTCTTCTTCGTGCACGTCTCGCTCGTGCCGTTCATGGGCGCCTCGGGTGAGCAGAAGACGAAGCCGACGCAGCACTCCGTCGCCACCCTGCGCTCGATCGGCATCCAGCCCGACGCGCTCGTGCTGCGCAGCGACCGCCCCGTCACCGAGGCGAACAAGCGCAAGATCGCGCTCATGTGCGACGTCGACGAGGGCGCCGTCGTGAACGCCGTCGACGTGCCGTCGATCTACGACATCCCGACGATGCTGAACGACCAGGGCCTCGACGCCTACATCATCGAGACGCTCGGCCTCGACGCGAAGGCCGGCGACGTCGACTGGTCCGGCTGGAGCGGCCTTCTCGACGTCGTGCACGACCCCAAGCACGAGGTCACCATCGGACTCGTCGGCAAGTACATCGACCTGCCCGACGCCTACCTCTCGGTCACCGAGGCGCTGCGCGCCGGCGGCTTCGCCAACGACGCCAAGGTGAAGATCGAGTGGATCCCGTCCGACGAGTGCCGCACGCCAGAAGGCGCGAGCAGGCACCTGTCGCACCTCGACGGCATCTGCGTGCCCGGCGGCTTCGGCGTGCGCGGCATCGAGGGCAAGCTCGGCGCACTCCGCTACGCCCGCGAGAACGGCATCCCGACGCTCGGACTCTGCCTCGGCCTGCAGTGCATGGTCATCGAGTACTCGCGCAACGTCGCGGGCCTCGAGGGCGCGTCGTCGAGCGAGTTCGACCCCGACACCGAGTTCCCGGTCATCGCGACCATGGAGGAGCAGGTCGAGATCATCGCCGGAGGCGACCTCGGCGGAACCATGCGCCTCGGCCTGTACCCCGCGGCACTCACCGAGGGGTCGATCGCCGCAGAGGTGTACGGCTCGACGCTCGTCTCCGAGCGTCACCGTCACCGCTACGAGGTGAACAACGCCTACCGCGACGTCATCGCCGAGGCCGGCCTCGTGTTCTCGGGCACCTCGCCCGACCGGCACCTCGTCGAGTTCGTCGAGCTGCCGCGCGACGTGCACCCGTACTACATCGCGACGCAGGCGCACCCCGAGCTGCGCAGCCGCCCGAACGACGCGCACCCGCTGTTCCGCGGCCTGGTCGCGGCATCCCTCGACCGCCAGAAGGCGAGCCTGCTCTTCGACGACGCGAATGCCTGATCGCTCCGTCGACGACGTCCGGGGCGAGCCGCTCGCCGACGAACGGGTCGTGGTGCCCGTCTCGGCGAGCGAGGTCGTGTTCGAGGGTCGGGTGTGGGACATCCGTCGCGAGACGTTCGACCTCGGCGACGGGCCGATCGTGCGCGAGTTCATGGACCACCCCGGAGCCGTCGCCGTGCTCGCGCTCGACGACGACGACCGGGCGTTCCTGATCCGCCAGTACCGGCATCCGGTTCGCGTCCGCGGTTGGGAGATCCCGGCCGGGCTGCTCGACATCCCCGGAGAGGACCCGCTCGAGGCGGCCAAGCGAGAACTCGCTGAAGAGGGCGACCTCGAGGCGTCCGAATGGTCGGTGCTCGCCGACTTCCTCACGACGCCGGGCGGCAGCGACGAAGCGCTCCGCATCTACCTGGCGCGCGGCGTGCGCCCGGCCGCCGAGGCGTACGCGCGCGAAGACGAGGAGGCGCACATCGAGACCCGGTGGGTGCCGCTCGACGACTGCGTCGACGCCGTGCTCGGGCGACGGGTGCAGAACCCGTCGCTCGTGATCGCGGTGCTCGCAGCCGAGGCCTCGCGTGCACGCGGGTGGCGGAGCCTCGGCGAAGCGGATGCCGCGTGGCCCACCCGGTCGCCGGCACGCGGCACGCGGGCGCCCGGCGCAGCCGAGGGCGCCCCCACGGCATGAGCGCAGAGCGGTGACCGCGCAGACGGAGGTCGACGCCTACCTCAGGCACCTCACCGTCGAGCGCGGTCTCGCCCGCAACACGATCACCTCGTATCGACGCGACCTCGCGATCTACGCGACCTGGCTCGAGGCGCGCGGCTTCGACGGACCCGGCGCGGTCGCCGAGCAGGACCTCTCCGGCTTCATCCGGTACCTCGGCGCCGAACGCGAGCCGGTGCTCGCGACCGCCTCGATCGCGCGCGTGCTGTCGGCGGTGCGCGGGCTGCACCGCTTCCTCGCCGACGAGGGCACGCTGCCGACCGACGTCTCGCGTCGGCTGCGACCGCCGAAGCCGGCGATGCGGCTGCCCAAGGCGATCTCGGTCGCCGACGTCGAGGCGCTCATCGCGGCGACCACCGGCGAGGAGCCCGATCGGCTGCGCGACGCGGCACTGCTCGAGGTGCTCTACGGCACGGGCGCTCGCGTCTCGGAGGCGATCGGGCTGAACGTCGACGACCTGGTCGACGACGAGGTCGTGCGGCTCTTCGGCAAGGGCGGCAAGCAGCGCATCGTGCCGCTCGGCTCCTACGCCAGGCGAGCGGTCGACGCCTACCTCGTGCGTGCGCGTCCGCTGCTCTCGGCGCGGGGCACGGCGACCCCGGCGCTGTTCCTCGGCATGCGCGGGCGGCGGATGTCGCGGCAGGCCGCGTGGGAGGCGATCCACGGTGCTGCGGAGCGGGCGGGGCTCGCGGCATCCGTCTCTCCTCACACGCTGCGGCACTCCTTCGCGACGCACCTGCTCGAGGGCGGCGCCGACGTGCGCGTGGTGCAGGAACTGCTCGGGCACTCGTCGGTCGCGACGACCCAGATCTACACGCTCGTCACGGCTGACACACTCCGGGAGATGTACACGTCGGCCCACCCGCGCGCTCGCTAGAATCGACCAAGCAACTCGCACGACGAGGGGCCGGCAGGCCGGAAGAGAGACCACACGTGACCCAGCAGACGCACGATCCGGCGGACGGCATCGGTTCGCTGGAGCCGGACATCGGTCCGACCGGGCGTCCCCACCGCGAGTTCCCCGTTCCGAAGCCGCTGCGTACGCACGGCCCGGCCCGCATCATCGCCCTCTGCAACCAGAAGGGCGGCGTCGGCAAGACGACCACCACGATCAACCTCGGCGCCACGCTCGCCGAGTACGGCCGCCGTGTGCTCGCCATCGACTTCGACCCGCAGGGCGCGCTCTCGGCGGGGCTCGGCGTGCAGACGCACGACGTGCCGACGATCTACGACCTGCTGCTCTCGCGCACGATCGACCCGGTCGACGCGATCCAGCACTCGGGCGTCGAGGGCCTCGACGTGATCCCCGGCAACATCGACCTCTCGGCCGCCGAGATCAACCTCGTCAACGAGGTCGCGCGCGAGCAGATCCTCGCCGGCGTGCTGCGCAAGGTCTCCGCCGACTACGACGTGATCCTGATCGACTGCCAGCCCTCGCTCGGCCTGCTCACCGTCAACGCGCTCACCGCGGCGCACGGCGTCGTGATCCCGCTCGAGTGCGAGTTCTTCGCGCTGCGCGGCGTGGCCCTGCTCATCGAGACGATCGACAAGGTGCGCGACCGCCTGAACCCGGCGATCACGCTCGACGGCATCCTCGCGACGATGTACGACTCGCGCACGCTGCACTCGCGCGAGGTGCTCGAGCGCGTGGTCGACGCGTTCGGCGACGACGTGCTCGAGACCGTCATCACGCGCACGGTGAAGTTCCCCGACGCGACGGTCGCGGCGACCCCGATCACCGAGTTCGCGCCAGAGCACCAGGCGTCGAAGTCGTACCGGCAGCTCGCGAGGGAGCTGGTCTTCCGTGGCGCGGTCGCCTGAGGCCGTTCCGGTCTCGGGGGAGCACGTGCCCGGCGAAGAGGCCGGCAGCGATGACCAGCGCGCGGTCGAGGCATCCGGGACCCTGGCGCCCGCGACCGAGCCCGCCGACACCGGCTTCCGCGTCGCGCTCACGAACTTCGAGGGTCCGTTCGACCTGCTGCTCTCGCTCATCGCCAAGCACGAGCTCGACATCACCGAGGTCTCGCTCTCGGCGGTGACCGACGAGTTCATCTCCTACCTGCGCGGACTCGACTCGGCCGAGGAGCTCGACCGGGCCTCGGAGTTCCTGGTGGTCGCCGCAACCCTGCTCGACCTGAAGGTCGTCGGCCTGCTCCCGCAGGGCGAGCTCGTCGATGCCGAAGACGTCGCGCTGCTCGAGGCGCGCGACCTGCTCTTCGCGCGCCTGCTGCAGTACCGCGCCTTCAAGGAGGCCGCCCGGTGGTTCCAGTCGAACCTCGACGCCGAGGGGTTGCGCCATGCGCGTACCGTGCGGCTCGAGGACCGGTTCCGCCAGCGGGCGCCCGAGCTGCGGTGGACGCTGAGCGCCGAGGACTTCGCCGCATTGGCCGCGCTCGCGATGGCGCCGCGCGAGATCCCCGTCGTGGGGCTCACGCACCTGCACGCGCCGCTCGTGTCGATCCGAGAGCAGGCGGCGCACGTCGTCGCGGTGCTCCGGCGCGGCGACCCGGTGAGCTTCCGCCAGCTGATCGCGGGCGTCACGCGCCCCGGCGTCGTCGTGGCCAGGTTCCTCGCGGTGCTCGAGCTGTACCGGCACGCGGCGATCGGCTTCGACCAGGTCGAGCCGCTCGGCGAACTCACCCTGCACTGGGCCGCGGCGACGTGGTCCGACGAAAACCTCGAAGCCCTGGGGGCCGACTATGACGAATGAGATCGAAGAGGCGGATGTCGCGACGACCGCGGTCGACGAGGGCGGCGCCGGCCCCGACACGGCCGCTGAGCACCCCACTCGACCTGACGACGAAGTCGACGGGGCGACCGAGGGCCCCGAGCTCTCGATCGTCACGCCGCTCGACGTGCCAGGCCAGCCCCACCTCGACCTGGATCGCGCGCTCGAGGCGATCCTGTTCATCGCCGACGAACCGCAGAGCGTCGTGCACCTCGCGGCCGCCGTGCAGCGGCCGGTGGCCGAGGTGCGCGCCGCGATTGCACGCCTGCGGGCCGACTACGACGGCACGGGCGTCTCGGGGGAGCCGCGCACCGATGTCGCCGACGCGAACGATGCGGCACGCGGCATCCGTCGTGGATTCGAGCTGCGCGAGGTGGGCGGCGGCTGGCGTTTCTACGTGCGAACCGAGTACGACGCGCTGGTGTCGGATTTCGTGATCGCGCAGACGTCGACGAGACTTTCGCAGGCGGCGTTGGAGACGCTCTCGGTGATCGCCTACAAGCAGCCGATCTCGCGTTCGCAGATCGCGTCGATCCGCGCGGTGAACGTCGACTCGGTCGTGCGCACGCTGCTCGGCCGGGGGCTCATCACCGAGGTCGACACCGATGCCGAGACGGGCGCGCTGCTCTACGGCACGACCGAGCTGCTGCTCACCAACCTCGGTGTCAACTCCATCGACGAGCTGCCCCACATCTCACCGTTGCTCGACGACGGCCAGGAAGGATTCGAACGTGACTGACAAGAACGACGACCAGGGCGCCGGCTGGTTCACCGAACCGGAGGGCGTGCGCCTGCAGAAGGTGCTCGCCGCCGCGGGCGTCGCGAGCCGCCGCGTCGTCGAGCAGTACATCGTCGAGGGCCGCATCGAGGTCAACGGCGTCGTCGTGACCGAGCTCGGCCGCCGCGTCGACCCCGCGAGCGACCTCGTCGCCGTCGACGGCGTGCCGATCCAGCTCGACCCTGACAAGCGCTACTACATGCTGAACAAGCCGCGCGGCGTCGTCTCGTCGATGCGCGACGAGAAGGGCCGCCCCGACCTGCGGCAGTTCACCGACGAGCTCGAGGAGCGCGTCTACAACGTCGGCCGCCTCGACGGCGAGACGAGCGGCCTGCTGCTGCTCACGAACGACGGCGACCTCGCGCACGTGCTCGCGCACCCCTCGTTCGGCGTCGAGAAGACGTACATCGCCAAGGTGAAAGGCCGGGTGTCGGCGCAGACCCTGCAGCAGCTCAAGCAGGGCATCGAGCTCGAGGACGGCCCGATCAAGGCCGACCGCGCGAAGGTCAGGCAGCACCAGGGCGACGACGGCCACTCGATCGTCGAGCTCACGTTGCACTCCGGCCGCAACCGCATCGTGCGGCGCATGATGGCCGAGGTGGGGCATCCGGTCGTCGACCTCGTGCGTCGCAGCTTCGGGCCGCTGCACCTCGGCACGCTCCGCGTCGGGGTCATGCGCGAACTCACGAGCACCGAGCGCGGCCTGCTCCTGACGATCTCGCGAGAGGCGGATGCCGCGCGCGGGCGTGGCGAAGGGGCATCCGGGTCCTCGACCGACGAGGCCTCCGAAGCCTCCGGTGCTGCGGCGTCGGCCGAAGCCGCAGCAGGCGCAGACGGCGCAGCCGACGGGGAGCGGTCGTGAACGAAGCCCGCCTGACCGGCCCGGTGCGCATCGTCGGTGTCGGGCTGCTCGGCGCGAGCATCGGACTCGGGCTGCGTGCGAAGGGCGTCGACGTGGTCCTCGCCGACGCATCGCCGACGCACCTGGCGATCGCCGCGGACTACGGCGCGGGGCGCCCGGCGGCTTCGGACGACGTGCCGCAGCTGGTCGTCGTCTGCGTGCCGCCCGACGTCACGGCCGACGTCGTCGCCGCCGAGCTCGCCGCGAACCCGACCGCGATCGTGACGGATGTCGCGAGCGTCAAGGTCGCCATCCTCGACGAGCTCGTGGCGCGAGGAGCCGACGTCTCGCGCTACCTCGGAACCCACCCCATGGCCGGCCGCGAACTCGGCGGACCCATGTCGGGCCGCGCCGACCTCTTCGTCGGGCGCCCATGGGTGGTCGCCGCGCACGAGGCCATCTCGTACCGCGATGCGTCGGTCATCGACGACCTGATCCTCGACCTCGGCGCCACGCTCGTCGAGCTCACGCCCGAGCAGCACGACCGGGCGGTCGCCCTCGTGTCGCACGTGCCCCAGGTGGTGTCCACGCTCATGGCGCGACGCCTCATCGACGCACCCCACGCTTCGGTGAACCTCGCCGGCCAGGGCATCCGCGACGTCACGCGCGTCGCGGCGAGCGACCCCGAGCTGTGGGTGCAGATCCTCGGGCAGAACACCGCGCCCGTCATCGAGATCCTGCGCGGCTACCGCGAGGACCTCGACCGGTTCATCGACGCCCTCGACGACCTCGAGGCGCCCGGCGCCCGCCGTCGCATCGCCGAGGAGCTCTTCGGCGGCAACACGGGCGTCGAACGGCTGCCGGGCAAGCACGGCGTCGACCGTCGCTACGCGAGCCTCATCGTCATGGTCGACGACCGCCCCGGTCAGCTCGCCCGGCTCTTCAACGACGTCGGCGACGCCGGCGTCAACCTCGAGGACCTCCGCCTCGAGCACTCGCCGGGCGCCCAGGTGGGCCTCGCCGAGATCTTCGTGCTCCCCGAGGTGCAGGAGCGCCTCACCGACGAGCTGGCCGCACGCGGCTGGCGGATTGCAGGCTGAACGTGTCGTCCCCCGTCATCCCCGTCGTCGTCGCGATCGACGGCCCCGCAGGCAGCGGCAAGTCCAGCGTGTCGAAGGAGGTGGCCAAGCGCCTCGGCTACGGCTTCCTCGACACCGGTGCCGCCTATCGGGCGCTCGCCTGGCACGTGCAGGCCTCTGGCATCGACACGGATGACGCGGCATCCGTCATCTCCTCGCTCGCGAGCTTCGACTACCGCATCGGCACCGACCCGGCCGGCTACGCCGTGCACGTCGGCGAGGTCGACGTGACCGCGGCCATCCGCGATCCCGAGATCTCGGCGGTCGTCAGCAGGGTGGCCCGCGTGCCCGAGGTGCGCACGCATCTCATCGAACTGTTCCGCAGCATCATGGCTGCCGAACCCCGCCCCGGCGTCGTCGTCGAGGGTCGGGACATCACGACCGTCGTCGCACCCGATGCGCCCGTGCGGATCCTGCTGACCGCGTCGCCCGAGGTGCGGGCGTCTCGGCGTTCGGCCGAGCTCGTGGGTTCGACCTCGAGCGCCGTCGGCGACGACCTGCGCCGCCGCGACGAGGCCGATTCGAAGGTCGTCGACTTCATGACGGCGGCCGACGGCGTGACCACGGTGGACTCCACGGAGCTCGATTTCGAGCAGACCGTCGACGCCGTGATCGACGTCATCAGGTTCACACAGCCTGTCACTGATTGAATAGAGCGGGGCGCATCTCGATCAGACGCGCCCGAAGACTTGAGGAGACACCCATGACCGACCAGCGCGACGAGTACGACGACGAGTCCGTCGCCGACGACCGGCTCGCCGACCGCCTCGCCGACGTCGACGACGAGCTGGCCGAGCAGCGCGCGGCAGCGCTGCGCTCGGGGCTGTCCGACTACAACCTCGACGACGACGACCTCGACGTGCTCGAGCACTCCGAAGAGGGCGAAGACGGCATCCGCTACCTGCCGGCCCTGCCGGTGGTCGCGATCGTCGGCCGCCCCAACGTGGGCAAGTCGGCGCTCGTGAACCGCATCCTCGGCCGCCGCGAGGCCGTCGTCGAGGACACCCCCGGCGTGACGCGCGACCGCGTGTCGTACAAGGGCGAGTGGCTCGACCGTCGCTTCACCCTCGTCGACACCGGCGGTTGGGAGCCCGATGCCAAGGGCATCGACGCCTCCGTCGCGGCGCAGGCCGAGGTCGCGATCGACCTCTGCGACGTCGTGCTCTTCGTGGTCGACGCCACGGTCGGCGCGACCGCGACCGACGAACACGTCGTTCGGCTGCTCCGCAAGACGAACAAGCCCGTCTTCCTCGTCGCCAACAAGGTCGACGACGCCCGCCAGGAGTCCGAGGCCGCAGCGCTCTGGAACCTCGGCCTCGGCGAGCCGCACCCCGTCTCCGCACTGCACGGGCGCGGCGTCGCCGACATGCTCGAGGCCGTGTTCAAGGTGCTCCCGCAGGTGTCCGCCGTCGCGAAGGACGAGTTCGGCGGACCCCGCCGCGTCGCGATCCTCGGTCGACCGAACGTCGGCAAGAGCTCGCTCCTGAACAAGGCCGCCGGTGAGGAGCGCGTCGTCGTCAACGAGCTCGCGGGCACCACCCGCGACCCCGTCGACGAGCAGATCGAGCTCGGCGGCAAGATCTGGCGCTTCGTCGACACCGCCGGCATCCGTCGTCGCGTGCACCTGCAGCAGGGCGCCGACTTCTACGCATCGCTGCGCACCCAGGCGGCGCTCGAGAAGGCCGAGGTCGCCGTCGTGCTCCTCGACGTCTCGCAGCCGATCTCCGAGCAGGACGTGCGCATCATCGACCTCGTGCTCGAATCGGGCCGCGCGCTCGTGCTCGCCTACAACAAGTGGGACCTCCTCGACGACGACCGTCGCCGCTACCTCGAGCGCGAGATCGAGAAGGACCTGCACCACGTGGCGTGGGCCCCTCGCGTGAACATCTCGGCCCGCACCGGGCGCCACCTCGAGAAGCTCGTGCCCGCCCTCGAGACCGCACTCGCGTCGTGGGACACCCGCATCGCGACGGGCAAGTTCAACGCGTTCCTCACCGAGCTCACGCAGCAGACGCCGCACCCCGTGCGCGGCGGCAAGCAGCCCCGTGTCCTGTTCGGCACGCAGGCCGCGAGCCGGCCGCCGACATTCGTGCTCTTCACGACCGGGTTCCTCGACCCGGGCTACCGCCGGTTCATCCAGCGGCGCCTGCGCGAGATCTACGGGTTCGAGGGTTCGCCGATCGTCATCAACATGCGCGTGCGCGAGAAGCGCCAGCGCTAGCGGATCGATCGATTCGTGGCGCGCCGCCGCTCGCTCGCCGACCACCGATTACGGATCATGTCCGGAGTGCATCACGCGGTGTTGAAGGCGAGCGGATGGCGCGTGGCGAAGCGGATCGGCGGCATGCCGGTGCTCGAGCTCACCACCGTCGGGTCCCGGAGCGGTGCACGGCGAACCGTCGTGCTCTCCGCACCGATCGTCGAGGGTGAGCGCATCATCCTCGTGGCGTCGCGCGGCGGCGCAGATCGCGATCCGGCCTGGTACCGGAACCTCGTGGCGAACCCGCGCGTCGAGGTGACGCGAGGACGCACGACCGCGTGCATGGTCGCGAGAACGGCGAACCCCGCGGAGCGGGCGGTGCTCTGGGATCGCGTCGTCGCGGCATACGGCGGCTACGCGACCTACCAGGGCCGCACCGAACGCGAGATCCCGCTCGTGATCTGCGAGCCGTGCGGCGCGGGCGCCGGCGACCCGGCCGGGTGACCTCATGGCGCATCTCGGTGACGACTCGCTCGAGACGGAACCGCGTCGCGACCTGCGCCGGCGCGGGGTCAGCCTTCGGCGTCGAAGCGGGCCTGCATGACGGCGCGGTTGGGCGTGGGTCGCGCGACCTCGCGGAAGCCGGCGCGCTCGAACATGCCCACGGTGCCGGGGAACAGGTCGGCCGCAGGGACCTTGGACCTGGCCGAGGGGTCGATGGCGTAGGCCTCGACCACCCGAGCGCCGTGCTCGCGCGCGAACGCGACGGCCGCCTCGGCCAGTGCGCCGCCGACGCCGCGCTTGCGGTGCGCCCGCGGCACGACGAAGCACGTGACGGCCCAGATGCTCGCGTCGTCGAAGTCCAGGTCGGGGGAGCCCTCGGCCACGAGGCGCTTGCGAGGCAGGCCGGGCAGCGCGGATCGCGGCTCGACCGCGCACCAGCCCACCGGCGTCTCGCCGTCGTAGGCGATGAGGCCCGGACCGTGTTCTGCGTCGCGCACCTGTCGCTCGAGGAGTTGCGCGAGCTCGGCGTCGTTCATCGTCCATTCGCTGCGCGGGAGCTTGTACCACTGGCACCAGCAGTGCGCGGCATCGCCCTTCGTTCCGAACACGGCCTCGACATCGGCGAACGGCACCTGCTGGACGGGGACGACGCGCAGGGCCGGAATGCCGGCGTCTTCAGTGACCTGGGTTGGCATGCCGTCACGATAGTGCCCGGGTGCGACATCCTGCTCATATCGTGAATAGAGGTAATGATGTAGTAAGTTCATGGTATGACCCAGATCGAGCGCGAGCCGTCGACGCAGGCTCCGGCTCTCACGCCGACGCCGACCGTGCTCGACCGGCTGCTCGAGATCGGCGAGCTGTTCCAGCAGGACATGGCGACCGCATTCGCGGGCACCTCGCTCACGCCGGCACGCGTGCGCGTGCTCTGGGTGATCCAGCACGGCGGACCGATGACGCAGCAGGCGCTCGCGAGCGGCCTCGACGTCAGCGCGCGCAACGTCACGGCGCTCGTCGATGCGCTCGAGAGCGGTGGGCACGTGCGTCGGTCGCCGCATCCGACCGACCGACGGGCGACGATCGTCTCGCTCACCGAGGCGGCCGAACTCCGCATGCGCGAGATGCAGCGCGAGCACGCCGAACTCACCGCCGACCTGCTCGATGCCGTCGCGCCCGCCGACCGGGCCGCCCTCGAGCGCGGCGTCGACGCCATCGCCGAGCGGTTGCGGGCACTCATCGCGGCGGACCGGGAGCGTCGGGCATGAGCGTCACGAGCGAACGCCGCGTTGCGGCATCCGTCTGGCAGCGTGCAGCGAACCTGGCGAAGCGGGTGCTGCTCCTAGAACTGCGCATCTACGCGAACATCGGGCGCTTCGTCGCGCGCAGGCCTGCGATCGCGCGCGGCGCGGCCGGGTTCAGCTACCACAAGCCCGTGTTCGCGGTGCTGATGATCTTCATCGTGCTGTCGGCCGTCGAGATCCCGATCATCGACCTCGTCGTGCACCGGTGGCCCGCGGTGCGCATCGTCATGCTCGTGCTCGGCATCTGGGGCGTCACCTGGATGTTCGGCCTGCTCTGCGGCTACCTCATGCGGCCCATGACGGTCGGGCCCGACGGCATCCGCGTGCGCGAGGGGCTCGAGCTCGACGTCGAGCTCACGTGGGACGACATCGCGTCGGTCTCACGACGCAAGCAGGTCGATGAGCCCAAGTCACCGCGCATCGAGACGACGGATGCCTCGCGCACCCTCGCGCTGCGCATGCACGACGAGACGAACATCACGATCGAGCTGGAGCGCCCCACCGTCGTGCGGCTGCCCGGACGTGCGCCGAAGGGCGGCGATCAGGAGATCACCGCCCTTCGGCTGTGGGTCGACGACCCGAAGGGGTTCCTCGACGAGGTGCGTCGGCACCTCTGAACCCCGCGGGCCGTGCGGCCCGTTGCGCTGCGCGTCAGTTCTTGGGCGCCTCGGGCGTGGTGGGGGCGTCGGGGGTGGCGGCCGGGGCTGCGGGCGCGGCGGGGGCGGCCGGTTCTGCTGCGGCCTGGGCGGCGGCGGGCGCGGCGGCAGCGGGCGCGGGTGCGTCGACGGGAACCTCGACATCGGCCTCGTCGACCACGAGGTCGAGCTCCTCGAAGTCCTCGTCGTCGATGTCGCCGAAGACGGCCTCGAACTCGGCGGCGGCCGTCTGCGCCTGGATCACGGCGGCACGGTTGCGAGCGTGCGTCGCGAGGGCCAGGAGAAGGCCGACGATGCCGGCGGCGAGCAGCAGGCCGCCGACCGTGGACATCGAGATGTTGTTGAGGTACACCGCGTAGTCGGAACCCTGCTCGGTGTAGAACGCGACCTGCGCCGCGTTGCCGGCGAACAGCAGCAGCGCGCCGGCGATGGTCACCACGACCGCGACGGCCCAGAGCAGGATGATGGGCAGGTTCAGCGTTGACGGCTTGAGGGCGGTGGCGTTGTTCGACACGAGATTCCTTCGGAGAGGGGGCAGGGACGGTTCCCGGATGACGGGTACGCCGCCGTCGAAGGCGACTCCGACGAGCCTAGGGGAAAGGGCTATGAATCGGATATGTGCGTGCCACCTGCACCTTCGTGGGAGTCGACGTCGTTCGATGCCACCATGTGTTCGAGCACCCCTCCGGATGCCGCTATGATGGTCAAGTTGCCTTCGACGAGTTCGAAAGCGGCGGGCTGTGGCGCAGCTTGGTAGCGCACTTGACTGGGGGTCAAGGGGTCGCAGGTTCAAATCCTGTCAGCCCGACCAGAGCGAAAGCCCCGGTGGATCGAGAGATCTGCCGGGGCTTTCTTCATGTCCGAGGCACGAAGCCCCTGCGCTGATGCTCTGGCACTCAAGGAGTTCGTGGCGGCCTCGGCGCCTTCGGCGGATCGGATGCGGTGCGGATTAGCATGTCGACATGGCCGTCAGTCGGAGTCGTGCAGCGGTGTACGCGCGGCGGCGCAAGCGCCGTCTGGCGCAGAGCACCCACGATCTCAGTGATGCGCAGTGGGAGGCGTTGAGAACCGAATGGCGTGGCTGCGCCTACTGCGGTGCGAGCGATCGGCCGCTGCAGCGGGACTGCGTCCAGCCGATCTCACGCGGCGGCCGGTACACCCTCGACAACGTCGTGCCGGCCTGCGGCGCATGCAACGCGAGCAAGTCCAACGACGAGGTCACGTCGTGGCTTCGTCGCAAGAAGCTCGATGAGCGTGCGTTCCTGCTGCGGCAGCACGAGATCGGCACGCTTCTGAAGGCGCGGTTCACCGTTCAGGATGTCGCGCTCGACTGAACAGGGAACGCTGCACCCTGTGCTCTTCGCCCGTCATTCGCGCTCGTGCACCGTCTTCGTGCGCTCGCTGCGGCTCTCCCGGCGCGTGAGGATGATCGCGAAGATCACGGCGACGACGCCCACGAGGATTCCCAGAATTCCGGACAGGCCGCCGGGGGCCGCGAAGGACGAGAAGTCCCAGAGGCCGTGCAGTGCCATCGCGAAGATCAGCGTGCCGCTGACACGACGGAGCAGGTACAGGACGGTGCCGATCAGGAACGTGATGAAGACCTGCGAGATGCCGGGCAGCCCGGTGCCGAAGAGCGTGTTCGGCAGGTGCAGCAGGCCGAAGAGCAGCGTGCTGAAGAACCACACCCCGAGCTCCCCGAACCGGCTCCGCAAGGCCACGATCAGCTGCCCCCGGGTGACGAGCTCCTCGTTGAAGCCGACGAGGAGGCTGCCGATCACGAGGAAGACCCACATCAGCGGGGTGACGCGGGAGGTGTCGCCGAACAGGCCGAACACCGCGAGCAGCGCGAGGGCGACCGGGAAGACCCAGACCCAGGCCGGAAGCCGCTTCTTCGTCTCGAAGAGCGCGGGCCGCCACCATCCGTAGATCGAGACGATGACGATGATCGCGACCGAGCCCGCGGCCAGCGGCGCGACGTACCACTTCCAGAGGGTGTCCTCGCTGTCGCCGATGTGGTTGTAGTCGATGCCGTTGAAGATCCAGACGCTGTAGAACACGGCGAGGTACAGCAAGTAGGCGAGGACGCCGAGCCGAACACGGGGCGCGATGCGAAGCGGACGATCAGCGGTCATGGTCGAACGGTACTGGAGCCGTTCAGATGACGCGGGCATCGTCTGGAACCACGATGCGACCACGGTCGGCTCCGACGTCACCGGAATGACCGCGTCGATGCTCGAGGCTAGGTCGGCCTCGCATCGTGCCGGTCGTCCCACTCTGCCTCGCGCAGCGCGTAGACCTCCGTGTCGGCCCAGCGGCCCTTGAACCAGATGTTGCCGACGAAGTGCGCCTCCTTGCGCATGCCGAGCCGACGGCAGAGCGCGACGGATGCCGCGTTCCACGGGTCGACCTCGGCGACGATGCGGTGCAGGCCCATCGATGCGAATCCCATCCGGAGCAGCTCCGCAGCGGCCTCGGTCGCGTACCCTCGGCCCGAGTATTTGGGGTGGAAGGCCCAGCCGATCTCGGCGTACCCGTGCTCGGCGTGCTTGAGGCTGAAGTACAGGTCGCCGATCACGCGCGCATCGCTCCTTCGCTCCACCGCGAGCTCCAGGAAGTCCCCATCGGAGGTGAGCGTCGACTGCTCCGACCACGTCGCGATCCTCGCGGTGACGGTCTCGCGATCTCGCGGCTCGAAGAGCAGGTACTCGCAGACATCCGCTCGCGACTGGTAGGCGAGGACGTCATCGAGGTCCGTGTCGCGCATGATGCGGAGCCTGAGCCGTTCGGTGAGTCTCTCCTCGAACCGGAACGGGAGGCGGAAGTCCGGACGCTCGCTCACGCCGCCGAGTCTAGGCGGCGTGCAGCGGACGATCGAGGGTTCCGCGGTCCCGCGGTCCGCGGCGCCAGTTCCGTCGATCTCGGATCAGCCGTCGATGGACGCCATGTTCACTTCGTCGTGACGTGCGCCCGCGGCGGGCTCGAGGGAGTCCAACCGGTCCACCTGCGCCTGCGTGAGTTCGATCCGATCTGCCGCGGTGTTCTCCTCGACTCGAGCGACGCGGCGTGTGCCGGGGATGGGGGCGATGTCGTCCCCCTTCGTGAGGATCCATGCGAGCGCAGTCTGCGCGGGAGTTGCACCGATCTCGGCGCCGATCGCCCGGACCTCCTCGACGATCCGCAGGTTGCGCTGGAAGTTCTCCCCGGCGAACCTGGGGTTGCTCTTGCGCCAGTCGTCGTCGGGGAAGTCGTCGATCGACCGGATCCGACCGGTCAGCAACCCGTGGCCGAGGGGCGAGTACGGCACGAACCCGATACCCAGTTCGCGAAGCACGGGCAGGATCTCGGCTTCCACCTCGCGGGTCCACAGGGAGTACTCGGTCTGCAGGGCCGAGACCGGCTGAACGGCGTGAGCGCGGCGGATCGTTCCCACCGACGCTTCGGAGAGTCCGAAGTGGAGCACCTTGCCCTCGGTGATCAGGTCGGCCACGGCGCCGGCCGTCTCCTCGATGGGCGTGTCGGGGTCGACGCGGTGCTGGTAGTACAGGTCGATGTACTCGGTGCCGAGGCGCTTCAGCGATCCCTCAACCGCGGTCCGGATGTTCGCGGCACGGCTGTCGGTCGTTCCAGGGCCGCCCCTGGAGTGGGACACGAGGCCGAACTTCGTGGCGATCCTCACGCGGTCTCGACGGCCTCTCACGGCGTCTCCCACGATCTGCTCGCTCAGGTAAGGGCCGTAGATCTCCGCGGTGTCGATATGGGTGACGCCCAGATCGAGGGCGCGGTGGATGGTGCGGATCGACTCCGCGTGGTCCAGAGCGCCTTCCGAGGTGTACGTGCCGGCCATGGTCATCGCGCCGAGCCCGATGCGGGAGACCTCGAGGCCTCCGAGACGTGCGTTCTTCATTTCCGTCCTTCTCTTCTCGCTGTTCCCATCGAGTCAACGCGCATTCTCCTGCGGCAGCGCGGCCCTGCCTTCGGGTGCCCTGGCAGGGACCCCCTTCCGACTCGTCGTCGGCGTAGGTTCGAAGGCATGGGCACCCAGGACGACATCCGCGAGTTCCTCACCTCGCGGCGGGCCAGACTCACTCCCGCACAGGTGGGGCTGCCTGACTTCGGCGGCCGCCGCCGGGTGCCGGGGCTCCGCCGCGAAGAGGTCGCCCTGGTCGCCGGGATGAGCGCCGAGTACTACAAGCGGCTCGAGCGCGGCAACGCCTCGGGTGTCTCCGAAGCCGTGATCGACGGGATCAGCCGTGCCCTGCAGCTCGACGAAGCCGAGCACGCGCACCTGCACGACCTGATCCGCACGGCCAATGCCGGCGCCCATCCCAAGCGACGTCGACCGGTCGGATCGTCGCAGTTGACCGCCGCAATGCAGCAGACCATCGACGCGATGTCGACGGTGCCGGTGTTCGTGCAGAACGGCCGTCTCGACGCCGTCGCCGTCAACCGACTCGGCCGTGCCCTCTTCTCCGAGATGCTCGATGGAGCCCGGCCCCCGGCGAACGCCGCCCGATTCGTCTTCCTCGACCCCAGGGCGCAGACGTTCTATCAGGACTGGGAGGGCAACACCAGGCAGATCGTCGCCATCCTGCGTGCGGAAGCCGGGCGGTCGCCCTACGACCGGCAGCTCAGCGATCTCGTGGGCGAACTCTCCACCCGCAGCGACCTGTTCCGCAGGCTCTGGGGCGCTCACGACGTGCGCGAACACCGCACCGGACTCAAGCGGGTTCACCACCCCGTCGTGGGCGCCCTCGACCTGACGTACCAGAGCATGGACCTCGCGTCGGATCGCGGACTGCAGATGCTGGTCTTCTCCGCCGAGCCCGGATCCTCATCGCATGACCGGCTGCAGCTTCTCGCGAATTGGGCGGAGACGAAGGCATCGAGCGAGGTGTCCGCCGACGCCGAGGCCGAGGTCGAGGCCGCGGCGCGCGAGGACTGACCGCGTCAGTGCGTCGTGCCGGCCGCCGCCGTCGCGCCCCGCATGATCACGCTCAGGCAGTCGCGGAACAGGTCGTCTGCAGTGCGACCGTCTTGGAAGTACTCGGCGATGCCGGCCACGACCGTCGGGTGGGCCTCGGTGAAGGCCTCGAGGTCGAAGTCCTGCGCGGAGCCCGCGGCGGGCGGGCCGGTCTGCTCCTCGAGGACGTGGCCCACCGTGAAGTGCTCGACGGTCAGGACGATGAGGCGGGCCTGCCGCAGGGGGACCTCGCAGCGCACCAGCGTACTGATCGCGAGCTCGGAGATGGCGGCCATCCTGAGCGAGGTCTGCGACGTGGAGATGATCCGGGCGCCGTCGGGATGGGCGAGGAGCGCGCGTCGCAACCGTTCGGCGAGGCCGAGGAGCCACGCCTCCCACGGCTCGCCGGGCTCCGGTGGCACCATCTCGGGGAACTGCTGCTCGAGGATCGCGTCGGCGATCGCGGTGATCAGGGCGGCCTTGCTGGGGATGTGCCAGTAGAGCGTCGGCTGCTGCACGCCGAGCCTGGCGGCGAGCTTGCGCAGCGTCACCCCGTCGAGGCCGTCTGCGTCGAGCAGCGCGACGGCCTCGGTGACGATCTGGTGCCGGTCCAATGCCATGGGCTCACCCCCGCGGTCACTCTATCAATGATCGAGAAACGTCTCTATCGGTGATAGAGTCCGGTCGATCACCGACAGAAGTGAAAGGACGTGACCACGATGACCGACCAGCGTTCGATCCTCGACACCCTGCACGAGGCGACCCACCGCATCCCGGGCGTCTCCGCTCACGAGACCCGGCCGACCGGGCACCAGGGCGGCACCCGCCACGGTCGCGCCCGCATCAGTCGGGCGTCGCAGTCCGCGACCGCCGAGAAGCGCTCCGCCAACCCGACGCGCAACCACACGCCTGCGCGGCCCCCTCGGGTGCTGGTCGCCTGGCAGCGATGGATCGCCGCCTTCTTCGGCCGGGAGGTCTGACACGGGCTGCGGCGTACGCCGGGCGAGGTGCCCTCGCCGGCGCGCGGTCGGCGGCATGCCATCAACGGCTGCCGGCCAGCGCCTCCTCCGTGCTGAGCGGCAGGGCCGGGTCGGCGCTCCACTCCTCGAGCGAGCCGTCGTAGACCCGCACGCGGCGCAGGCCGGCATGGGCGAGTGCGAGGGCGTTGGCCGTCGCCGAGATGCCGCCTCCGCAGTAGAGCAGCAGCTCTGCGTCGAGGTCGGCTCCGGCCTCCCGGTATCGGGCGATGATCTCGTCCGCCGGCAGGATGCGGCCGTCACGGTCGAAGAGTGCGCGTGCCGGCACGTTGACGCTGCCGGGGATGTGACCTCGCCTGGAGTACCGGGTCGGCTCGACGCCCGCGAAGGCCGTCGCGGGAAGGCCGCAGACGAGCGCGCCGTCACGGGCGAGGGCGATCTCGTCACGCTCGACCCAGGCCTCGCGGGCGGTGCGGGCCGCCCAGCGTCGAGCCGGATGCACCTCATCGGGCGCCGTCGCGTCGTCGGCCGTCTCGATCGGCAGGCCCGCGGATCGCCACGCGGCGAGGCCGCCGTCGAGCACGCTGACCGGCACGCCGATCCAGTCGAGCAGGTACCAGAGGCGCGCAGCCCAGATCGTTCCGACGCTGTCGTAGACCACGACCCGGGTGCCCTCGCCGATGCCGATCGCCGCCAGCCGATCGGCGATGCCCTGCGGCGGCGCGTGGTGATCGTGCGTGGCGTGCGGCACCGAGAACTCCGTGTCGATGGCGACGTGCCGCGACCCGGGGACGTGCGCGTCCCGCCAGCGGTCCCGGCCGCTCTCGGCGCGGAAGTCCCCGTCGAAACGTGGTCGGTGCAGGATCAGGGTGGCGTCGAGCACGACGGGTGCGTCACCGGAGCGGAGCTGCGCGTGCAGGTCGATCGCGTCGACGAAGACGGGCGCGATCATGCGGCGGATGCCTCGAGGTCGGTGATCGCGCCGGGTGCGAGCGTGCGACGCCAGCCCGCGGCATCCGCGATCAAGCCGTTCGCCGCCATCCATTCCGCATACCGGTCCATGGCCTCCGACCGGATGCCGCCCCAACGGCCGTCGTGGAACCAGGTGGGCGCGATCGCCTCGAGCGATCGGGCGATCACGTCCTCGGTGAAGTAGGGCGTGACGGTCGAGAAGAGGTCGACGGTCGGTGCCGGATTCGCGGCCGCGTGCGCGAACCCGCGGGCCGTCGCGGCCAGGAAGCCGTCGATGAGGTGCGCCGGCAACTGTGCGGCCGCCGGTCCGCCGCCGAGCAGGTAGCTGTGGTATCGGATGCCGAGCTCGTCGTCGACGCGCCAGTGCCGTTCCGGCAGGTCGGGCTGCTCGGTCAACAGGATGTCCCACGCCCAGTACGAGCCGAACGTGGCATCCGCTTCGCCGTTGAGGAGGTCGGCGGCGCTGAGCTCGCGGACGCCGGCATCGACCAGCTCGACGCGGTCGAAGTCGCCGCCGGCACGCTCGACGAGGTCGCGCACGATCGCGAGGCCGCGTGGCGTGGGGTTCAACGCGAGGCGCCGGCCCTCGAGATCGGCCAGGGTCCGGATGCCGCTCTGCTCGAGCGTGCGCACGGTCTCGAGCCCGCGCTGGTTGATCGCGCTGAGCGCGTGCAGCTGCTCGCCCCGCTCCGCCCGCACGAGCAGGCGGTTCGTGGGGAACACCGCGAGGTCGGCGAGACCGCGGTTCACGTGCTCGAGGCCGTCGCCGATGCCGGGGTCGACGGTGCGGATCTCGAGGTCGATGCCCTGATCCGCGTACCATCCGGCCTCGCGGGCGACGTAGAACCCGGCCGAGTTCGGCCAGGGGTGGAAGTACTCGAGCACGAGGGAGATGGGGGTGGTCATGGGGTCCTTCCAGTCTGCATGAGGTCGAAGCCGCCGTCGGTCGGGACGGCGATGAGGTCGGCGAGGGCTTCGGGGTGGTTCTGCGCGATGAAGACGTCCTCCTGGGCGGCCCAGGCGTCCCAGTGCGGCACGTACGTCTCGCCGTCGCGGGCGAGGGCGCGGGCCTTGCGCTCGACGGTGCCGCTTTCGACCCAGAGTGCCGCGTCGGCCAGCGCCCGGTTCGCGATCGTGAGGCTGCCGACGCCCTCGACGATCAGCGGGCGGTCGGGGTCCACCGGATGCCAGCCGCCGGGGGCACCAGAGGTCCAGTCCCACTCGCGCCAGGACGCCGCGAGGCCGAGCGCCCGCGGCTCGAGCACGCTCGTCCGAAGGTGCTCGGATGCCCAGGTGAGTCCGCTCCATCCCGGGTAGATCGAGTCCAGGCGGATGACGACGGCCTCGGGCCAGAGTGCCGCCAGCGCGGTGGCGATCGTCGACTTGCCCGAGCCGGATCGGCCGTCGATGAGCAGGCTGCGCACGCCCGTCGCGCGCAGGCCCGTGGCGAGGTCAGCGAGCTCCAATGAAGTTCCAGCTTCCGGTCGCGACGGCCACGGTGATCGCCGTGGCGCTGATGACGACGCCGATCGCGAGGAGCGCGGCATCCGGTGCTCCCAGCGTCGACTCCCTCGCCCAGGTGCGCACGGGGGAGGCGCCGAAGCCGCGGGCCTCCATCGCCGTCGCGAGCTTGGCGCCCCGGCGCACGGCGAAGACGAGGAGGGCGAAGGCCTGGCCCGTCCATCGGCGGAGACGGCCGTGGTCGGCCACGCCCCGGGCGCGCCGGGCGTAACCGAGGTAGGTCCAGTCCTGGTGGAGCAGGCCGATCAGGCGGAACCCGGCGAGGGCGCCGAGCACGAACCTGGCGGGGAGCCGGAGCACCTGGGAGAGCCCGTCGGCGAGCTCGGTGGGGTCGACATCCGTGAAGAGCATGATCGACGGCAGCGCGATGGCGAGCACCCGGAGGAACGTCGCGATCGCGAGCTCGATCGAGCCGTCGCTGACGACGACGAGCAGGAACTCGGCGTGGACGCGACCGCTCGGGGCGCCGTACAGCAGGATCGTCAGCGCCGTGAATCCGGCCGCGATCACGATCGGGATGCTGCGCTTGAGGAACCGCCGGAACGGGATGCCGGTGCTCGCGAGCACGAGCACCTCGAGGGTGAGCGCGGTCAGGCCCGACACCCAGTCGACGCTGAAGACGAGGGCGACCGCGATGAGGAGGGCGGTGAGGAGCCGGGTGACCGGGTTGGCCCGGTTCACGTCGAGGCGCCGGGTCACGATGCCACCTCGGCCGGCCGCGGTTCCCAGGCGGGCAGCTCGAGCACGTCGTCGGCGAGCAGCGAGACGAAGGGCTCGTCGTGGGTCACGGCGACGACGGCGGTTCCAGCGTCGACGATCTCGGCGATGAGCTTCACGAGTTCCTCCCAGGTGCGCCGGTCCTGGCCGAAGGTCGGCTCGTCGAGGATGATCAGCCGCGGCTTGGCCGCGAGCGCGGTCGCCACCGAGAGGCGCCGCTTCTCGCCGCCCGAGAGCGTGTACGGGTTGGCGTCGGCGAGGTGCTCGAGGCGGAGTCGCGAGAGCAGGTCGTCGATCGTGCGGGCGATCGTCGCGGCATCCTGCTTCAGGGCACGCGGACCGATCGCGAGTTCGTCGCGCACGGTGGCGGCGAGGAACTGGTGTTCGGGGTCCTGGAACACGCTGCCGATGCGCGACAGGAGCTCCCGCGACCGCCAGGCGATGGGCTCGACCGGGCGGCGTGCCGGCGCGAATCCGGATGCCGCCTCGAGTCGCCCGCTGCCGGGGACCAGCAGTCCGCCCAGGGTGAGTGCGAGCGTGGACTTGCCGGCCCCGTTCGGGCCGACGACGGCGGTGGCGCGGCCGCTCCGGATCTCGACGTCGATCGTGGCGGCGAGCCCCGTGGCAGCCCGGCCCACGCCGAGGTCGCGCGCGGTGAGCAGCGGCACCTGGGCGCCCTGTCGGTGGCGTTCGAGCGTCGGGGTCGGCGCGCCGGGCACCCAGACGCCCGCGCCGAGCAACTCGGCGCGTTGGCGTTCGATCACCGCGTCGGGGTCGCCGTCGCCGATGATGCGACCCGCGGCATCCATCACGACGACCCGGTCGACCACGGGCAGCCACACCTCGGTTCGATGCTCGATCACGACGAGCGTGGCGCCGGTGCGGGCCGCGACCTCGGCGATCGCGTCGCGCACCTCTCGCACGCCCTCGGGGTCGAGGTTCGCAGTCGGCTCGTCGAGGAGGATGAGGCCGGGGTTCATGGCGATGACGCCGGCGAGCGCGAGGCGCTGCTTCTGGCCGCCCGAGAGCGCCGACGTGTCGTGGCCGAGGGGAGTGCGCAGGCCCACCAGGTCGAGGGCACGCGACACCCGACCCCAGATGTCGGCTCGCGGCACGCGGAGGTTCTCCATGCCGAACGCGACGTCGTCGCCGACCCGCGAGAGGATCACCTGGGAATCCGGATCCTGCAGGACCATGCCGATGCGGTCGCGACGTCGCTCGGGCCTGGCGCCGTCGACCAGCAGGCGTCCACGCTCGTCGCCGTCGTCGGCCCCGCCGAGCACGCCGCCGAGTCCGTGCAGCAGCGTCGACTTGCCGGCCCCCGACGGGCCGAGCAGCAGCACGCGCTCGCCGGGCTCGATGGCGAGGTCGAGGTCGCTCAGCGCCCAGTCGCGGCGACCGGCGTGGCGCCACGACCAGCCCTCGGCGCGGACCGCGGCGCCACCGTGCTGTGGAGCGGATTCCGTCATGGTCACGCCTCGCGGGTGCGAGCCTCGCGACCGGAGGCGAACCGACTGAGCGCGCCCGTGCGGGCGAGGCCGCGCACCGCGAGCCAGGAGAGGAGGCCGGCCAGCACCGCACCGGACACGATCGCGGCCACGACGTAGATGGTCGAGAAGGCGGACCCGGAACCGGGGTACCAGAGGATGAGGTCGTTGATCGCCAGTGCGAGCCCGCTCACGGCACCCGCGAGCAGGGCCACCGGAAGGTTCCAGCGGCGGTAGAGGAACGCCGCGAACACGAGCTCGGCACCGAGGCCCTGGATGAGACCGGACTCGAGCGTCAGCGGCCCCCACTGGTTGCCGACGAGCGCCGAGACCGCAGCGGCGACCAGTTCGCCGAACAGGGCAGCGCCCGGCTTGCGGATGACGAGCGCCGTGAGGATGCCGGCGAACAGCCAGCCGCCGCCGACGATCGCCTGCAGCCCGGGCAGCACGGCGCCGACGGGCGCGCTGATCGGGTTGGAGAGGATGTTCCAGAGCACGAACACGAGCCCGGACGCGACGCCGAGCACGCTGGCGACGACGATGTCGATGACGCGCCACCGGAACGGTGACGGGCGCCGTTCGTCGCCGTCGACCTGGGTGGCGGTGTCGGTCGTGCTCTGGCTCATGGCTCGCTCCTCGGGGACTCGGGTGGGACTCCACAACTATGCGGCCGAGCGAGGGTCGTGTGTGCACGTGTTGCTGATCATGTACTTTCTGTATACAGATCCATCCGATCCGTACACCTATCCGAGCAGTTGAGGAGCATTCATGTCGCGCGCACCCCTCCACGTGCAGTTGCGGGACGACCTGCTCGCCGGGCGCTTCCCCTGGGGCGAACCGCTCGTCGAGGGCCGACTGACCGAGCTCTACGGCGTGTCCCGCACCCCGATCCGCGAGGCGCTGAACCGCCTGGAGCAGGAGGGGCTCATCGTGCGCTCGTTGCGGGGCTACCGCATCCAGTCGGGCACCCCGGAGGACGTGATCGACATCTACGACGTGCGCATCGCGCTCGAGCAGGCCGCCGCGCAGGCCGCAGCCGTGCGTCGCACCGACCTGCAACTCGCCGAGCTCACGCAGTTGCAGCGCGAGGCCAGGCAGGAGGAGGACCCCGCCGTGGCCCGCCGGCTCCACGCGCGCTGGCACGAGCTCCTCTGGGCGGCCTCCGAGAACGCCACGCTCATCACCATGCTGCAGGGCCTGATCGTGCGGTTGCGCATCTTCGATCAGGACGCCTTCCACCGGCAGGACGTGCACGAGTCGATGCTCGAGCACGACGCCGTGCTCGAGGGCATCCGCAACCGTGACCCCGTCGCGGCGAAGGAGGCCATCGCGGCGCACCTGGTCCGCACCAAGCGCGAACGGCTCGACACGTTCGCACGACGGAGGATCGGCACCGACGCCGAGTGAGCGACACCCGCGCAAGGGGGTTGAGCCGACGCGGCGGATGTGGTCGGCTGGCCTCGGGCGAAGGGGGCCACGACATGAGCGACGATCCGTCCTGGACGCAGGTGGTGAAGGCCGTCGAGCCGGAGCAGCCGCAGTTGAAACGGGTGCTGGGACCCGGGCTGCTGCTTCTGTTCATCGTCGGAGACATCCTCGGAACGGGCATCTACGCCCTCACCGGCCAGGTCGCCGCCGAGGTCGGGGGTGCGGCGTGGCTGCCGTTCCTGCTCGCGTTCGCGGTGGCGACCGTGACGGCGTTCTCGTACCTCGAGCTCGTCACGAAGTACCCGCAGGCGGCCGGCGCAGCGCTGTACACGCACAAGGCGTTCGGCATCCACTTCTTCACCTTCATCGTGTGCTTCATCGTGATGACCTCGGGCATCACGTCGGCGTCGACGGCATCGCGAGCGTTCGCCGCGAACCTCCTCGTCGCCTTCGGGCTCCCGGATGTCACGGTGCCGACGATGCTCATCGCGCTGGCGTTCATCGTGCTCATCATGCTGGTGAACCTGCGCGGCGTGACCGAGAGCGTGTGGCTGAACGTGGTCCTGACCCTCGTGGAGCTGTCGGGCCTCCTGCTCGTCATCCTCATCGGCATGTGGGCGATCGCCGGAGGCAACGCCGACTGGTCTCGGGTGGTGGCGTTCGAGACGCCGGAGGACAAGGGCGTGCTGCTCGCGGTGAGCACGGCCACGTCGTTGGCGTTCTTCGCCATGGTCGGCTTCGAGGACTCCGTCAACATGGCGGAGGAGACGAAGGATCCCAGCCGGATCTTCCCGAAGATGATGCTGAGCGGCCTCGGCATCGCGGCCGTGATCTACGTGCTGGTGTCGATCACCGTGGTCGCCCTCGTGCCGATCGGCGACCTCGTCGGCAGCGAGACGCCGCTCGTGACGGCGGTCGAGGCTGCGGCACCCGGGTTCCCGATCAACGACCTGCTCCCGTTCATCTCGATGTTCGCAGTGGCCAACACCGCGCTCATCAACATGATGATGGCGAGCCGGCTGCTCTACGGCATGAGCCGGCAACAGGTGCTGCCGCCGTTCCTGGGCAGGGTCGCGCCGAAGCGGCAGACGCCGTGGGCGGCGATCCTGTTCACGAGCGCGCTCGCCGCGGGCCTCATCGTCTACGTGTCCCTCGACGCCGAGGGCTCCATCGTGGCGCTGCTCGGCGGCACGACCTCGCTGCTGCTGCTCACCGTGTTCGCGATCGTCAACGTGACCGTACTCGTGCTGCGGCGGCAGCCCGTCGACCACAAGCACTTCCGCACGCCGACGGCCCTGCCCGTGATCGGCGCGATCACGTGCCTCTACCTCGTGTTCCCGTGGACCTCCGGCCGCCCGCCAGGGCAGTACGGGATCGCGATCGCGCTGCTCGGGATCGGCGTCGTGCTCTGGATCGCCGAGCGGCTGTACACGGCGTCCCGGCGGCGACGCGACCACGATGACCGCGTCGAACCCGCCAGGAAGCAGACCTGAGCCGCCCCGCCGCTCCTCCTGCCCGCTCGGGCACCCGGTCCTGCTCGGTCGGCTGCGCGCCCGCGCTGGCCGCGGCCGCACCCGCGCGTGGTGATGGAGGCTGAGGAACGCAGGAGGAGGAGTGCCGATCCACGAACGGCCGGACCGGAACGCGCAGGGCAGGCAGGGCGGGCATGGCGCCGACGACCCGCGACGTACGGGCGAGCCGAAGTCTGCCGCGCGCGCCGTGCAGCGCGCGGGCGCGACGGTCGAGGCGCCGCGGATGCTGCATCCCGACGACGTCCTCGACCTGCAGCGGGATGCCGGCAACCGGGCGGTCGCGACGCACCTGCAGCGGGATCCGGCCCCCGACTCGGTCGCGGGCCGGCACGCGCGCGAGCCGATCCCGAAGGGCGGCCCGGACATCCGACCAGCATTGCAGGCGCGGTATCCGGCACTGCTCGGCGCCCTCACGGCGGCCCAGCTCGAGCACTGGCAGCGGGTCGTCGACCACTTCACGATCGCGTGGCATGTCGAGGCCAGGGTGCGGAGGCTGTTCGACGACTTCTCGTATTACGGCACGGTGCGCGAGCAGCATCCCGACTACGTGAAGGAGCGGCGCCGACTGCTGAGCGCAGTGCCGCCGAGGCCGGACGAGCACCTCAGCGTGGACGTGCGCCTGCTGCTCGCCGACGACGTGCGCGAGCCGCCGGAGTGGGACGTCAAGGCCGAGACCGAGTTCCGACAGTGGGCCGTCGAGCAGATCACGAAGCGGCCGCTCGAGCTCAGCACGCGGCCGTCGCCCGGCGAGGCGCTCGGGCAGCATCCGATGCCCGGCATCGTCTTCAAGACGAAGGGCTTCGTGACCGCCGACGACCTGCGCAACGACTATCCCGAGGAGTACGCGCGCCGCGTCTCGAACCGTGAGGAGCTCGCGAAGCTGCGCGAGGCGCTGAAGGAGACGACGCAGGTCTGGCACGAGCTGCAACCGATGCACGTCGAGCGCAGCGCCATCAACGCCAAGCGCATCGGCTTCGGGGCGATCCGGCACGTCTCGGAGGCGCTCGGCTCTGGCAGCGATCCCTACCCGACGATCCGCATCTGGGACCAGCCCCGGCAGCTCATCGAGCAGGCGTGGCCACTGCTCCGCGAGCGCAGGTACGAGCTCGCGGTGCCGCTCATCGCCATGGCCGAGCAGTCGACGGCCGAGGCGGCCAAGCGCTTCTCGGCCTACGAGAACCGCGTCATGACGGGCGCGGGAACGGCGGTGAAGTGGCTGAACCGGCTGAAGACCGCCGGCACCATCGCCGCAGGCATCGCCTCGGGCGGACTCGGCCTGACCGGCTCGGCCCTCGTCGCGGGCGGCTACACGTTCGCGCAGGAGGGACTCGGCCGGGCCGCCGAGATGCACTACGGCCAGCGCACGAGCCTCGGCCTCGCGAGCCTCATGCAGGCCGCGGGCGTCAGCGCAGTCATGACCTACCTCGGCGGCGCCCTGCAGGCACGGTTCCAGGTCGCGATCAAGGCGCGCATCGACCGGATCCCCGACCTCGCGGGCACGAAGCTCGCCGAGCTCACCGCGAGCGCGATGGCCGCGGGCACGTCGTCGGTCTACATGACGGCGACCGAGACCGTGCTGAAGTCCGTCGTCGAGGGCACGGCGCTGCCGAAGAACGCGAACGAGTTCGCCGACCTCATCGTCGACGGCGTCGTGCAGAACGTCGCCATGGACGTCGGCCTCGCCAAGGTCAACAGTCGGGTCGCGAAGGAGTACGAGGCGTGGCGCGGCGGCGCGCGCGGACCGGCCGTCACGATCCCCGAGGTCAGGGGAGCGGATGCCGGTGGCAGGGCAGCAGGCACGGCACCCAAGGCCGACGTGCCGGGCGTCGCCGGGCAGGCCGGCGGCCGCCTCTCGGACGTCGCCGTGCGCTCGCTGCTCTCGGAGCCGGGCGGATGGCGGCGCCTGGAGTACGAGCTGCGGGGCGGCACCGGTCTCGGCGCGAACCTGTCGCTGCCGGAGCGGCTGTCGCTCATCTCGCGGTTCGAGGCGCACCGCGAGCAACTCGCACGCAATGCGGGCTCCGTGTTCGGCGGCGAGGTCGTCATCGTCGACTCGGGCGACGGCCGCCAGGTCGAGGTGCACTTCACGGGCGATGAGGCGGCGCGCCACGTGCAGCACGCCACCGAGTACCTCGATGCGAAGTCGCCGGGGTGGGCGCGCCAGACCGACGTGCGACTCGTCGCCGACCCGGCGTCGACGCGTTCGCCCCGGGCCACGAGCGGCGGCCCCGGCGGCCGGGACTCCGCCCGCGTGGTGGAGCACCTCGGCCCCGAGGCCCGGGCCCTCGCCGCGGAGTTCGTGCCGCTCTACGAGAGCTACCGCAGGATGACGCCCGAGGCGCGGTTCGACGCCCTGCTCGAGATCACGAATCGGCAGCTCACGGCGGCCGGTGCGCCGCCGCTGATCCCCAACCACCTGCACAACCCGACGCCCGACCAGTTCGGCAAGCAGCCCGCCTCGGTATGGGAGTTGCACATCAACCGCGACCTCGTCTCGCACAAGGATCCGACGCCCCAGCAGTTCGCCGACGCGTGCGACACCATCGCGCACGAGGCACGGCACGCGCTGCAGTGGTTCCGCATGGCACGGCTGCACATCGAGCAGCGCATGCCTGGCGCGACCTGGGCCGAGGTGCGAGCGCAGGCGGCGAACGACCGGGTGCTGCGCAGCTTCGACGTGCAGACGGTCAAGGCCGCATGGGAGGCGCAGACGGGGAACCGCCAAGGAGGTGCGGAGACGTTGCGCCCGGGGGACCTGAACCATGCGACGGCGGCGGCGTTCTACGAGAGCGTGTTCGGTGCGAACGGCCCGGCCCGCAACCGCACCTACGACATGATGAAGATCCGCGGGAAGGAACTCGGGGTCGCGATGCGGCGGCTCAGGCTCTTCACGGAGGCCGGACTGCCCGAGAACCACCGGCTTCTCGTCGAGGCGCGCGAGCGGGTCCAGGAGGCCGAGGAGGCGCAGAGTCGGGCGCACGAGAACTACGAGCTCCTCGTGGAGGAGATCGACGCGCGCGTCCACGGGCAGGATGTCGCCGCTGCCGTGCTGAACGATGCCCGCATGCTGCCGCAGGTGCGTGACCGGGCTCGCGAGGCGCACCGCGCATTCCTCGTCGCCAGCCGCGAAGCCCGGGACGCATCGGCCCGCGGCACACGGACCTCTCGGACAGCGGCGAGGGCCGAGGCGTTCCGCCACTACGAGGAGGCCATGGAGACACTGCGCAAGCTCGTGGAGCGCCTCGAGACGGGAGCGGCCGCGGCGGCCAAGGCCGGCGGCGCGGGCGGCGCTGCCGCCCCGGTCGGGGCATCCGGTGGGAAGCCGGGCGGTGCATCGGGCGGCGGCTCACCGACTCGCTGACCCGACCGGCGTTCCCGACTGCTCCATGGGGACGGCGGGCCGCAGGTCCGTGCCGCGCATGGGCGTCCCGTACCGCAGCGGCGAGGCGACGAGGAGCGCACCGGCGATCAGGGCGAGCACCGTCGCGGCCGTGCAGAGCCGGATCGCCACCGTCGTGGCGCGCGAGCCGTGGCGACGGCGGGCGAGGTCGAGCACGGCGAACCCGACGAGGCCGCCGGCGGTGTTGACGATGAGGTCGGTGACGTCGGAGCTGCCCGTGGCCATCACGAACTGCCCGGCCTCCAGCGCGAGGCTCGCGGCCGCGACGACGCCCGTCGCCCTCCACCACGGCCACGAGGGCGCGACCAGGCCCAGGTAGACGCCGAACGGCACGAAGACGACGAGGTTCGCGAGCACCTCGGAGGGGGCGCTGGCGCCGAACTGCGCCGTGTCGGCGAACGGCACGAGCTTGACCACGCGATGCGAGGCGCCGCCGATCCAGGGGATCTCGAGCTTCCACAGCACGAGCCACGTGAGCAGGGCGAGGTACGCGACGAACATCGGGATCAGCATGGCCCCGGTCGGTCGGGGCGGGCGGTGCCGGCGCCGGGAGCGTGCGGCCGCGGCATCCGTCGTCTGGTTCGTGGTGGTCATGGCGGCGTCGCTTTCAGGTCTGGGGCTGTGTCCGAGGCTGGGTTCGGGGCGTGTCGCGGTGTCGTCCGGCATGCGGGTCAGCCCTGCATCCGGGGATCCCCGGTGGGGTCGGCGTACATCGCGGGGCAGCCGTCGGAGGCCGCATCGGGGCGGAGTTCGAAGTGCCAGGACTCGTTGGCGTAGACCTGGCAGAGCCCGTAGGCGGCGCCGTGCTCCGACAGCCACGCCGTCGCATCCCACGGGCCGAGGTCGATCGCGTCGCCACGCACATGCGGTGAGGTGCCGGCGGTGGCCACCCACTTGGCGGCCTCCTCGGCGGAGCCGTACTCGGCGACCGCGTCGCGCAGCAGTTGCTCCTGGTACTCGGGCGATCGCCAGCCGCTGTTGACGATGAACGAGACGCCGTCGCCGGCGGCCTCCGTCGCGGCCAGGCGCACGGCGTCGAGCAACTCGGGGTCGAGGTTGCCGACGGCCGGCTCCTCGTCGTCGAAGACGGTCACGCCGTCGTCGACCCGGCCGTCGCCGTCGAGTCCCCCGTCCGCTCCCGCGGCCGGAGGTTGCAGGCGAGCGGGTGCGTCGCCCGGTGCCCTCGGCGACGACGCCGCCGATGACCGGCCGGCGAGCGACCCGGCGAACACGGCGACGAGCAGCGCCGCGGCGAGCGCGAGCACGAGGAGCATGGCCGACCGGATGCCGCGGGTCGACGTTCGGGTGCGGTGCGTGGAGGTCATGGCCTCCAGCCAACGTGACCGCGTGTTGCCGCAGCGTATGCGGATCCCGATACGCCGACGATATGCGTCGGCTCGTACCATCGAGAACGTGCGCGTGCTGATCGTCGAGGACGAACCCCTCCTGGCCGAGGCCATCCGCGATGGCCTGCGCCTCGAGGCGATCGCGGCCGATCTCGCCGGCGACGGCGACACCGCGCTCGAGATGCTCGACGTGAACGCGTACGACCTCGTCGTGCTCGACCGGGACATCCCGGGGCCGTCGGGTGACGAGATCGCACGGCGCATCGTGGCGTCGGGCAGCGGGATGCCGATCCTCATGCTCACGGCGGCCGACCGGCTCGACGACAAGGCCTCCGGATTCGAGCTCGGCGCCGACGACTACCTGACGAAGCCGTTCGAGCTGCGCGAGCTCGTGCTGCGGCTCCGGGCGCTCGATCGCCGGCGCTCCCGCATCCGCCCGCCCGTTCGGGAGATCGCGGGACTGCGGCTCGACGCGTTCCGGCGCGAGGTGCACCGCGATGGGCGGTACGTCGCACTGACCCGCAAGCAGTTCGCGGTGCTCGAGGTGCTCGTCGACGCCGACGGCGGGGTGATCAGTGCCGAGGAGCTCCTCGAGCGGGCGTGGGACGAGAACGCCGATCCGTTCACCAATGCCGTGCGCATCACCGTCTCCGCGCTGCGGAAGCGGCTCGGCGAGCCCTGGCTGATCGTCACGGTTCCCGGCGTCGGCTACCGCATCGATGCCGGAGCCGATGCCGGCGCCGGTGACGGATCCGGTGCTGCGTCTGGCCGCGAAGGGGAGTCGACCGGGGGAGTCGGGAGTGGATAGACCGCCTGGGCTCAGCGTCCGCTGGAGACTCACCCTCAGCTACGCCGGCTTCCTCATGGTCGCCGGGGCGCTGCTCCTCGCCGTCGTGTGGGTGTTCCTGCTGCGCTACGTGCCAGCGAACGCGATCTGGACGATCGAGGGCTTCGTGCCGGGGCGCGACGACCTCGTGCGCGCCTTCGGTCCGGCGGCGGCCTGGGCCCTGGTGTTCCTGCTCGTGCTCGGGCTGCTCGGCGGATGGTTCCTCGCGGGCCGAATGCTCGCCCCACTCCGGCGCATCACGAAGGCCACCCGCGAGGCGGCGAACGGGTCGCTCTCCCACCGCATCGAGCTGGACGGTCATCGCGACGAGTTCCGCGAACTCGCGGACAGCTTCGACGCCATGCTCGCGCAGCTCGAGGCCCACGTCGCCGAGCAGCAGCGATTCGCCGCGAACGCCTCGCACGAGCTGCGGACCCCGCTGGCGATCAGCCGAACCCTGCTCGACGTCGCCCGAAGCGATCCGCAGCGGGACACGGACGCCCTCATCGAGCGCCTCGACGCCGTCAACACCCGGGCGATCGAGCTGACCGAGGCGCTGCTCGTGCTGAGTCGCGCCGACCGGCAGTCGTTCGCGAGGGAGCGCGTCGACCTGTCGCTCCTCGCCGAGGAGGCCACGGAGACGCTCCTCCCGCTCGCCGAGCAACGCGGCATCGCCCTCGAGGCGTCCGGCGAGGTCGCCGTCGCCGAGGGGTCGCCGACGCTGCTGCTGCAGCTGACGACGAACCTCGTGCACAACGCGATCGTGCACAACGTCGAGGGCGGCTTCGTGCGGGTCGGCACCTCGGTGCGCCCCGGCTGGGCCGTGCTCACCGTCGAGAACTCTGGAGAGCGGCTCGATCCGGCGCTCGTCTCGACCCTCACCGAGCCGTTCCGGCGGGGCACCGACCGCATCAGGAGCGACCACGCGGGCGTCGGCCTCGGCCTGGCGATCGTCAAGAGCATCACCAGGGCCCACGGCGGCACCCTCGAACTCGCCGCCCGCGACGACGGCGGGCTTCGCGCGGAGGTCGGCCTGCCCGCCGGCCTCGACGTTCGCTGAGGCCGTTACGCCGGCGTCCGCACCGCGGCGAACACCGAGCGCCTGCGGAGCGCGAAGCCGAGTCGTTCGTAGGCCGCGATCGCCCCGAGGTTCGACGCCTCGGCGTGCATCAGGGCGCGATCGCCGCGCTGCTGGATGTGGAAGGCCACGTCGAGCACGAGGCGTGATGCGAGGCCCTGCCGTCGGTGCGCGTCGTCGGTGGAGACCGCGCTGATCTCGGTCCAGCCCTCTGGATGCAGGCGCTCGCCGGCCATCGCCACGAGGCGGCCGTCGCGCCGGATTCCGACGTAGCGCCCGAGTTCATGGGTGCGGGGACGGAAGGGTCCGGGCTGGTTGCGCTCGACGATCGCGAGCATCTCGGGCACGTCGTCGGCGCCGAGCACGATCGCCTCCTCGTCGGGGCGCGGCCGCAGCGCGTCGGTCTGCACCAGCTGCACGCCGGCGCCGCGACCGACCACCTCCCATCCGTCGGGCAGGTCGCCGTCGAAGCCCGAGAGCCCGATGATCGCGTCGCGGCCGACGAGGTCGATCAGGGCGTCCCAGACTCCCGGGTCCTCCCAGGTGCGCACCGCGACGAACGGCGCGACGTCCTCCGGGTAGCGCCGCACGAGGTCGTTGCCGATCGCGAACGAGGCGTGCGGGCCGGCGAGCGAAGACCAGGCGGCGTTGTCGAGCACGGTCGCGTCGGCATGCGGCGCGTCGGGGTGCGGCTCATCGGCGTACGGCGCATCGGGGTGCGGCGCGTCGGCAGTCGGGGGGCTGGCGGGGTCGGACATGGGCTCACTGTGCGGCGCGCGGCGGTCGCGGCGCAAGGTCGGACGTCACCGCACGCAACACGCTGACGCACCCGCAACCTGAACGGATGTGCCGGCTCACCGTCGGCACACCTCGAAGACATGGGCGGCATCGCCGGGCAGCGTCAGGTCGCGGTCGCGCAGCACGAGCGACGCGGGCGCGTCGGGGTCCGCGCAGAGCTCGGCGAACGGGCGGGGGAGCGCATCGGTGTACTCGATCGCGATGACCTTCGCGCCGTACACCGCGGTGTACGCGCCGCACTCGTCATAGGCCAGGCATTCCTCGACGACCGCGAAGTCGAATCCCGCGTCGGCATGCAGCCGCTCGGTCGCCTCGGCGGCGTTCTTCTGTCCGGCCGCGAGCCCGTGCGCGTGGGCGAGGTCGACGAGGGTCGACGCGAGCGCGAGGTTGTCGTCGAGCGACATCGCGCCGCCCGAGCGCGTGTACGAGTCGAGGTTGTCGAACTCGACGGCGTCGTAGCCGCGTTCGGCGCACCCCTCGATCCACGGGGCGACGGACTCGGCGATGCGCGCTCGCTGCGCGGGGGTCGAGGTGTCGAGCAGCGCCTCATCGGGCCAGTCGGGGTCGATCACGTCTGCGCCGTCGCGATCGAGCACGACCTCGTCGGTCCAGAGCCCGCGCTCGCCGGGTTGCGTCTGGAACCCGTTCACGTAGCAGATCGAGTACCGGCCGGCGGCGGGATCGCTCGTGCGGTCGCGGGCGACGATGCCGACCGCCGGATCGGGCTCGTAGGCACCGCCGAGCTGGTAGTCGGGTGGCGACCCGGCCGGTGGCAGCACGACGGCACGGGGATCAGGGGCGTCGGGGGCCGAGCACCCCGACGCGAACAGGACCGCCAGTGCGAGCGCGCCCAGGGCGATACGGCTGCCGACGCGGTGGATCATCGTGTCCCATGCTCGCATGTCCGGCCCCGAGGCATCCGTCACCCGCGGCGACCGTGCGTCGGCGCCGCGGCGCGTTGAAGAGCAGCACCCCCGAGACCACGATCGTCATCGCCGCCACGACGCCCCACGTGATCGGCTCCCCGAGCAACGGCACGGCGAGCGCCGCGGCCGCCACCGGGCTCAAGGCTCCCGCGGTCGCGGCGATGCCGCTGCCGAGCACCCGAACCGCGTGCGCGTACGCGATCGTCGAGATGATGCCGGTGCCGAGGCCCTGCAGCACGGCGAAGAGCAGGATGTCGCCCGGCAGCGCGGTTCCCGACAGGAGGTTCGAGGGCATGGCACCGGAGCAGGCGAGCCCGAGGGCCGCGACCGCAGCGGGCGTGCAGATGACCAGCACCGTCGTCGTGAGGCTCAGCGTGCTGCGCTTCAGGCCGAGCGTGTAGACCGCCCAGACGAATCCGGCGACGAGCAGCACGGCGATGCCGGCCGGCGGCACCGTGCCGCTCGTCATGACGGCCGCGGCGGCCACTCCGACGACGATCAGGGCGACGGATGCCAGTTGCCGACCGGGGATGCGAACGCGTCCGCCCAGCACGGCCAGCACCGTGACGAAGAGCGGCACGGTGCCGGGGATGATGAGCCCCACCAGTGCGGCGGGCGCGAGGTGAGCTCCCAGCGCAGAGACGAGGAAGTGCGGCAGGCCGCCGACGAGGAGGAGGAGCGCGGTCGTGCGCCGCTCGGCACGGATCTCCCGGATCGCGCGCGGCAGCCACGGGGCCAGCGCCGCCACCGGGATCGCGAACCGCAGCACGCTCAGGTCGATCGTCGTCAGCGACGACTCGCCGACGCCACGCAGCGTGAGTGCGAACGACGCCCAGAGCAGGACCGCCGTCGCCATGGCGACGGCGCCGATCACGAGATCGCGGGTCTGGGTACCGGGCATGCCGCAACGATAGGAAATACGTCGGCGCATGCGATTGCCGAGAATGCCAAGAAATCGTGCTGCTTTGGCAGAATATGCCAATTCGAACCCTCGATGCCATCGACCGTCATATTCTGCTCGAGCTCCAGCAGGACGGGCGGCTCACCAACCAGGAGCTCGCCGATCGCGTCGGCCTCTCGCCGTCGCCCTGCCTGCGCCGGGTCCGCCAGTTGCAGGACGACGGGATCATCACCGGGTACGCCGCCGAGATCGCCGCCGGCGCGGTGGGGCTGGCCATCACCGCGTTCGTGCGACTGCGACTGTCGTCGCATGCGACGCAGGTGGTCGATGCGGTCGAGGCGCGACTCCGCGACATCCCCGAAGTGGTCGAGGCCTACCTGCTCGCCGGCGACGACGACTACCTCGCGAAGGTCGCCGTCGCGTCGTTCAGCGAGTACGAGGAGCTCATGCGCGGCCAGCTGCGCGCCATCCCGTCGATCGCCGGCATCACCACGACCTTCGCGTTCGGCGTCACGAAGGCGCGCTCGCCGCTGCCGCTGCGCTGACGGAACGCCCCGTGGCCGGCGGCTCGACCTCGAAGGTCGCCGCCATGCGGGCGAGGGCCTCGACCGCGCCCTCGAGGTCGGCCGGCGACAGGGGTCCGAGCAGCCGGTTCGCCGACAGGAGGCCGATGGTCGCGCTCGACAGGGCGAGCGCGACATGCTCGGGCGAGACGTCGGCGATCAGCGAGCCGCGAGCCTGCCGGTCGCGCACCCAGTCGACGACGCCCTCGTGGCGCCGTCGGTACCGGTCGTCGTCGACGGTCTCGACGTGCGCACCGAGCACGGCGTGATCGTCGAGGAACGCGGCCGTCAGCAGGTCGTCCTGCAGTAGGGCACGAATCGCGGCCCGGTACGCGTCGCTCAGGCCGGGGTCATCGCCGACCTCGAGCCGCACGCGATCGCGCAGGCGTCGGGTGGCGCGCCGCAGCACGGCGTCGAGGAGGTCGCGCTTGCCCGCGAACTCGAGGTAGACCGCCCCCTTGCCGATGCCGGCTTCCGCGGCGACGGCGGCGATGCCCATCGCGTCGAAGCCGCGCTCGAGGATCAGGCGCTCGGCGGCATCGAGGAGGCGTTCGCGCCGGTCGGGCACGAGCGGGCGGGGCATCAGCCGACCCGCCGAAGGAAGCCGACCATGGCCGGCACCACGAGGTCGGGCCGATCGCGCTGCACCCAGTGCCCGGCATCCGGGACCTCCAGCAGCTCGGCGCGGGGGAGCAGCCGGGCCGCGGTCCTCGCGCGCAAGATCGGCACCCCGCGGTCGTGATCGCCGTGGACGACCAGCGTCGGCGTCGGGATCCCGGGCAGTCGGTCGGCATAGTCGGTGCGCAACCGGTTCCAGAGCACCTGCTCGCGCTGCCATTCGCCGAACACCTCGAGGCCGTCGGATGCCGCGGCCTCCGCGATGACCGCCTGCACGAGTTCGGGCGTGCGGGCCGCCGGGTCGCGCACGATGCTGCGCAGTCCGCGTTCCATCGCGGCCGGGTCTCGTGCGTACGACCGGGTCATCGCCGCGAGGAGGCCGGATCGGAGCAGCAGGAACGTCGCCGCGTGGCTCAGGCGCCCGAGCGACCCGTCGGCGAGCCTGGGCATGATGCCGAAGCATCCCAGCAGCATCGCGCCGCGAGCCGCACCCGGCCGGTCGAGCATGTGGCCGAGGGTCAGGCCGCCGCCGAGCGAGAGCCCGCCGACCACGTACTCGTCGAGGCGGAGGGCGTCGACGAGCTCGCCGACGTAGCGCACGAGGTGCTCCTGCGTCAGCTGCCACTCGGCTCGGGGGCTGCGGCCGAAGCCCGGGTGATCGGGTGCGAGCACGCGGAAGCCGGCGTTCGCGAGCGCCGGGCCGACCTCGCCCCACGAGAGCTCGGCGCTGTCGGCCCCGCCGCCGTGCAGGAGGAGCACCGTCGGGCGGTCGCCGGTTCGGTCCCCGCCGGCGGCCGGCCACTCGACGACGGAGACCGTCGCCCCGGTCACCGGGACGGTTGCGCGACGTGCGCTCATGCGCCCTCCGTTCGTTGTGACCAGATTAGAGGTTCGGGTCACTACCGGAGTGTGGAAGGCGGGGCCCCCGCCTCACGCGAAGGGGTCGACGAGCGCGGAGTACCCGCAGTCGAGGCACCGCAGCGTGATCGTGAGGGGCTGATCGATCTCGACGAGCACGCCGCCGTCGAGGACGCCCCCGCACCGCGGGCAGGGATCGGGGCTGCGGAACCGCGGCTCGTCGCCGTTGTCGACCTCCATCGCGCTCAGGCCCAGAGCTCGTCGACGGGGACCTGCCGCCGCAGGATGTTCGCGGCGGCACGATGCCCCGAGAGCATCGCCGCCGGCACCGTCGCGGGGTCGTCGGTCCAGGTCGCCTCGCCCGCGAGGTGGAGCACGCCGCCGACGGGCGTCGCGAGGTCGTCGTGGTCGGCCGTCGTGGAGCCGACGGTCATATAGGCGTACGAGCCACGGGCGAACGGGTCGCCCTGCCAGTCCGTGCGATGCACGACGCTCGGCTGCTCGACGCGATCGCCGTAGAGCCGGGTCAGCTGGGCGAGCACCGACTCGACGACCCGCCGATCCGACCAGCCGCGCGTCTCGCGGGCGGCGGGGCCGGCGGCGAAGGTGAGGAGCGTGGGAGTGCCGTGCAGGGCGGTGAGGTCGTACCAGGAGTGCCACCATCTGCTCTCGGGACCCTGCTGGCGGATCGCGTAGACGTCGTCGTCCCAGAACCTCGTCGGGAACCGCAGGAAGACCTTCTCGAACGCGTTCATCTCGAGCCGGTCGAGGGCGCCGGCGACCGGTTCGGGCAGCGCCGGCTCGATGACGAAGTCGTCGGACTTCAGCACGCCGACGGGCACCGTCACGACGACGGTGCCGGCCGTGAACGCGCCGCGATCGGTGGTGACGACGACGCCGTCGCCCGACCACCGCACGTGGGAGACGACGTGCTCGAGGCGGACGTCAAGCCCCTCGGCGAGGTGCGCCGGCAGGCGGTCGTAGCCGTCGGGGAAGACCACCTCGTCGCCGTCGATCGAATCGTCGTCGAGTCCGTGCGCGGCGAGGTCCTCGATCCACGCGCCGTACTGCTCCTCCGAGCGGTGCTCGAGGTACTCGCGCACCCGCTGGGTGCGCTCGGCGTCCCACGCCTGACGGTCGAGCGCCGCCTCGGTCACGTCGCGGTACGAGGCATCCGGAGCGGATGCCGCGACCACGTCGAGGAGGGTCGCGTCGACGGCGTGGAGGTCGGCGGCGAAGCGACGTGCATCGGCATCGGACAGGCGCTCGCCGTCAGGCCCGTAGTACGCGATCGGTCGGCTGTCCGGCTGGTAGCCGCCGACCGTGAACTCGACGGTGCGCATGCCGAACGCCTCGGCCGCGGCGGCGACCGGGCTGCCGGTGACGCCGTGGATCCACGATGCGCCGAGGTCGGTGACGAGCCCGTCGGCGCGGTCGGTGCAAACCCGGCCGCCCACCCGGTCGCGGGCCTCGAGCACGGCGACCCGGTTGCCGTGCCGCGCCAGCAGCCTGGCGGCGCTCAGGCCCGCGACCCCCGCGCCGACCACGATCGTGTCGAAGTGCTCCATCGCCGACTGCCTCCATCTCGGGGTGCTGCACCCGCCTCCGACGGTATCGCCTGCGAACGTCGTACCCCTATCGCTCACAGCCTTCTCGCTATATCGTTGAGTATCGTTCACACGCGACGGAAGAGGTTGTCATGAGTGGCTCGTTCCCCACCGGCGGATTCGGCGCCGGCATCCCGGCCGACGGCATCTGGCAGGCCTTCGAGCAGTTGCGCTCGAACTTCGAGAAGCGCGCGGGCAGCCGCATGGGCCGCGGCGACGTGCGTGCAGCGGTGCTCGCCCTGCTCGCCGAGCAGCCCATGCACGGCTACCAGATCATCCACGAGATCGAGGAGCGCAGCGGCGGCACCTGGAAGCCGAGCGCCGGCTCGGTCTACCCGACCCTGCAGCTGCTCGCCGACGAGGGGCTCATCAGCGCCCAGGAGTCGAACGGCCGCAAGACGTACTCGCTCACCGACGAGGGGCGCTCCTCGGTCGCCGACACCGGTGCATCGGCGCCGTGGGCCCCGCAGGGCGGGAGCGACGGCGCCGGCCCCTCTGCACTGCCGAAGGCGGGCTTCGAACTCGCGCAGGCCGCCGCCCAGGTCGGGCGAACTGGCACGCCCGAGCAGGTGCAGCAGGCCGTGGCCGCGCTCGACGAGACGCGACGACGGCTCTACGCGATCCTCGCCCAGGACTGACGCGGGTGGCGTCCGCCCCTCGGGATCGAGGCGATTCGATGCCCGGTGCCGGCAATACCCGCGCGCGCTACCGACGCATCCTGCGGTTCGCGGGCTGGAACCTCGCCGTCACGTGGTGGTACGAGCTGTTCCTCCCGCGCATCGGGCTCACGTCGGTCGCCGAGCGCACGCGGTCCAAGCGCATGCGGCGCTTCGCCCAGCGGTTCCACGTGCTCGCGATCGACCTCGGCGGGCTCATGATCAAGGTCGGGCAGTTCATGTCCTCGCGCCTCGACGTGCTGCCGCCCGAGATCACCGCCGAGCTCGCGGGGCTGCAGGACGAGGTGCCGCCGGTGCCGTTCGCGGCGATCCGGGTGCTCGCCGAGGCCGAACTCGGCATGCCGCTCGACCGCGCCTACGCCTCGATCGACGAGGAGCCGATCGCCGCGGCATCCCTCGGTCAGGCCCACCGCGCCCGGCTCTCGGCCGCCGATGCCGCAGACACGGGTCTGCACGCCGTCGTCGTCAAGGTGCAGCGGCCGGGCATCGATCGCATCGTCGACGTCGACCTGGCCGCCCTGCGCAAGGTCGCGGGGTGGCTCAGCCACGTGCGACTCGTCTCAGACAGGGTGAACACGCACGCGCTCGTCGAGGAATTCGCGCAGACCAGCCTGGAAGAGATCGACTACCTGCACGAGGCCGCGAACGCCGAGCGCTTCGCCGCGGAGTTCGCCGACGACGACCGCGTGAGCGTCCCGTCCATCGCGTGGGAGCGCACGACCCGGCGCGTGCTCACCCTCGAAGACGTCACGGCGATCAAGATCACGGATGCCGCGGCGCTGGCGTCGGCCGGCATCGATCCAGCCGACGTGGCGCCGGCCTTCGCCGCCGTCATGTTCGACCAGCTCTTCACGAACGGCTTCTTCCACGCCGACCCGCATCCGGGCAACATCTTCGTCACGCCGATGCCCGTCGTCGAGGGTTCGACGGCGCCGGCGTGGAAGCTCACGTTCATCGACTTCGGCATGATGGGCGTGGTTCCGCCCGGCACGCGGAGCGGCCTGCGCAAGCTGCTCATCGCGGCGGCGTCGCGCGACGGCAAGGGCCTCGTCGACGCCGTGCGCGAGGTGGGCGTCCTGCTGCCCTCCGCCGACACCGGCGAGCTCGAGCGGGCGATGACCCAGCTGTTCGCCCGATTCGGCGGCATGGGGTTCGCCGAGCTGCGCGAGGTGGATCCGCGCGAGTTCCGCGACTTCGCCGAGCAGTTCGGCCACGTGGTGCGCTCGCTGCCGTTCCAGCTGCCCGAGAACTTCCTGCTCATCGTGCGCGCGATGTCGCTCACCTCGGGCGTGTGCAGTGCGCTGGATCCCGAGTTCAACCTCTGGGACTCGATCGAGCCGTACGCGACGAAGCTCATCCGCGACGAGCGCGGCAACGTCGTGCAGGACCTCGCGAAGCAGGCCGTCGAGATCGCCGGCATCGCGGTCGGCCTGCCGAAGCGCCTCGACTCGCTCGCGACCCGCCTCGAAGAGGGCTCCGTCGCCGTCACGAACCCGAGTCTCGAGCGACGCGTCGCCAGGCTCGAGCGCACCGCGAGGCGGGTGGTCTCCGCGATCCTGTTCGGCGCGCTCCTCGTGGCCGGGGCGGTGATCCGTGCGGATGACGCGGTGTTCGGCACCGTGCTGATGATCGCGTCCGTCCTGCCGCTGCTGCATGCGCTGTTCGCCGGGCGCGCCGGGCGCTGAGCGGCGAGGGGTCGGCAGGCGCAGGCGCCGCCCGCACGTGCTGAGCTCACGGCGCGAACAGCAGGATCGCGAACACCCCGAAGAGCATGAGGTGCACGGCGCCGTGCACGGCGGTCGTCCGTGGAGAGAAGAACGTGATCAGCGTCATGGCGAGCGTGATGGCGATGAGCACCATGTTCGCGGGCGTCTCGCCGAGCACGACCTCCTGGCCGCTGATCAGCCCGATCACGAGGATGACCGGAATGGTGAGCCCGACGGTCGACACGAAGGCGCCGAGCCCGAGGTTGAAGGCGCGCTGGTTCTGGTCGGCGAGCGACGCTCGGATCGCGGTCACCGCCTCCGGCGTGAACACGATGATGGCGATGACGACACCGCTGAGCGCCACGGGAGCGCCGGTGGCCTCGATGCCGAGGTCGACGAGCACGCCCAGGTCGTGCGAGAGCAGCACGATCGGCAGGACGGTCACGATGAGGAGCAAGGCGCGCCCGACCAGCTCCCCGCGGGCGGCGGGGTTCGCCGACGCCGACGCCGACGCCCCTGACGGCGCCGCGCTCGTGGAGGATGGGACTGCGGCCGACGGAACGACCGGCTGCACGAACAGGTTCCGGTCCCGGCCGACCTGCATGACGAGGAAGAACGCGTAGAGCGCGGCGGCGAGCACCGCGATGCCGATCGACTGGAACGAGGTCAGCGTTCCGCCAGGGGTCGAACTCGTGAAGTTCGGCAGCACCAGCGTGCAGAGCGACAGCGCGACGATGACCGCGAGGTAGACCGAGGTGCCGACCGTGTTGTAGTTCTGCGGCCCGTGGCGGAGCCCGCCGAGGAGGATGGCCAGGCCCATCACGCCGTTGATGATGATCATCATCACGGCGAAGAGCGAGTCGCGACCGATCGTCGCGGATCCGCTCGGGCCGAGCATCACCGACGCGATGAGGGCGACCTCGATCACGACGACGGTCAGCGTCAGGATGAGCGTGCCGAAGGGTTCGCCGACCTTCTCGGCGAGATGCTCGGCCTGGTTCACGACCCCGAAGGCCGCGACCATGATCGCCGCCAGGATCACGATGAACGTGATCACGCTGACGACGGCGTTCGGCGGATGCGCGACGAGGTCGTGCCCGAACGCGAGCGCCCAGATCGTCGTCGCCCAGGCGATCACGAGGATCACCACCGTCGACCGCGTGAGCAGTGCCCGCATGCTGACTCCTTCGTCCGAGCCGACCGTTCGCCACTCTACCGGCGTGCATCTCGGCATGGTCGGATGCGGCTGGACGCCGCCCGGCATTGCGCCTGCGGCTCGTCGCAGGCGATGCTGGTCTCGCGGCGGCCGCGCGCCGCATGGGGGAGTCGGCATGCGGGCTCGACGGGTGGTCGCGATCCTGGCGGCATCGGTGATCGCGATCGTCGGCGCGCTCGTCGCGGTCGAAGCGATCCGCATCATCGGCGATGCCGCGGAGCAGCCGGGGCTCGCGGACTTCTACGACCAGCCGGCCGACGCCGCGAACGGCGACCCCGGCACGCTCGTGCGGAGCGAGGCGCTCGACGGCGTGCCCGCGGCATCCGAGGCGTGGCGCATCATGTACCGCTCGACCGACCTGAACGGCGAGCCGATCGTCGTGACCGGCATCGTCGTGACACCGCTCGGCCCGGCACCCGATGGCGGGCGCACGGTGCTCGCCTGGGGGCATCCGACGACGGGCACGGATGCCTCGTGCGCCCCGTCGCGCGGCTTCGACCCGTTCATCGGCATCGAGGGGCTGCGCCTCATGCTCGACCGTGGCTACACGGTCGTCGCGACCGACTACGCCGGCATGGGCACCGAGGGCCCCGATTCCTACCTCGTCGCGCAGACCGCGGCGCGCAGCGTGCTCGACGCCGTGCGCGCGGCGCGCCACCTCGACGGCGCGGAGGCCGGTGATCGCGTGGTGCTGTGGGGGCACTCGCAGGGCGGGCAGGCCGTGCTCTTCGCCGCCGAGCAGGCGCCGGTGTACGCGCCAGAGCTCGACGTCGCCGGCGTCGCCGCCGCCGCGCCCGCGGCCGACCTGACCGCGCTCATGGGCTCGCACCTCGACGACATCTCGGGCGTGACGATCGGGTCGTATGCGTTCCCCGCATTCGCCTCGGTCTACGGCCCGAACGTGCCGGGCGCCGAGCTCGACGCGATCCTCACCCCCGCGGCGGTCGCGAAGTCGCCCGAGATGAACCGGCTCTGCCTGCTGACGAACCTCGAGAAGCTGCACGGCATCGGACAGCCGCTCGTCGGCGACTTCTTCGCCCACGACCCGACCACGACCGAACCGTGGGCCACGCTGCTCGCCGAGAACTCCGCCGGACAGCGCCCGATCGCGGCGCCGGTGTACGTCGCGCAGGGCGCCGACGACGAGCTCGTGCTGCCCGCCGACACGGCGACCTTCGTCGAGCACGTGCGCGGGCTCGGCGACGACGTCTCGTACGAGGTCGTGCCGCTGGCCACCCACAGCACGATCGCCTACCTCGCGCTGCCGACGCTCGACGCCTGGCTCGACGGCCTCGACTGAGTCAGCCCGCTTTTCAGGACCACATCGGTCATGACGGCGATATGCGCCCATGACCGTCTCATCCTGAAAAGGCGGGTGGACGAGTCAGGGGCAGGCGCGGCCGGCCCGCATGGTCGGATGCATCGCCCGGGCGCGCCTCTTCCACGGCGGGCCGCACGCCGATAGGTTGAGCGCCAGAAGGCACGGTCCTCGTCGTGCCCCGATCGAAAGGGCCCGCCATGGGAATGTTCGCCACCGTGTGGGATTGGATCTGGTTCAGCTTCTGGATCTTCGCCTACATCGCCTACCTCTTCACCCTGATCTACATCGCGATCGACATCTTCCGCTCGCACGACATCGGCGGGTGGATGAAGGCGCTGTGGATCCTGCTGCTGGTGTTCCTGCCGTTCCTGACCGGCATCGTGTACCTCATCATCCGCGGGCAGGGCATGGCGGAGCGATCGTCGTACCGACGCCCCGAGATCGTCGAGTACTCCGACGAGGAGGTGCGACAGGTCTCGTTCGCGAATCCGACCGATGAGATCGCGAAGGCGGCGGCACTGCGAGACCAGGGCGTCATCTCCGACGGGGAGTTCGACGCCATCAAGGCGAAGGCGCTCGGCCAGAAGTTCTGAGCCGGCACCACGCCCCGTGATCGCGTTGCCCGCGCCTCGTGCCCGGTCGTCGATCGCGGAGTAGCCTCGGCACATGAGCCAGTCCATCGGCGTCGGCCGGACCCCCGCTGCGGGGTCCGAGCCGGCGCCGTTCGACGTTCGCGGCTTCGCGCGAACCGCGCAGGGCAGCCTGCGCGACGACCTCGAACTCGACGCGATGGCGCAGGCCGGGCTCGCGCGCGACGCCGTTCGCACGGTCGCCACCCTCGCCGAACTCGAGGGGGCCACGATGGAGCACCTGCGAAACGTGCTCGTGACCCCGACCCACAAGGACGCGATGGTCACGGCGTTCCTCGTGTCGTGGGCCTACGAGAAGTACTGGATCGCCGATGCGCTGCGGCTGATCGCGGGCGCGACCGGGGCGAGGGATGCCGCGGCGAACCCCTCGACGCACACTGCGGCCGCCACCACCGGCCGGGCATCCGCCGGCCGCGGGCCGATCCGGCGGTCGCTCGCCGGCTTCGGGCAGGGGCCAGACGTGGTCGGCGCCCACCTCGCGCTCGGATTCGTGGACGACCTCGTGCTCGACCTCGCGTACGCGCGACTCGCCGCCGAGGCGATCGACGGGGCCGGCACTCCGAACCCGGCGTTCGGCGACGCCATCGCGCGCATCCGCACCATCAAGCTGCGGCACACCGAGTTCTTCGCGGGCGAGGCGCGGCGACGCATGGCGGCATCGTCGCGGGCGGCGCGCCTCGGGCGAGGCGAGCTCGCACGCTCCGCATGGCCGCTCGGCAGCGGCTCCGTCGCCACGGGGGAGCGGGAGGCGTTCGCGCAGTTCGCCGTGGCCGACGCCGAGTCGCGTTCGGCGCTCGCCCGCGGCATCCGATCGCTGCCTGGAGTTGGCGAACGCACCACGACCGCCGTCCTCCGACGGCTCGGCGCCTGAACGGGACACGAGGGAGCAGGGGAGCATGGCCTTCGACATCGACCGGTACACCGCGACGTCGGTCGGCGTCGCGTGGAGCGACCTCGACCTCGAGGTGTTCCGCACCGACCCGCTGCCCGAGTCGTCGTTGCGCACGCTGCGCTACATGGCCGACGTCGAGTACCACACCGTCTGCTACACGCGAGACCTGCTGACGACGCCGTCGCACCGCGAGGCCGACATGAGCGCGTTCATGACGATGTGGAACCGCGAGGAGTTCTGGCACGGCGAGGCGCTGGCCGCGGTGCTCGCGATGCACGACATCACGGTCGACTACGACGCGCTCAAGGCGAATCGCATGAAGCTCGGGTGGAAGGACCGGCTCGACCCCATCAAGCAGTCCGTGCTCGGCGGCCTCGTCGGCCAGGACTTCGTGGCCGTGCACATGTCGTGGGGCGCCGCGAACGAGTGGTCGGCGATCACCGCGTACCAGCGCATGGCCGAGCTCGAGGCGCATCCGGTGCTCGCCGAGTTGCTGCGCCGCATCGCCAAGCAGGAGGCGAGGCATGTCGCGTTCTACACGTCGCAGGCGCGCGAACGGCTCGCCGCGAGCGCGAAGGCGCAGAAGGTGACGCGGTTCGCACTCAGCCGGTTCTGGGCGCCGGTCGGGTCGAGCATCTCGTCGGAGAGCGACGTGCGGCATGTCATGACGCACCTGATGAGCGGCCCGGAGGGACGGCGTGCGGCCCGCAAGGTCGACGAGAGCATCAGCGGCATGCCGGGGCTCGCCGGGCTCACGATCGTGCAGGACGCCCTCGACCGGCTGGGCGTCGCCGCCTGAGGCAGGCGCGCGGCCCTGGCCGCGCCGCGCCGACCGGGCTCAGCGCGTCGTCAGCGCCGCGATGATCGTGCCGATCGCGCAGATCGCGAGGATCGCCGCCAGCCCGTAGCGGCGGAGCTGCACCGAGAGCAGCGCGACCGACGGACGACGTCGCCGGCGACGCCGTCGTGGTGGTGTCGTCGAGTGCATGTCAGACCTGCGGCGAGGCGTCGTCGATCGCGTGGAACCGGCGGTCGCGGTACACGAGCGCCGGCGCCCGTTCGCCGAGGTGCACGTCGAGCACCTCGGCCACGACGAGCGACGAGCCGCCGACGGGCAGGGTGTGGGTGATGCGCGCCCGCAGCGCCACGGGGGCGCCGACGAGCCACGGCTCGCCGGTCGGCAGGGTGCCCCAGCCCTGCTCGGGCGTGAAGCGAGGCGCACCCGATCGGGCGAAGGCCCGCGCGACCTCGACCTGGTCGGCCGAGAGGAGGTGCACGACGACGGATTCCGCGGCGAGCAGGCCGCCGGCGGATCCCGTGGCGCGCGTGACCGAGAACGAGAGCGCGGCGGGTTCGGCCGAGACCGACGCCACGCTCGAAGCCGTCAGGCCGACGGGCCCGAGCGGCGTCGTCGCGGTGATGAGGGCGACACCCGCCGGGTGGTCGCGGAACGCCGCCTTGAACGCCTCGGCGGTCGCGTCGAGCAGGGTCGGCGGTGCGGCATCCGTCGGCAGGGCGTCTGCAAGGGGGTTCGGATCGGGCACGGCCATGTCGTCCAGCCTACGTTCGCGAACCTGCGTGCCGGCACCACGCCCGCCGCCCCCGCACATGACGGATGCCCCGCCGGACCGGGGTCCGACGGGGCATCCGCTCGTGCTCGCGACCTGGGCGGAGTTCCTAGGCGACGGTGGAGGCGTCGCGCTTGGGCAGCTTCCAGCCGGGGCGCACGAAGTGGCACGTGTACCCGTTCGGGTACTTCTCGAGGTAGTCCTGGTGCTCGGGCTCGGCCGCCCAGAAGGGCGCGGCCTCCTCGATCGTGGTGACGACCTTGGCCGGCCAGAGTCCCGAGGCGTCGACGTCGGCGATCGTGTCGAGCGCGACCTCCTGCTGCTCGAGGCTCTGCGGGAAGATCGCCGACCGGTAGCTCGTGCCGATGTCGTTGCCCTGACGGTTCAGGGTCGACGGGTCGTGCACCTGGAAGAAGAACTCCAGCAGCTCGCGGTAGCTCGTGACGGTCGGGTCGAACTCGATCTCGATCGCCTCGGCGTGCCCGGGGTGATTGCGGTAGGTGGGCTCGGCGTTCGCGCCGCCGGTGTAGCCGACCCGCGTCGACTCGATGCCCGGGCGCTTGCGGATCAGGTCCTGCATGCCCCAGAAACAGCCGCCGGCGAGGACCGCGGTCTCGGTGTTCGTCATGATGCGTTCTCCTTCTCGGATGCCGCGGCCGCGCCATCCGTCGTCGTGAACAGGCTGAGGAAGTCCCCGTAGCCCTGCTCCTCGAGCTCGGCGACCGGCACGAAGCGCAGTGCCGCCGAGTTCATGCAGTACCGGAGTCCGCCGGCGTCGGCGGGCCCGTCGTCGAAGACGTGGCCGAGGTGGCTGTCGGCTCCCGACGAGCGTACCTCCACGCGCTTCATCCAGAGCGTGCGGTCGACATGCTCGGTCACGGCGGTCGCCTCGAGGGGCTTCGTGAAGCTCGGCCAGCCCGACCGGCTGTCGTACTTGTCGGTCGAGGAGAAGAGCGGCTGCCCCGACACGACGTCGACGTAGATGCCTGCGTCGTGGTTGTCCCAGTACTCGTTGCGGAACGCCGGCTCGGTGCCGTCGCCCTGCGTGACGCTGCGCTGGAGGGGCGTGAGGCGGGCGATCGCCTCGGGAGTGCTGCGGTAGTCGTTCGACATTCGTTCCTCCTTCATGGGGCGCCGCTGGCTGCGGCTCCCGGTGGGTCGCTGGCCGCCTCGCGAAGCGCGGCGACACTGGAGAAAACCATCGAGCGGGGCGCGCTGTTCCGGATGTCGCGCCTGCAGGCTGTGACTTCGCTGTGAGCGCGTCCCGGGCGCGCGACCGACGAGTGGTGACAGTCCGCCCGGGGTACGCGAGACTTTCCCCAGCCCCGTGGCCCGGATGCCGCATCCGCGCGGGGTGCGGATGGAGGGCCGGTGGAACTGCTCGTCGTGGTCGTGCTCGGACTGCTCGGCATCGCCGCAGCGGCGGTCTTCGGCCCGCGGCTCGGGGTGGCGGCCCCGCTGCTGCTCGTGATCGTCGGCATCGGCGCGAGCCTGCTGCCGTTCGTGCCGGAGGTCGAGATCGACCCGGAGTGGATCCTCGCCGGCGTGCTGCCGCCGCTGCTCTACTCGGCGTCGGTGGCGATGCCGGCGATGGAGTTCCGGCGCGAGTTCAGTGCGATCGGCGGGCTCTCGGTCGGCCTGGTGATCGTGAGCTCGGTGCTGCTCGGACTGCTGTTCGCCTGGCTGGTGCCCGGCATCGGGCTCGCGGCGGGCATCGCGCTCGGCGCCATCGTCAGCCCGACCGACGCGGTCGCGACCTCGATCGTGAAGCGCATCGGGGTCAGCCCGCGCATCGTGACGGTGCTCGAGGGCGAGAGCCTGCTGAACGATGCGACGGCCCTCGTGCTGCTGCGGTCGGCGATCGTCGCGACGGCCGCGTCCGTCACCTTCTGGGACATTTTGGGCGACTTCGTGTTCGCCGTGGTCGTCGCGGTGGTGATCGGCTACGTCGTCGGAAAGGCGAACCTCTGGGTGCGGGAGCGCGTGGTCGACCCGACGGCGAACACGGTGATCTCGTTCACGGTGCCGTTCCTGGCGGCGGTGCCGAGCGAGGCGCTCGGCGCCTCCGGGCTGGTCGCGGCCGTCGTGGCCGGCCTCGTCACGGGTCGCGGCGCGCTGAAGCGGCTCTCGCCGCAGCACCGCGCATCCGACACGCAGGCGTGGCGCACCGTCGAGCTGATCCTCGAGGGCGCCGTGTTCCTCGTGATGGGGCTGGAGATGTCGGCCATCGTGGCCGACGTGCAGGGCGGGCGGGCCGGCATCGCCGCCGGCCTCGTGATCGCCGGCATCGCGCTGCTCGCGGTGATCGCGGTGCGCACCCTGTACGTGCTCTCGACGCTCGGCCTGCAGCGTCGGCGGGTGCGACGCGGCATCGGGATGCGCGGACAGCTGGCGGACATGCAGGACCGGCTCGATCGGGTCGACGAACGGCATCCGCTGCGCCTCGAGCCGCGCGGCGGCCCGCAGCGAGGCGAGCCGGCCCCCGAGGTGCCGAAGGAACGGCTCGCGGTGTTCCGCAGAAGGATCCGTCGCAAGGTCGCCGACATCGACTACTTCACCGCCGAACCGCTCGGCTGGCGCGAGGGCAGCGTCATCGTCTGGGCCGGCATGCGCGGAGCGGTGACGCTCGCGGCCGCGCAGACGCTCCCGTCGGACACGCCGGAGCGCTCGCTGCTCGTGTTCGTGGCATTCGTGGTCGCCGCGGCCTCGCTCATCGTGCAGGGCGGCACCCTGCCGATGCTCGTGCGCTGGGTGAAGCCGGCGCTCTTCGACCGTGCCGCGGTCGACGCCGATCGCGAGGAGATCGACGACCTGCTGCGCGACATCGCCCGGCGCGTGACGGCCGATGCGGCCTCGGAGGAGGCTTCGGCCGCGGTGACGGATGCCTCGACGGGTGCCTCGGCGGGGGAGGCCGCGAGAGCGCGTACCGACCACGGACTGCGGCTCCGGCTGCGGGTGATCGGTGAGCAGCGGGCGGCGCTCTCGACCCAGCGCGACGAAGGCGGATTCAGCTCGACGGCACTCACCGAGTCGCTCGCGGCGTTGGATGCGGTGCAGATCAGTCTCGAATTACGCCTTCCATCAGGGGATGTTTCCAAAACGTGATCATTGAGCATTCGTCAATACCTCGGATGACATTCACAGGAACAAGTGAGGGGTTGTACAGAACTCCTCGGCAGACTGGCGACTTCGCCCGGGCGCCCCCGCGTCCGTGGAACGCCAAGCAAGGCTCGAAGCGCCCCCCGGTGCGACGACGCCGCCCAGGTGAAAGACATGCAGAACGAGACTTCTTCCCCCAGCACGACCCAGATTTCCCCCGGCACGAACCCCACGAGCACTGAGACCGAGCCGACCCTCCGCGGTCGTCGGGCGAGCGGACCCTTCCGGCGCTTCCGCACTCCGATCCTCACCGCGGGCGCCATCATCGCCGTCGGAGCCCTCGTCGGCACCGGATACGCCGTGCAGGGCGAGGCCACGGCCAAGGCCCAGCGCGTCTCGGAGACCGCTGCGCTCGCGCTGGCCGCAGAGCGCGACTCGCGACAGGGTCTCGCCGTCGACCACGGCGCCGTGCTCGACGTGCGCGCCGACAAGCAGGCGAAGGACACCCTGACGGTCGCCGGCAAGGCCATCGCCGCGGCGAAGGGCAAGGCCGACGCCTCCGCGCTCGCCACCACCGTCGCCGCACTCGACTCCTACGAGCTGCTGAGCCCGAGCAAGGTCTTCGAGCTCGTCGGCACGACGCAGAAGCAGACCGCCCAGGTCACCAAGGCCGTCGCCGAGGCAGACCGCGTCGCCGCCGAGAAGGCCGCCGCCGAAGCGGCCGCCAAGGCGAAGGCCGAGGCAGAGGCCGCCGCCCGCGAGGCCGCAGAGGCCGAGGCCGACTCCGGCTCCTCGTCCGGATCGTCCGACTTCGCCGCCCCGAGCGCCCCCTCGAACCCGAGCGAGGCCCAGGCCATCGCACGCGACATGATGGCCGCCCGCTACGGCTGGGGCGAAGACCAGTTCGGCTGCCTCGTCGCCCTCTGGAACCGCGAGTCCGGCTGGAACGTCTACGCCTCCAACCCCAGCGGCGCCTACGGCATCCCGCAGGCCCTCCCCGGCAGCAAGATGTCGTCGGCCGGCGCCGACTGGGCCAGCAACCCCGCCACGCAGATCTCGTGGGGCCTCGGCTACATCGCCGACCGCTACGGCAGCGCCTGCGGTGCCTGGAGCACCTCGGAGTCGCAGGGCTGGTACTGAGCCCTCCGCCCCCGCATCGATGGCGCCCGAGCTCCGGCTCGGGCGCCGTCGTCGTCTCCGGGGTTGAGGCTGCATGAGCGGCGCTCGTCTTCGGATGCCGCCGGCGGGCGCAGCCGGCCCCCGCATCGCATCCGGCGCGCCCGGAGTCAAGCGCCTGCGCGCGGCATCCGCTCTCGATAGCCTGACCGCATGGGTGGCGAGATCAAGGAGCCCGAGCGGTTGCCGGAGCAGACGGGCTTCATGGCGCGCATGAACGCGCTGATCGCGTGGGCCATGGCGCGCAAGCCCGTGCGCGCCTACCTGCGCTACATGAAGGTCCACGGCCCGGCGCTCGCCGACAGCGTCACCTACCGAACGCTCTTCTCGGTGTTCGCCGGCGTGTTCCTGGGGTTCGCGATCGCCGGCATCTGGCTCGCCGGCAACCAGCAGGCGATGGACGCGCTCGTCGAGACCGTCGAGAAGGCCATTCCGGGGCTGATCGGCGAGGGCGCGCTCATCGACCCCGACGACCTCGTGCAACCCGTGACGCTGAGCATCGCCGGCGCGATCGCGCTCATCGGTCTCGTCACCGCGATGATCGGCGCCATCGGCTCGCTGCGCGTCGCGATCCGCCGGATCGGCGGGCAGCCCGACCCGCAGACCTTCTTCCTCTGGACGATGCTGCGCGACCTCCTGCTGGCGATCGGGTTCGGCGCCCTGCTCGTCGGGGCCGCCGCGATCACGTTCTTCAGCACCGCCGCGCTCGACATGCTCTTCGGCTGGCTCGGCCTCTCGCGCAGCGCCGAGGGCTACACGTTCCTCACGGGAGCGGTCGCCGTGCTGGTGATCTTCGCCATCGACACCGTCGTCGTCGCCGGCATGTTCCTCGTGCTCTCGGGCGTGCGCCCGAATGCGGGAACGCTGTGGGTCGGCGCCCTGATCGGCGGTGCCGGGCTCACGGTGCTGCAGGAGCTCTCGGGCCTCTTCGTCGGCGGCGCGACCTCCAACCCGCTGCTGGCCTCGTTCGGCTCGCTCATCGCCCTGCTGCTCTGGCTGAACCTCTCGTCCCAGGTCATCCTCATCGCGGCGGCCTACATCATCACGGGCGTCGAAGATCGGCGCGATCGCGAATGGGGGCGCGAGCGGGATCGCGTGCTCGAGCGTGTGCGTGCCGATGAGCAGCGGTCGAGCGGCGGTCGTGCGACGCGTCGTCGCGCCCGAGGCGACGGGTTCGCCGACGGACTCCCCGACGGGAGGCCGCGCAGCTCGATCGTGCTGCGCGTCGTGCGCGGCCTGGTCGCGCCGCTCACGCGGACACGGGTGTTCCGCGCGATCGCCCCGGTGCTGCTGCCGCCGATCGAGGCGGTCATCGGCTGGACTACGGGCGGGCGCGTTCAGCTCAGCGCGCTCCTGGTGCCCTCCCTCGTGCTCCACACGGTCGGCGCCAAGACGGGGGAGCCACGCGACACGCCGCTCATGTACACGCCCGACGGGCATGGACGCGCGATCGTCGCCGGCACGACCTTCGCGATGGCGCGGCATCCGGGGTGGACCTACAACCTGCTTCGCCGGCCGGATGCCGCGATCACCGTGCGCGGTCGCGAACTGGCGGTGCGCGCCTCGCTCATCGACGCCGATGCCGAGCGCGAGGCGGCGTGGGCGCTCATCGAGGCGCAGTGGCCCGGCTATCGGGCCTACGAGCGCGACTCGGGGCGCGTGGTGCGGTTGTTCCGGCTGCAGCCGGTGCCGAACGAGGTCGCTCCGGGGGCGTGACGTCGTGAGCGCGACGTTGCGCCGGCACTTCGGCCACGAGGTCGCACAGGTGTCCTGCAGTGCGCGGTCCTACGATTGACGCATGACCGGACGACGGCCCAGTGAGCCCATCTACAGCACGGCGATCGTCGTCGGCCGCGGCCTCTTCGGCGCGCTGCGACTCAAGCGCCGGGTCACGGGCATCGAGCACGTGCCGACCACGGGGGGTGCCGTGCTCGCGATGACGCATTTCGGCTACCTCGAGTTCGCCCTCGTCGAATGGGTCACCTGGCTCGGCAACCGCCGTCGCATCCGCTTCATGGCGAAGCAGAGCGTGTTCGACAAGCCGGTCGTCGGCGCCCTCATGCGCAGCATGCGGCACATCTCGGTCGACATGAAGGCCGGGGCCGCAGCGTATGCGAAGGCCGTCGAGGCGCTTCGCAGCGGCGAACTGCTCGGCGTGTTCCCCGAGGCGGGCGTGAGCGCCTCGTTCACGGTCCGCGACCTGAAGACCGGCGCGGCCAGGCTCGCCGCCGAGGCGGGGGTGCCGATCATCCCGGTCGCCGTGTGGGGCGGGCACCGCCTGCTCACCAAGCGTCACAAGGTCGGCTTCTCCGAGCGGTTCGGGGTGCCCGTGAGCTTCGCGTTCGGGGCGCCCATCTCGGTGGGCGCCGACGAGGAGCCGCACATCGCGACCGAACGCCTGAAGGTCCGCCTGCAGGAGCTCGTCGATCGCGTCCAGCGCGAGTACCCGGTCGACGGCACCGGGCAGTGGTGGCAGCCGAAGCACCTCGGCGGCACGGCCCCGACCCCAGAGGAGGCGGCCGCGGCCGATGCCGCGCGTGACCTCGCCCGCGATGCGCGCCGAACCGAGGCCTGACCGACCGACAGGCCGACCCGAGACATCCTCGACACTTCGTCGTAGGCTTGAGGCATGTGCAGGAACATCCACACCCTCCACAACTTCGAGCCCGCCGCGTCGAACGACGAGGTGCACGCCGCGGCGCTGCAGTACGTGCGCAAGGTGAGCGGATCGACGAAGCCCTCCAAGGCGAATGCCGAGGCCTTCGAGCGCGCCGTCGCCGAGATCGCGCACATCACGCAGCACCTGCTCGACGACCTCGTCACGAGCGCGCCGCCGAAGAACCGGGAGGTCGAGGCGCAGAAGGCCCGCGAGCGCTCGGCCGGGCGGTACGCGGCCGCGTGAGTCGGTGCTGCGCGCGTGATCCGGCGCGGCGCGATCGTCTGATCGGTCGGGCCTCGCGGCGCGTCGGCGGGGTGCAGTAGCGTCGCTGGCATGGCAGGCGACGCGGCACAGCTCATCGTTCCCTCACCTGACGGCGAGCGCCAGATGCGCGTCTCGTCGCCATCGCGCGTGCTCTGGCCCGAGGTCGGCATCACCAAGCTCGAGCTCGCCGAGTACCTCGTCGCCGTCGGCGGGCCGTTCATCGAGGCCAACGGCGGCCGCCCGGTCTCGCTGCAGCGGTTCCCCGAGGGCATCGACGGCGAACAGTTCTTCTCGAAGAACCCGCCCCGCGGGGCGCCCGAATGGCTGCGATCGGTGACGGTCACGTACCCCAGCGGCCGCCGGCATGCGCAGGTCGTGCTCGACGAACCGGCCGGCGCCGTCTGGGCGGCGCAGATGAACACGATCGTGTTCCACCCCTGGGCGTCGCGAGCGGCGAACACCGACAACCCCGACCAGCTGCGCATCGACCTCGATCCCCAGCCGGGCACCGGCTTCGCCGAGGCGGTGCCGATCGCGCTCGTGCTGCGCGACCTGCTCGGCGAGGTCGGCCTCACGGCGTACGTGAAGACCTCGGGCAGCCGTGGCATCCACGTGTTCGCGCCCATCGAGCCCGAGCACGAGTTCCTCGATGTGCGGCACGCGGTCATCGCCCTCGGCCGCGAGCTCGAACGGCGCCTGCCCGAGCAGGTCACGACCAACTGGTGGAAGGAGGAGCGCGGCGACCGCATCTTCATCGACTACAACCAGGCCAATCGCGATCGCACCATGGCCGGCGCGTACAGTCCGCGTCCGCTGCCGCACGCGCCCGTCTCCTGTCCGCTCGAGTGGAGCGAGCTCGAGTCCACCGACCCGACCGCGCACACGATCCGCACGCTGCCGCAGCGGCTCGCCGAGGTGGGCGACCCGTGGGCGGGCATGCACGACCACCCGGGCCGCATCGACACGCTCCTCGACTGGTGGCAGCGCGACCTCGACGACGGCCTCGGGGAGCTGCCGTTCCCGCCCGACTTCCCGAAGATGCCCGGCGAGCCCATGCGCGTGCAGCCGAGCCGGGCGAAGCGCGACGACTGAGGGCGCGGCCCCGGGCGCAGCCTGCAGTCGCCTCCGCCGGACGGCCGACAGTGCGGCCGGACCGGTCTGCGCCGGATCGGGCCACAGCGGGGCAGCGGCGATCGAGCGGGTCAGGCGCCGCCGCCCGCCAGGTCCACGACGTCGGCATACGACGGAATCTCGCCGTCTCCGTGCTCCCTCGAGCCGAGCGCACCGGCCACGGCATCGTCGATCGCGCCCAGGGCGGCCCGCAAGAGGAGCGAGCCGGTGCTCACCCGCGCAACGCCGCAGGCCGCGAGCTCGCCGAATCCGACGCCGGGCTGCACGAGCACGTTGAGCGGAGCGCCCACGCGCGAGGCGAGCCTGGCGATGACCTCCAACGGAAGCGCGCCGGGCACGAACACCCCAGAGGCGCCGGCCCTCACGTACCGGCGCGCGCGTTCGAAGGCCGTCGCCTCGCGTTCGGCGACGGTGCCGCCGGCCTCGATCCAGAAGGCGTCGGTGCGGGCGTTCACGAACAGCTCGGGGGCTGCCGCCCGGATCGCCGCCACCTTCGTCGCCGCGAGCACTGGGTCGATCAAGCTGCCGGACGCGTCGGAGTCCTCGACGTTCACGCCGAGCACGCCCAGTTCAGCGAGTCGGCGGGTGTAGTCGCCTACTTCGTCGGGATCGTCGGAGAATCCGGACTCGATGTCGACGGTGACGCCGATGCCGGCGGCGGTCAGGTCCTGGGCCAGCCGCATCGTCGCGTCGGCCGCCTCGCCCGAGCCGTCGCGCAGTCCGTTCGCGATCGCGACGCCCAGGCTCGTCGTGCCGATCGCGTCGTGCCCGCGCGCGACCAGCCACCTGGCGGATGCACCGTCCCACGCGTTTGGCAGCAGCAGGGGGTTTCCGGGGCGATGCCGCGAGGCGAACTCGGCCGGGGTGATCAACGCCGGCTCCCGACGGCCGCCCCGCGCGTGATCGCCGGCTCCGGCCCTCGGAGTCCGTCGACGACGGCCGCGGCGATCGCCAGCGCGTGCGCCGGGGCCGGGCACGAGCGCGGTCCGGCGCCGAACGCGAGCGACCCCTCGGGTTCCTCCGCATCGTCGCCGCGACCGCCCTCGCACTCGGCCGCACCGAGCCGGAGCACCATGAGCGTGCCGTCTCGACGGAGGCGCCGGGTCGACGGAACCGGGGCATCGTGACGCAGTGTCCGCGCGAGCGCGGCGCGGGTCGTGAGGCCGGGATCCGCCTTGATCGAGCGGAGCGCGCCGTCGATCAACGCCGACGTCGCGAGGTGCGCCTGCACGAGGAGCTGCACGGCGAGTGCCGGATCCCGCCCGGGTGCGGCGTCGAGCGCACGTTCCGACGCGGCATCGGCGACGTCGAACCCTGCTCCCGGGGTCGCGCCGGTCGCATAGACCTCGGCGATCTCCGCGATGAGCGTCGGCAGTTCGTCGGGGGCGTCGAACCCGAGGTGCTCGGCGAGGGTCGCCACCGGGACGATCCGAGTGATGCCGGAGGCCGCCGAACCCCGAGCGTCGTGGGTCCGGCGGCTCGCCGTGCGAGCGAGGTCCTCTGGATCCAGCGCCGCGAGCCGTTGCTCGAGCCGCGCCCGGCGCAGGTCGTGCACGACGCCGTTCACGAAGCGGGATGTCGCGGCGCGCAGCCGTTCCGTCGCCGTCGCGGATGCGGCATCCGCTTCGGGAACGCGTTGAACGGGGTCGGCGAGGATGCGCCGCACCTCGCGGGGATCGGTGATGGTGACGTCCATGCTCCGACGCTATGCCCGTGAAGGTTCGTCCGGCGGCGAAACGTCGTCGGCGTACGCTGGCCACGTGAACGGCGATGCTGACCTCTCCCACCCCGCCAGGCTCATGGGCGAACCGGCCAGGGCGGCGATGCTCGTGGCCCTCCTCGACGGCGGGTCGCGGCCGGCGAGCGAGCTCGCGGGCATCGCCGGCGTGCGTCCGCCGACGGCGAGCGCCCACCTCGCGCAACTCGTCGACGGCGGCCTGCTGGTGGATCGCCGCATCGGTCGGCACCGGTACTTCGAGCTCGCCGACGCGAGCGTCGCCGACGCGGTCGAGGCACTGCAGCGCATCGCGCCGCGGAGGCCCGTGACCTCGCTCCGCCAGTCCACCACGGCCGTGCGGCTCGCCGAGTTCCGCACCTGTTACGACCACCTGGCCGGACGGGTGGCGCTCGTCATCGCCGATGCGCTCGTGCATGAGGGATCGGTGGCGCCGCTCGCCGCCGGCCGCGTCGGCGAGATCACCGGCATCGGTCCGCTCGCGCGGCGGCTCGGCGTCGAGGGTGAGGGCGACGGCGACCTCGTCGCACCGCAGGGTCGGCGCCCGCTGGTGCGCGGATGCCTCGACTGGACCGAGCGTCGGCCGCACGTCGCCGGGGCGGTCGGCGCCGGCATCCGCCGCACGTTCCTCGATCGCGGCTGGGCGGTCGGCCTCCCGCACGATCGATCGCTCAAGCTGACCGACGCCGGACGCGCGGTGCTCGCCGACCTCGGCTGACGGCAGTAGGGCGGGCGCGTCAGATCGCGATCGGCCTGCCCGTCACGGGCCCGACGGGCGCGCCGTGCAGCTCCCGGTGCAGGCGTTCCATGCGGGCGTCGAGCTCCGACGCCGTGCGCGCGGCATCCGTGAGGTCGTCGAGGAGCTCGGCCGGCACCTGGCGGTCGTACTTGTAGTAGATCTTGTGCTCGAGGCTGGCCCAGAAGTCCATGGCGATGGTGCGCACCTGCACCTCGACCGGCACGAGGTGGGTGCCCGTCGAGAGGAACACCGGCACCTCGACGATGAGGTGCAGGCTCTGGTAGCCGTTCGCCTTCGGCTCGGCGATGTAGTCCTTCTTCTTGAGCACCCGGATGTCGCCCTGGGCGGTGAGCAGTTCGGCGACGCGGTACACGTCGGAGACGAAGCTGCAGGTCACGCGCACCCCGGCGATGTCGGTGATCGTCTCGCGGATCGAGTCGAACGTCGGGTCGATGCCCTTGCGCTCGAGCTTCTCGATGACGCTGTCGAGGCTCTTCAGGCGGCTCGAGATGTGCTCGATCGGGTTGTAGGCGTGCGTCTGCCCGAACTCCTCGCGAAGGATCGAGAGCTTGGTGATGACCTCGTCCATGCCGAACTTGTAGCGGAGCATGAAGCGCTCGGTCTCGTCGCGCAGGGTTCGCATCTCTTCGAGCGTGCTGCCATCGATGCCCTCGATCGCGCGCTGGGCCCGCTCGGTGAGGCCTCGTCCGCTGGCGTCGTGGTCGGCGGTGGGTTGGATCGCAGTCACGAGATCCACCGTACGAGGCGAACCTCTGCATTGCCTTTGACCGGGGCTAGGCTCGGCCCATGACGACCTGGACCACCGTCGCCGTCGGCGTGCACCAGCGCCGGGGCGGCCCGTTCGACCTGTCCGTCGTGGTCGTCGAGGGCGCCGACGGCATCCTCGTGGTCGACGCAGGCGCCGATCCCGGTGAGGGGGCCGAGATCCTGGCCGACATCCGTGCTCGGTTCGACCGGCCGCTGCTGGGCCTGGTGAACACCCACGCGCATTTCGACCACACCTTCGGCAACCAGGCGTTCCGTTCCGGGGCGGCGGAGGTCGCGATCCACGGTCATGCCGCGATCGCACGCCACTTCGAACGCTACGAGGCGCCCCGGCTCGCCGCCTGGCGCCTCGATCCGTCGCGGGAGCCCGGGCGGGCGTGGGCCGACGTGGAGCTCGTACCGCCCACGCATCCCGTCGCGGCGCCAGTCGACCTCGACCTCGGAGGGCGCACCGTGCGGCTCCTCCCGCAACCGCCCGCGCACAGCGACACCGACCTCGTGCTGTACGTCCCCGACGTGCGGGTGTGGGTGCTCGGCGACCTCGTCGAGGAGTCCGGGCCGCCGATGTACGGGTCGGGCTCCTATCCGCTCACCTGGCCCGACGTGCTCCTCGCCCTCGCCGCTGGCCTGCGCGGCGACGACCCCGTCGTGCCGGGGCACGGCGCGGTCGTCGATCGCGTCTTCGTCGAACGACAGGCGGGCGTGCTGCGCGCGATCGCCGATCGGCTCGTCGAAGCCCACGGTCGAGGCCTGCCCGCCGAGGAGGTGCTCGCCGCGTACGCCGACTGGCCGCTCCCGCCCGAAGGACTCGCGGGTGCCGTCGAGCGCGCCTCTCTCGCGCTCGACGGGGGTCCGCTCGACGAGGGCGGCGTCCGCGACGCGTAAGACCACCGTCGCACGTCGAACCGTCGAACCCTCGTGCCGTCGTGCCGGCCCGCCGTTCAGTCGACGGCGGCCACGTACGACCAGCGCCCGCCCTCGCGCAGGAACGAGCTGATCTCCTGCTGGATGCCGCGCTCGCCGTCGTGCCGGTAGTAGGCGGCGAACTCGACCACGCCGGTGCGCTCGAGGGGGCCGCCCTGCTCGGTGCGCAGGATGTCGAGGCGCGTCCAGCGGATCGTCTGATCGAGGTCGAGTTCGTCGGGCCGGGTCGACGCATGCCAGGTCGCGAGCAGGTACCGGTCGTCGGCGATCGCGAACGCCGTGAACCGCGAGCGCATGAGCTGCACGGCGGTCGGAGCGGGCAGCCCGTCGACGATCCAGCGGCCGCAGCACTCGCCGAACGTGAGGCCGCTCGTGCACGGACAACGGTTGCCTGCAGGGGGGAACTCAGGGGATTCGGAGGTTTGCGGCATCCCCCCAGTATTCACGGGGCAGGGCGGGGTGCGGTCATGCTCCGCACAGGCAGAAGTGAGGATCCGTCCAGAATCGCCCGGCAGAGTGTGTGCCTTGTGCCCGAGCTCGGCGAGCACGTCCCCCGATTCCCCCGATTTCCGAGCGCTCAGGATTCATGCGCCCCTTCTCGAATGCAACGTCAGAACGCTCGAATACCACCCCCGAACCCAGCCCCACCCGGCGCGGAAACCGCGCTCGCCGCATCGGCCGCCAGCGTCTCATCGCCGTCGGCGCCGTGGCCGCCCTCGGGCTCGTCGTCGGCACCGGCTTCGCCGTGCAGGACGCGGTGAAGACGCAGGAGCGCATCGACGCGACCGCGCAGCTCACGCAGGCCACCGGCCTCAGCCGCGACGGACTCGGCGTCTACAGCGGCATCGCCGCGGCGAAGGCCGAGTCGCAGGCGGAGGACACGATCACGCTCGCCCAGGCGACCCTCGCGGCCGCCGACGGCAAGGTCGATGCGACGGGCCTGCAGGCCTCCGTCGCGTCGCTGAGCGACTACGAGGTCATCCCGACCGAGGACATCGTCGACCTCACGAAGCAGACCAAGGCCGAGGCCGCGAAGACCGCGGCCGCGACCAAGGCCTACGACGAGGAGCAGCAGCGCGCCGCGGCGAAGGCCGCCGCCGAGGCCGCACAGGTGCTCGCCGCCGCGAACACCCCCGAGGGTGCCCGCCAGACCGCGCGATCGCTCGCCGCATCCATGTACGGCTGGGGCGACGACCAGTTCCAGTGCCTCGAGAGCCTGTGGGCGAAGGAGTCGGGCTGGTCGTACACGGCCTACAACGCCTCGAGCGGCGCCACCGGCATCCCGCAGTCGCTGCCCGGCAGCAAGATGGCCACCGCCGGCGCCGACTGGGAGACGAACGCCGCGACCCAGATCAAGTGGGGCCTCGGCTACATCAGCGGGTCGTACGGCTCGCCGTGCAGCGCCTGGTCCCACTCCCAGTCGATGAACTGGTACTGATCCCCGGTCGGACTCCGAAGGCCGCGCGGGCCCGGCTCGACGCCGGCCACGCACCCTCACTGCTCCGCTCGTCGCACGCCGCTCAGGTCGTGCGCGGGCGGAGCAGTTCCGTTCGCTCGGGGTGGCGGTCGAACCACTCGGCGACGTACCAGCAGCTGGGCACGATGTGCCGGGCGGATGTCGCCTCGACGTCGTCGACCGCGAAGGCCACGAGCTCGCCGGCGAGCCCAGACCCCCGATGGCGTGGATTCGTGAACGCACGTGTCATCGCGATGGCGTCGCCGAGCACGCGGTAGTCGAGCACGCTCGCGACCTCGTCGCCGAGGCGCAGCACGTAGCGGTCGGCATCGGGTTCGTGCGTGAATTCCTTGTTCATCAGGCCTCCCTGCCGCGGAGCTTCTCGAGGTCGCGTCGTTCGCGCTTGGTCGGTCTTCCGGCCCCGCGGTCGCGAACGGGCACGATGGCGACGCTCTCGCGCGGCGGGGGCGGGGGAGTGCGGTCCTCGACCGCCGTCGCCGCGATCGTCGCCGAGACGCGCTTCACGAGCGTCTGCCGCACGACGAGCTGACGGTCGAAGCCCTCGATCCTGACGCGCACCTCGTCACCCGGTCGCACGGACTGCGCGGCCTTCGCCCGCTCGCCGTTGACCCGCACGTGACCGGCACGGCACGCGGCCGTCGCGGCCGAGCGCGTCTTGTACTGCCGAACGGCCCACAGCCACGCGTCGATGCGCACGGGGGAGTCGGAGAGCGGCGTCGGCATGCGGCAAGCCTACGCGCGCTCCGAACGCCTACGCGCGAACGGCCGCCCACCAGATGAGCAGCATCGTCACGAGGAATCCGACCGCGTAGTTCAGGGCGATGAAGTGCCGCCAGCCGCGGTTCGCCTCGCCGGAGTGCGCGTCGTCGATCGACCGGAACGGCCACACGACCACGAGGTAGGGCACGGCGAGCACGGCCCCGAGCGGCCCGGGCCACTCGGTCGCGAGCATGAGCAGTCCGGCGAGCGCCCAGAGCGCGAGCGCGACGCGCACGGTCGCCCGAGCGCCGAACGCGGTCGCGATCGACGCGATGCCGGCCTCCCGGTCGGGCACGACGTCCTGCACGGCGCCGAACGCATGGCTCGCCATGCCCCAGCAGAAGAACGCCGTGAGCAGCGCGGCGAGCTGGGGCGTCGCCACCGCTCCCGCGACCGCGAGTCCGTAGATCGCCGGGCTCACGAAGTGGAAGCTCGAGGTGATCGAGTCGAGCACCGGCCGCTCCTTGAAGCGCAACCCGGGCACGGAGTACGCGAAGACCGCGAAGAGACTCACGGCGAGCACGAACCAGGACCACGGATGCCCCGCGCCCGCCGACCACAGCATCACGACGAGGCACGGGGCGGCCGTGGCGATGCCCGCCCAGACCACCGTGCGATGCAGCGACGGGTCGAGCAGCGCGCCCTCGGCGCCGCCCTTGCGGGGATTGCGCAGGTCGGACTCGTAGTCGAACACGTCGTTCACGCCGTACATCAGCAGGTTGTACGGCACGAGGAAGAAGAGCGTGCCGACGACGAACGTGACGTCGACGGTGCCCGCGGTCAGCAGGTACGCGGCCGCGAACGGGAACGCCGTGTTGATCCAGCTGATCGGTCGCGACGAGACGAGCACCTGCGCGACGCGCGAACCCATCGACGCGCTCGGCACCGCGGTCACGAGGTCGACCCATCGGTGCGACGCGTTCCGCGCGAGCCGCGCCGTCGAGACGCCACGAGCGTCCACACCGCCGGCACCAGCAGCACCGCGGCGATCGGGTAGGCGAAGTCCTCGACGGGTGCGAGGCCGATCGTCGCACCGAGCCTCGTGCCCTCGGCGTAGCCGAACAGTCCGGCCGAGATCATCACCGTGTCGAAGACGGCGGTCAGCGCCAGCAGCACCACCGCGGCGATCGCCACGGCGAGGGCTCGACGGGCACGGGTGCCGGCCGGCATCCGACGAAGGGAGATCACGGCCACGATCGCCGAGACCAGCAGGAACGGGATGCAGATCAGCAGGTAGGTCACGCGCGGACCTCCGGCGCGGCATCCGCCCCTCGACCAGCGGCGCCGCCCGACCCGCCCGACGCGCCCGTGCTCGCCGCGGGCGCCGCACGCTCGTCGGCGACGTGGTCGGTCGGTCGCCTGCCCGCGAGCAGGCGCTCGGCTCCGAGCACCGCGACGAGCGAGAGGTAGCAGAGGAACGCGAGGAACACCGGCTCCTCGATCGGCAGATCGGGGGCGAGCAGCACGCCGGTCGCCCAGACCGACTCGCCGCGGAAGAACACGCCGAAGCCGATGCCGACGAGGTCCCAGACGAGCAGCAGCGCGGTGCCGGTGCCGACGGCCACCGCGGCGGCGACCGGGTGCCGCCAGAACGCGAGTCGCCATCTCGCATCCATGAGCGCCATCGCCCCGATCGAGACGAGGAGCGCAGCCAGATAGACGAAGCCGGTCATCCGGTCATCCTCGCAGGCGGAGTCGAACCCGCGGGGAGGGAATCGCCCGACTCCGGCAGCGGTCCGTACGACCGGTCGCCCCGCACGCGCTTCACGACGTTCTCCGCGCTGATGAGGCACATCGGCAGGCCGACACCAGGCACGCTCGACCCGCCGGCATAGAGCAGGCCGCGCACGCGGCGCGATCGGTTCGAACCGCGCAGGAACGCGCTCTGCCGCAGGGTGTGCGCCGGCCCGAGGGCTCCACCCCGCCAGGAGTTGAGGTCGGCCGCGAAGTCGGCAGGGCCCACGGTGCGCCGCACCACGATGCGCGAGGCGAGATCCGCCGTGCCCGTCGCCTCGGCGATCCGGGCGATCGCCCGGTCGGCCGCGGCCTCGACGAGGCGGTCGCCCCGGCCGTCCTCGCCGCCGCATCCGATCGAGACGTCGGCGGGCACCGGCACCAGCACGAAGAGGTTCGTGTCGCCGGGAGGGGCGACCGTGGCATCCGTCGCACTCGGCATGCAGACGTAGAACGAGGCGGGATCGGGCACCGACGGGTTCGAGCCGAAGATGCGGCCGAAGTTCTCGCGCCAGTCCTCGGTGAAGAAGAGGGTGTGGTGCGCGAGACCCTGCACCTCGCCGCGCACGCCGAGCATCGCGAGCACCGCGCCCGGCCCCGACGTGCGGCGATCCCACCACCGCTCGGGGTAGGTGCGGGCATGGGCCGGCAGCAGCTCGGTCTCGGTGTGGTGCAGGTCGGCGGCCGAGACGACCCGGTGCGCCGGCACCCGTCGCACGGAGCCCGATGCCTCGCGGAACCGCACGCCCGTGACCGACGGCTCGGCGTCCCCGGTGATCTCGATCTGCTCGACACGGGCGTTGCACACGATCTCGACACCCGCGTCGGCCGCGATCGAGGTGATCGCCTCGATGAGCTTCGAGAACCCGCCCTGCGGGTAGAACACGCCCTGCTCGAGGTCCATGTGGCTCATCAGGTGGTACATCGCGGGCGTCATCGACGGCGACGAGCCGAGGAACACCGCCGGGTAGCCGAGCACCTGCCGCAGCCGACGGTCGTGCACCGCGCGCGCCGCGAAGCGCTCGAGCGGCGTCGTCAGCAGGCCGGCCAGCCGCACCCCGCCCTTGAGCACCTCGGGTGCGAGCATGCCGCGCACGCCGTCGAAGTTCGTGTAGAGGAAGCGTCGGCGTGCAATGTCGTAGGTCGACGCCGCGGAGTCGAGGTAGCGCTCGAGCGCCGCCCCCGCGCCGGGCTCCACCGACTCGAACAGCGCGACGTTCTCGGCCCGCGTCGCGCGGATGTCGATCGCGTCGTCGTACCCGTCGGCGTACACGCGATAGCCGGGGTCGAGCTTCGTGAGCGTCAGCTGCTGCTCGGCACTCGTGCCGAACAGCCGGAAGAAGTGCTCGAACACCTCCGGCATCAGGTACCACGAGGGGCCGGTGTCGAACCGGAAGCCGTCGCGACTCCACGTGCCGGCGCGCCCGCCGACCACGGGGGAGGCCTCGAGCAGGGTGACCCGGTGCCCGTCGCGCGCGAGCAGCGCGGCCGTCGCGAGCCCGGCGATGCCGCCGCCGATCACCGCGATGCGCTCAGAGCCGTCGATCATCGACGTCCCCCTGAGGCGAGCATCGAGCGTGCGACGATCGCGAGCTTCGTCGCGTCGGGAACGCGGATGCGCGTCGTCATCAGGCGTTCGGCCGGCGTGGCCCGGCAACGGGCCGCGAGCCCGGCGAACAGTCCGTGTGCAGAGAGCACCGCCCCGCGCGCGCGGCGCGGCAGCTCGGGGATCGATCGGCCCGCGAGGTCGAGGTCGCGGTCGATGTCGTCGAGGATCCTGACCTTGTCGGCCTCGGTGAAGGCCTCCGGGTCGCACCACGGGAAGTAGTTGCGGCCGAGCGTGCGCCAGTCGGTCTCGAGGTCGCGCAGGAAGTTGATCTTCTGGAACGCGGCGCCGAGGTGCGTGGCCCCGAGTTCGAGTCGGCGGCGCCGTTCGAGGTCGGCCTGCGCGGTCGGCCCGGCGGCCACGCCCTGGTCGTCGGGCCGCGCCCGCCCTGACGCCTCGACGGCCAGGAACACGGCCAGGCACATGAGCCCGACGACCTCGGCCGAGCCGTGGATGTACGGGCCCACCTCGTCGGCCCGGATCGGGCTCGGGTCGAGGTCGCGCCGCATCGATGCGAAGAACGGGCGCGTCAGGCCCACGTCGATGCCGACGGCCGTCGCCGTCGTCGCGAACGCGTGCACGACGAGGTTGGTCGAGAAGCCGCGCCGAATCGCCAGCTCGGTCTCCGCCTCGAGCGCGTCGAGCGCGGTGAGGATCTCGTCGGCACCGAGGCCCGCGGCCGCAGCGGTGCCGTCGACGAGTTCGTCGGCAACCCGAACCAACGCATAGATCGATCGGATGCCGCGCCGCGACGGGGCATCGAGCAGGCGCGCCGCGGCGCCGAACGAGGTCGAGTACCGGCTGATCACCGTCGCCGCGCTCGCCGCGGCCGCATCGTCGTAGCGCTCGAGCAGCTCCGCACCCGAGGAGGACGGCGGGCGATCCGTCGTCTCGCGCTTCGTCGGGTCCACGGCGCGGCTCATCGGGCGCGCTCCACCGCTCGCCTGGCGATCGCGCCGAGTTCGGCGGCGAGCTCCGGCGGAAGGTCGGCCGTGTCGAGTTCGTAGCGGGCGAGGGTCACGTGCTCCTCGGCGAGCTCGAGGGCGGCGTCGAGGGCGCCGCAGCGGCGCAGGAGCTCGCGCAGTTCGTGGGCCTCGGCGTCGTCGAGCGACGGGTCGCCGAGCCCGACGGCGATGCGCGGCCACTCCGCGGTGGTCGCGGCGTGCGCGATGAGCGCCGTCCGCTTGCCCTCGCGCAGGTCGGATGCCACGGACTTGCCGGTGACGGCGGGGTCGCCGAACACGCCGAGCACGTCGTCGGTGATCTGGAACGCGATGCCGATGAAGCGCCCGTAGCGCTCGAGCGCGGCGATCGAGGACTCCGGTGCACCTGCGAGCACCGCGCCGGCGGCCAGCGGGCACTCGAAGGAGTACACCGCGGTCTTCTGCTCGAGCGTGGCGAGCACGCGCGGCATGCTCGTCGGCTCGGAGGCTCCGGCGTTCACGACATCGGCGAGTTCGCCGGCCGCGGAGACGAAGACGGCCCGGTCGAGGATGTCGAGCAGGCGCTCGCGGCGTTCGGCGTCGATCTGCAGCAGGGCGATCGCGCGGTGGGCGAGGCTCAGCGCGAGATCGCCGGCGAGCACCGAGGCCGTCTCGCCCCAGATGGCGCTCGTGCGTTCGTCGGTGCCGCTGCGCAGCGCACGGGCGGCGAACCTGGCGGTGATGTTCGGGTCGCCGCGCCGAACGGTGTCGCGGTCGATCACGTCGTCGTGGATGAGGAACGCCGTGTGCAGCAGCTCGAACGCGACCGCGACACGGGTGGCCAGGCGCGTGTCGACGCCGCCGAGGCCGTGGTACGCGAGCCGCACGAGCTGCGGCCGGATGCGCTTTCCGCCCGAGCTCTGCCGCGCGAGCGAGGTCCAGAGCGCGGCGTAGTGCGGATCGAGGTCGCCGGCACGACGGTGCGCGTCGGCGAAGATCGCACCGAGCTCGTGCTCGAGTTCGGTGTCGGCCGCGGCCGACGCGGAGGCGAGGTCAGTCACGGTAGAGCTCCAGGTGCACGGCCTGCAGTCCGAGCCACGGGCTGAACGCCCACGGAGCGGCCTCGATGGCGCGCTTGAGCTCGTCGGGCCGCACCCAGCGGTACTCGACGACCTCGCGCGGGTTGGGGTCGGGCTCGCCCGAGACGGTCGCGATGTACACCGGGCAGATCTCGTTCTCGACGGTGCCGTCGGCGTCGATCGCGCGGTAGCGGAAGGTCGGCAGCGCGAGCTCGAGCGAATCGAGTTCGAGGCCGAGCTCGAACTCGGCCCGGCGCCGAACGGCGGCGGTGAGCGGCTCGGAGGGTCGCGGGTGTCCGCAGAACGAGTTGGTCCAGACGCCCGCCCATGCCTGCTTCGTCAGGGCGCGCCGCGTGACCAGCACTTCACCGGCGGGGTTCAGCACGTGGCAGGAGAACGCGAGGTGCAGTGCGGTGTCGGGGCCGTGGGCCGCGCTCTTGGGCGCGGTGCCGATCGGGGTTCCGAGATCGTCGAGCAGCACGACGTCGTCGTCGATCAGGTCGATGGCGGTGGTCATCTGGCCTCCCATATTCGCTAACCGAGTTAGTGAATGTGACGTTACCATTGCAGCGTGGCCGACGGAACAATCGAAAGTTCGAGTGTGGAGCGCTACTGGTACGACGCAGACGACGACCAGACCGTGGCGGTCCTCGAGGCGGTGCGCCGACACCGCGCCGCCGAGGTCGAGATGCGCCGCCGCCTGCGCGCCGACATGGACATGGGCGACACGGATGCCGCCGCCCTGCGCTGGATCGTCGCAGAGCAGCAGGCCGGCCGCCCTCCGACGAGCGCGGGGCTGGCGCGCGAGCTCGGCGTCACGACCGCCGCGACGGCGAAGATCGTCGCCAGGCTCGTCGCGAGCGGCGACCTCGCGCGCGAACCCCATCCGACCGACGGGCGCGTGCTGCTCCTGCGCGCGATGCCCGATGCGCATGCACGACTCCGGCGCACGCTCGGCCCGATGCATCAGCGCATGCGGCAGGTGGCGGGGTCCTTCGACCCCGCCGAGCAGCGCGTGATCATCCGGTTCCTCGGCGACCTCGCCGACGCGATCGCGCCACCGGGCGTCACGGAGTGAGCCGTCACCGGCATCCGTGGGCCATGCTGGTGGCATGAGCGGAGCGAGCGGAGACGGCTGGGTCGAGGGGCCTGACGGGGCGCGGTACTGGGGGCGCTACGGCGCGGCCGGGCTGCTCGTCGTCAGCGCCGATCGCGAGGTCCTGCTGCAGCACCGCGCCGAGTGGAGCCACTTCGGCGGCACCTGGGGCATGCCGGGCGGTGCTCGCCACGAGCACGAGACCGCGCGCGAGGCCGCGTTCCGCGAAGCGGGCGAAGAGGCCGGCGTTCCCGCAGACGCGCTCGCCGTGCGGTTCTCGAGCGTGCTCGACCTCGGCTACTGGTCGTACACGACCGTCGTCGCCACGGCCGAGCGCCGGTTCGAGCCGCTCATCGGCGACCCCGAGTCCATCACGGTCGCCTGGACGCCCATCGACGAGGTCGACGCGCTCCCGTTGCACCCCCGGTTCGCCGAGGCATGGCCCGGCCTTCGAGCGAGGCTCTGACGAATCGAGGCCGTCAGCGTCCGGCGGTGACGGATGCCCCGGCTCGCGCCGGGCGAGGGAACCACGGCACGATCGGCGAGACGCGAGCCCGGTACTCGTCGTAGCCGGGGTGGCGTCCGCGCGAGATCGACTCCGTGAACACCGTCGAGCCGATGAACAGGAGCGTGAGCAGCACGGCGCCTGCGAGGGTCCAGTGCAGCCAGACACCGGTCGCGGCGACCGCGAAGCCGAAGAAGACCCACCACTGCGCCTGCTCGAAGAAGAAGTTCGGATGCCGCGACACGGCGAACAGCCCGGACTGCAGGAATCCGGGGGTCGGCGTGCGTCCCGCCGCTCGCTCGGCCGCCTTCCACCGGTGGAACCGCCACTGCTGCTCGTCGGCCACGGTCTCGCCGACGAGGAACGCGATGAACACGACGGCGAGCACGAGATCCCACGCGCCGAGCGGCGAACCGGCCGACTCGGCGACCGTGAGCGCCGGCAGCGTGATCAGCAGGATCAGCGCGTTCTGGTAGATCGAGATGAAGAAGAGGTTGAAGGCCTCGAACGCCGCCCGGGGCATCCGCTCGCGAAGGACCGCCCAGCGATAGTCCTCGCCACCCGGCCGGTAGCCGCCCTTCCGTGCGAAGTTGAACGTGAGGCGCACGCCCCACGCCGTCACGAGCACGGCCATGAGCACGAGGCGAGCGTCGAATCCGGCCGAGACCGCGAACACCCAGACGTACGCGATCGGCGCGATCGACCAGATGCGATCGACCCATGAATGCTCGTTGGTGATGAGCGAGAGGATCCAGGTTGCAGCGGTGATCGCGGCGCAGAGCACCAGACACACGGCGAGGGCAGTCATGGCTGGATTCTAGGGGTCGATAGGATCGCCATGTGGCTGGGCGGAGCGCGGGGGCGGTCGGATCGCAGGTGTGGACGATTCCGAACGTCCTCAGCATGCTCAGACTCGTGCTCGTGCCGTTCTTCCTCTGGGCCGTCGTGGCCGGCGAGTACGTCACGGCGCTCGTGGTCCTCGTCGCCGCCAGCCTCACCGACCTGCTCGACGGCTACCTCGCGAGACGCCTCGACCAGATCACGCGCCTCGGGCAGCTGCTCGACCCCGCGGCCGACCGCCTCTACATCTTCGCCGCGCTCGTCGGGCTCGCCGCGAACTCGCTCGTGCCGTGGTGGATCGTCATCGTCATCGTCGCGCGCGACGTCTTCCTGCTGATCCTCGGGGTGGTGCTCGCCAACCACGGCTACGGCCCGCTGCCCGTGCACCAGCTCGGCAAGGTCGCCACGTTCGCCCTCTTCTTCGGGTTGCCGGTCATCATGCTCGGCCTCGCGTTCCCGGCAGTGCAGCCGGTCAGCGCGCCGATCGGATGGGCCATCACGATCTGGGGCGCCTTCCTCTACTGGTGGGCCGGCATCATCTATGCGATCGAGACCGCACGAGTCATCCGGATTCCACTGGTGGCGGATGGGTCCCGATCGGATACGCTTGAACAGGGAGGCTAGCGTGGCGGATACCGACATTTCACAGGCTGGCGGCGCCGAGGGCGGCCGCACAGCGACGAACGGCGAGTTCGGAGACAGCAGCACGGCCGGAACGACCATCGGCTTCAGCCGAGAGGCCGCCGCGCAGCTGTCGATCGTCGATGCCGACATCTCGGCCGAAGAGCAGGAGGCGATCGCGGCGCTGCCGTCTGGCTCGGCGTTGCTCATCGTTCGGCGTGGGCCGAACAGCGGGGCGCGATTCCTGCTCGACACCGACGTGACGACCGTCGGCCGTCATCCCGACGCCGACATCTTCCTCGACGACGTCACGGTCTCGCGCCGGCACGCCGAGTTCGTGCGGCACCGCACGGCGTTCGAGGTGAAAGACCTCTCGTCGCTGAACGGCACGTACTTCGACGGGGTGCGCATCGAGACCGCGCTGCTCAGCGATGGAGCCGAGGTGCAGATCGGCAAGTTCCGCCTCACGTTCTACGCATCGCGCCGCGACCTGGCGCCGCTGGCGAGCAGCTAGTGTCGGGCCACGCCGCCGTCACGCACGCGAGCGGCTCGGCCCCCCTGCTCGGCATCGGCCAGGTGCTCGCGCGCCTGCAACCCGAGTTCCCCGACCTGACGCCGTCGAAGTTGCGATTCCTCGAGGAGCAGCGACTCGTCTCTCCGGCGCGCACGGCCGCCGGGTACCGCAAGTTCTCGACGGCAGACGTCGAACGCATCACGCTGGTGCTCTCGATGCAGCGCGACCACTACCTGCCGCTGAAGGTCATCCGGGCGCACCTCGAGTCCGTCGACGCGGGGGAGACGCCCGCGCTGCCCGGCGCGACCGACGCCAGCGGGTTCCTCGGAGCACGTCGATTCTCGCGAGACGAGCTCATCGCGACGGCGAAGGCGCCGCGGGGGCTCCTTGACGAGGCGGTCTCCGCGTCGCTCATGACCCCCGCCGAGCCCTACGACGATGAGGACCTCGAGGTGCTGCGCTCGCTCGTCGCCCTGCGCGACGTGGGCATCGAGCCGCGCCATCTCAAGGCGATGAGGGCCGCGGCCGAGCGCGATGCGGCACTCATCGATCGGGCGCTGGCCCCCTCGAGGCGGTCGGATGCCGCGGGCAAGGCGCGCGTCTCCGAGCATGCCGCAGAGCTCGCCGCCCGACTCGAATGCGTGCGAGCAGAGGTCGTGCGCACGACGCTCGCCAAGCTCGCCCGCTGAGCTCCGCCCCGACGCGTTCGCGACACGCCGTGACGTTCGGCCGGATGTGTTTGGTCGCACCCGCTCCGCTCGGTAGCGTGGACGATGCCCCGACGGGGTGACAGGACGACAGTGAGGGGATCGCATGAGTGAGCTCGACCGGAGCGCGCGCGATCGATACGACCTCGGACTCCTCTTCACCGACGGAATGCCCGAGCACGAAGACGGCACCGGCTATCGCGGCGCGGTCGCCGCCGGCGCCGCCGGCATCAGCTATCGCCAACTCGACTACTGGGCGCGAACGCAACTCGTCGAGCCGACGGTGCGCGGTGCAGCCGGCTCCGGGTCTCAGCGGCTGTACGGCTTCCGCGACATCCTGGTGCTGAAGCTCGTGAAGCGACTGCTCGACACGGGCATCTCACTGCAGCAGATCCGCACGGCCGTCACGCAGCTGCGCGAGTCGGGCGTCGAGGATCTCGCGCAGACCACGCTCATGAGCGATGGCGCGAGCGTGTACCTCTGCACTTCAGACGACGAGGTCATCGACCTCGTGAACCGCGGACAGGGCGTCTTCGGCATCGCCGTCGGCAAGGTGCTCCGCGAGGTCGAGAACTCGCTGGTCGAGCTCGACACGCAGTCGGCAGACCCCATGGACGAGCTGGCCGCCCGTCGCGGCGCGAAGTCCCGCCGCATCTCCTGAGCCTTCGGATCCCACGCGCCCGGGTCGTCGCGACGCGGGCGGCGATGTCGGCTCGCCTGATCGCTTCCTGCCCGCCGCGAGGACGCTGGATCAGGCGCCCCGAGCGTGCGCGCCCCGAATCGTGACCGGCGCGCGATCGCGCACGGCTCAGACCGTGGGGGTCTCGAGCTCGTACGGAGCTGCTGCGTAGTCGCCGATGTGCGCCGTGCGCAGCACGCGCTCGAGCAGCTGGTCGAAGTTCGCCGACATCTCCTCGGCCGACTCGCCGGGCCACATGTGCAGCGGCTTGGCGGCACCCTGGGCCTGCTGCAGGGACGTGCGCTCGGGCAGCTGGGGCGAGAGCACCAGCGGGCCGAACATGTCGCGGAGCTCCTTGATGCGGAACTGGTGCTCGAGCGACTGCACGCGTGCGCGGTTGACGATGATGCCGAGCGGCTGCAGGCGGGGGGAGAGGCCCCTGCGGATCTCCTCGATGGCGCGAAGGGCGCGATCGGCGGCGGCGACCGAGAACAGGCCGGGCTCGGTGACGACGGCGACGCGATCGCTCGCGGCCCAGGCGGTGCGCGTGAGCGCGTTCAGCGAGGGCGCGCAGTCGATGAGCACGAGCTCGTAGTCGGACTCGACGTTCGCGAGCGCCTCCTCGAGCTTCCAGATGTCGCGGATCGAGGGGTGCGGGCCGTCGAAGTTGATGGCCGACGGGCTGCCGATCATGACGTCGATCGTGGACTGCGGGTTGGACCTCGCCCAGCCGCTCGGGGCGATCGCCGAACGGACGATCTTCTCCTTGGGGGAGGCGAGCACGTCGGCCACGTTCAGGTGACCGGCGACCTGGATGTCCATGCCGGTGGACACGTCGGACTGCGGATCGAGGTCGACGACGAGGGTCCGGACGCCGCGGGCGAAGGCCGCCGACGCCAGCCCGAGCGTGACGGTCGTCTTCCCGACACCGCCCTTGAGGGAACTGACGCTGAGTACGTGCACGAACAGATACGCTACCTCTATTGCTTGGGCGAAACCTAAACGTTCGCTGTGCGGAAACCCCCACCGAAAGGCCTGCATGTTCTCGAAGATTCTGGTAGCCAACCGCGGAGAGATCGCCATTCGGGCGTTTCGAGCGGCGGTCGAACTCGGCGCGAAGACGGTGGCGGTGTATCCCTTCGAGGACCGCAACTCCCTGCACCGGCTGAAGGCAGACGAGGCGTACCAGATCGGCGAGCCCGGGCATCCGGTGCGCGCGTACCTCGACGTGTCGGAGATCATCCGCGTGGCCCAGGAGTCCGGCGCGGACGCGATCTACCCCGGCTACGGCTTCCTCTCCGAGAACCCCGAGCTGGCCCAGGCGGCGGCAGAGGCCGGCATCACGTTCATCGGCCCGCCCACCAGGGTCCTCGAGATGGCCGGCAACAAGGTCACGGCGAAGGAGCACGCGATCGCCGCGGGCGTGCCCGTGCTGAAGTCCACGCCGCCCTCGCGCGACATCGAGGCGCTCGTGGCCCAGGCTGACGAGATCGGCTTCCCGATCTTCGCCAAGGCGGTCGCCGGCGGCGGCGGGCGCGGCATGCGCCGGGTGAACACGAAGGACGACCTGCGCGCCTCGCTCGAAGAGGCCATGCGCGAGGCGGACAGCGCGTTCGGCGACCCGACCATGTTCCTCGAGCAGGCCGTGCTCCGCCCTCGACACATCGAGGTCCAGATCCTGGCGGATGCCACGGGCGAGACCGTGCACCTCTTCGAGCGCGACTGCTCCGTGCAGCGCCGCCACCAGAAGGTCATCGAGATCGCCCCGGCGCCGAACCTCTCCGACGACATCCGCACGGCGCTCTACAGCGACGCGATCGCGTTCGCGAAGTCGATCGGCTACGTGAACGCGGGCACCGTCGAGTTCCTGCTCGACACGGCGGGCGAGCGCGCGGGCGAGCACGTCTTCATCGAGATGAACCCGCGCATCCAGGTGGAGCACACCGTCACCGAAGAGGTCACCGACGTCGACCTCGTGGTCTCGCAGATGCGCATCGCGGCCGGCGAGACGCTCGCCGAGCTCGGACTCGAGCAGGGCGACATCCGGCTCCGCGGTGCGGCGCTGCAGACCCGCATCACGACCGAGGACCCGACGGCGGGCTTCCGCCCAGACACCGGCAAGATCACGACCTACCGCTCGCCCGGCGGCGCCGGCATCCGCCTCGACGGCGGAACGATCAACCCCGGTGCCCAGATCAGCCCCCACTTCGACTCGATGCTCGCGAAGCTGACCTGTCGCGCCCGCGACTACCCGTCGGCGGTCGCACGCTCACGCCGCGCCCTCGCCGAGTTCCGCATCCGAGGCGTCTCGACGAACATCTCGTTCCTGCAAGCCGTGCTCGACGACCCGGCGTTCATCGCAGGCGACCTCAGCACGTCGTTCATCGACGAGCGTCCGCAGCTGGTGCGCGGTCGCGTGTCGAAGGACCGCGGCACGAAGATCCTGAACTGGCTCGCCGACGTCACGGTGAATCAGCCGAACGGTCAGGCTCCGACGACCGTCAGCCCGGTCGAGAAGCTCCCGGCGATCGACCTGACGGCGCCGGCCCCCGCCGGCTCGCGTCAGCAGCTGCTCGAGCTCGGCCCGGCCGGGTTCGCCGCCGCGCTCCGCGCGCAGACGCCGCTCGCCGTCACCGACACGACGTTCCGCGACGCCCATCAGTCGCTGCTCGCGACCCGCGTGCGCACGAAGGACCTCGTGGCCGTGGCGCCGTACGTCGCCCGCATGACGCCCGAGCTGCTCTCGGTCGAGGCCTGGGGCGGCGCGACGTACGACGTCGCGCTCCGCTTCCTAGGCGAAGACCCGTGGGAGCGGCTGGCAGCACTGCGCGAGGCGCTGCCGAACGTGAACATCCAGATGCTCCTGCGCGGGCGCAACACGGTGGGGTACACCCCGTACCCGACCGAGGTCACCGACGCGTTCGTCCGCGAGGCCGCCGCGACCGGCGTCGACATCTTCCGCATCTTCGACGCCCTGAACGACGTCAACCAGATGCGCCCCGCGATCGAGTCGGTGCTCGCCACCGGCACAGCGGTGGCCGAGGTCGCCCTCTGCTACACGGGCGACCTGCTCGACCCCGCCGAAGACCTGTACACGCTCGACTACTACCTCGGCCTGGCCGAGGAGATCGTGGCCGCGGGCGCGCACATCATCGCGATCAAGGACATGGCGGGCCTGCTGCGCCCGACCGCGGCCGAGAAGCTCGTATCGGCCCTTCGCGAGCGGTTCGACGTGCCGGTGCACCTGCACACCCACGACACGGCCGGCGGCCAGCTCGCCACCCTGCTCGCGGCAGCCAGGGCCGGCGTCGACGCGGTCGACGTCGCGAGCGCGCCCATGGCGGGCACCACGAGCCAGCCCTCGGCCTCCTCGCTCGTCGCCGCACTCGCGCACACCGAGCGCGACACCGGCATCTCGCTGCAGGCCGTGGCCGACCTCGAGCCCTACTGGGAGGCCGTGCGCCGCGTCTACAAGCCGTTCGAGTCCGGCCTCCCGGGCCCGACGGGTCGCGTGTACCACCACGAGATCCCGGGAGGGCAGCTCTCGAACCTGCGACAGCAGGCGATCGCGCTGGGCCTCGCCGACGACTTCGAGCTCATCGAGGACATGTACGCCGCGGCGAACGACATCCTGGGTCGCGTTCCGAAGGTCACCCCGTCGTCGAAGGTCGTCGGCGACCTCGCGCTGCACCTCGCGGCCGTTCGCGCCGACCCCGCCGACTTCGCGGCGAACCCCGAGAAGTACGACGTGCCCGACTCGGTCATCGGCTTCATGGCAGGCGAGCTCGGCGACCTGCCCGGCGGATGGCCCGAGCCGTTCCGCACGAAGGTGCTGGCCGGTCGCGACGTGCGCATCGGCGTCACCGAGCTCACGGCCGAGCAGCTCGAGGCGCTCGACGGCGACAGCGCGACGCGTCGCTCGATGCTCAACAACCTGCTCTTCCCCGCCCCGACCCGGCAGTTCGAGCAGATCCGAGAGCTGTTCGGCGACCTCTCCGTGGTCGACACGATCGACTACCTCTACGGACTCCGACAGGGTTCGGAGCACGTCGTCGAGATCGCTCGCGGCGTCCGGCTCTACGCCGGGCTCGAGGCGATCGGCGAGGCCGACGACAAGGGCATGCGCACCGTCATGACGATCCTGAACGGCCAGCTCAGGCCCGTGTTCGTGCGCGACCGCAGCATCGAGGTCGACTCCCGTGCCGCAGAGAAGGCGGATGCCTCGCAGCCCGGCCATGTCGCCGCGCCCTTCTCGGGCGTGGTCACCCTGCAGGTCGAGCCGGGGGCCGAGATCGCCGTCGGCCAGAGCGTCGCGTCGATCGAGGCCATGAAGATGGAGGCGGCGATCACGTCGCCGATCGCCGGTGTCGTCGAGCGCGTCGCCATCCCGAAGACCCAGCAGGTCGAGGCCGGCGACCTCCTCGTGGTGGTCCGTCCGCTGTAGGCTGAGGCGTGAGCTCACGGTAACGTGGGCTCACGTTCGCACTGAGGAGGGGTTATCGGTGGCTGACATCAGGGGAGACGATCACGCAGCGTCGAGACGTCCAGGAGGGCGTACGGCAGCGATCGACCGTTCGGCGCCCGACACGACGAGCGGTGCTCATTCCGCGGGAGCGATTCCCGACAGCTTGAACATCAAGGTCGATCTCCCGCCGGCGCCGAGACCCGTGATGCCCGACGACGAGGTGGCCGTGGCCATCGACGACGTCGCGGTCGACCCCGGCGGGCTCGCTGCCGGGCCGACGACGACCTCGGTCGAGGTGGTCACCCCCGCACTCGTCGGTGCATCCGCGCGCGCCGGGGCCCACGCCGATCCATCTCCTTACGGTGCGCTGCTCGCGGCGGACGCCTCGAGGCTGCGCCGTGAGCGGGTGAGCACCGACACCGGCAGTCATGTCGCGATCGTCGACGTGCCGTCCGACTCCGCGACGCCCGCCGAGGTGCCCGAGACCTCCGAATCCCTCACCGCCGACCGCCTCATCGACCTGAACCGCACGACGCGGCCCGCACCGCACGGCGGCTTCAACCGCTTCATCTACGAGGCGTCGCTGCACCTGGTCAACCTCGGTGATTCGGCCAAGGCCCGCGCCTACAAGGAGCTGAGTGCGAGGATCCAGCGTCGATTCGATGGCGGCGCGAGGTTCGTCCCCGTGCTCACGCGCAAGGGCGGGGTCGGCAAGACCACGATCACGACCCTGCTCGGCATGGCCCTCGCCGATGCGCGCGACGACCGCATCATCGCGATCGACGCCAACCCCGACCGCGGCACCCTCGCCGAACGCGTCGACCGGCAGACCCGGGAGACGGTCCGCGACGTCGTGACGCGTGCGTCCTCGATCGGCGGCTACACCGATTTCTCGGCGTTCGTCTCGCGCGACGAGACCCGGCTCGACATCCTGGCGTCCGACACCGACCCGACGCTCTCCGAGGCGTTCAACGCCGACGACTACAACGTCGTCGCCGGGCTCGCGGCTCGCTACTACTCGCTCGTGCTCACCGACTGCGGCACCGGCATCGTCCACTCCGTCATGCGCGCCACGCTGCAGCGTGCCGATTCGATCGTGATCGTGTCGGGTGGCAGCGTCGACGAGGCCCGACTCGCATCCGAGACCCTCACGTGGCTCGAGGCGAACGGCTTCGGCGAACTCGTGCGCAACGCCATCGTCGCGATCAACCTCGCGACGCAGGGCACGCACCTGGTCAAGGTCGACGAGATCGAGGCCCACTTCCAGTCGAGGGTTCGCGAGATCGTGCGCATCCCGTACGACCCCCAACTGGCCGCCGGATCCGTGGTGCACTGGGACGAACTGCGTCCCATCACGCGTCACGCCGCACGCGAGCTCGCCGCGCTCGTCGTGGAGGGGCTGCCCGTCGACCGCGGCGGCCATTGAAACGGAGCGGCATTTGCCGGAACGACCCATTCGCCTGTTCGGCGACCCCGTATTGAAGACCGTGTCAGCCCCCGTCGAACAGGTCGATGACCGTGTGCGCGGGCTCGTGACCGACCTGCTCGACAGCGTCCGGGTGCCCGGCCGTGCTGGGGTGGCCGCCTCGCAGATCGGGGTCAACCTGCGGGCGTTCAGCTACAACGTCGACGGCGACGTCGGCTACATCATCAATCCCGTCGTCGTCGAGACATCCGGCGAGATCGAACTGCTCGACGAAGGGTGCCTGTCGGTGCCCGGACTCTGGCAGAAGACGCCCCGATACCCCTTCGCCCGCGTGCGTGGCATCGACCTCGAGGGCAACGAGATCGAGGTCTCCGGATCCGGACTCATGGCGCAGGCGCTGCAGCACGAGTGCGACCACCTCGACGGCCTGCTCTACCTCGACCGGCTCGAGAAGGACGAACGGCGTGCCGCGATGCGGGCGGTCAGGGAGTCCGACTGGTTCTGACCGGCGCTTGCACCGGTGCCGTCACCGGCACGGATGCCGGAACGCCGAAGGGCCTCGCGGATGTCTCCGCGAGGCCCTTCGACGTGCAGTCGATCGTCAGCGGATGATCGAGTGGCCCTCGGTCGCCGGCGCACCGGCGTACATGCCCTCGATCTGGCCGGCGAAGTCCGCGAGGATCACGTTGCGCTTGATGCTCATCTTGGGCGTCAGGTGCCCGCTCGCCTCGGTGAGCTCGCCCGGCAGGATCGCGAACTTGCGGATCGACTCGGCACGCGACACGTGGTCGTTGGCCGTGTCGATGGCGCGCTGCACCTCGGCCAGCACTGCGGGGTTCGTGGCGGCCTCCTCGACCGACATCGTCGCGTCTTCGCCGTTGTTGTTCAGCCACACCGGGAGCATCTCGGGGTCGAGCGTGATCAGGGCCGAGATGAACGGCTTCTGGTCGCCAACGACCACGACCTGCCCGACGAGCGGGTTGGCGCGGATCGGGTCCTCGAGCATCGCGGGGGAGACGTTCTTTCCGCCGGCGGTGACGATGATCTCCTTCTTTCGCCCCGTGATGGTGAGGAAGCCGTCGGAGTCGAACGAGCCGAGGTCGCCGGTCTTGAACCACTCGCCGTCGAACGCCTCTGCGGTCGCCTCGGGGTTGTTCCAGTACTCCTTGAACACGTCGATGCCCTTGACCTGGATCTCGCCGTCTTCGGCGAGACGCACGGAGACGCCGGGAAGCGCGGGGCCGACCGTGCCGATCTTGGAGCGCGTCGTGAGGTTGACGGTCGCCGGTGCGGTGGTCTCGGTGAGGCCGTAGCCCTCGAGGATGGTGATGCCGAGCGCGTGGTAGAAGTGCCCGAGGCGCGGGCCGAGCGGGGCGGAGCCCGAGACGGCGTACTTCACGTTGCCGCCCATGGCCTCGCGCAGCTTCGAGAAGACGAGCGCGTCGAAGAGCTTGAACTTGAGCTTCAGGCCGAGCGGGATCGAGGTGCCGGCCTCCTTCGCCGTCGAGTACGCGACGGCGGTCTCGGCTGCGGCGCGGAAGATCTTGCCCTTGCCGCCGGCTTCGGCCTTCTGCTCGGAGACGTTGTAGACCTTCTCGAACACGCGAGGAACCGCGAGGAGGAAGGTCGGCTTGAAGCTCGCGAGCGACGGGAGGAGCAGCTTGGTGTCGGGCTGGTGGCCGACGCGGACGCCGGCGTGCACGCTCAGCACCGCGATGAACCGCGCGAACACGTGCGCGGTCGTGATGAAGAGCAGCGTCGAGGCGCCGTCGGGGTCCTTCACGACGTCGGCGAGTGCGACACCGGCGTTGCGGGAGAGCTCGACGAAGTTCGAGTGCGTGAGCACGCAGCCCTTGGGCTTGCCGGTCGAGCCCGACGTGTAGATCAGCGTCGCGATATCGGAGCCGACCGCGAGGTTGCGGCGGCGCTCGATCTCCTCGTCGGGCACGTCGACACCTGCGGCGGCGAGCTTGTCGAGGTCGCCGAGGTCGATCTGCCACGTGTTGCGGATCGCGGGCAGGTCGGGGTGCACCTCGTCGAACCGGGTGAAGTGATCGGCGGTCTCGAGGATCGCGGCGATCGCGCCGGAGTCGCTGAGGCTCCACCGCACCTGCGCGGGGGAGTTCGTCTCGTAGACGGGCACGAGGATGCCGCCGGCGAACCACATGGCGAAGTCGATGAGGGTCCACTCGTAGCGGACCTTGCTCATGAGCCCGACCTTCTCGCCTGGCTGGATGCCTGCGGCGACGAAGCCCTTGGCGAGGGCGATGACCTGGTCGTAGAACTCGCGGGTGGTCACCGGCGACCACCCGCCGTCTGCGGTCGGAAGGGAGAACAGCACGGAGTCTGGCGTGGCCGCGACGCGCTGGACCAGCAGGTCGGTGGCGTTCGCTTCGGGATCGGCGGGGACGACGACGGGGGTATCGAACTGAATCACGGTAGCTCCTTCGGCACCGGGTCGAACGGGGGGCTTCCGGTCGCTGTAGGGGAGACGCCCGGGTCTATTACACTCTAGTGGTTGCCCTCGGAGCCCAGCGCCCGAGCGGTGCCAACACCTCTCTGGGCGACCCAAGCGAAAGGCGATCCACCGTGCACGCGATCGGCATCGACATCGGCGGAACCAAGATCGCGGGAGCCGTGGTCGACGAGGCGGGCGTCATCGTCCGCAGCGAGCGGGTTCCCACGCCCGCAGGCGACTCCGCCCTGCTCGAAGACGCGGTCGTCGCGATGATCCGGTCGCTCGCCGACGGGGCCGCCGACGACGTGGTCGTGGGCGTCGCCGCCGCCGGGTTCATCGACGCCGCGCAGTCGACCGTCTACTACGCGCCGAACATCGACTGGCGCAACGAGCCCTTCCGCGCGAAGCTCGAAGCCCGGGTCGGCGCGACCGTCATCGTCGACAACGACGCCAACGCCGCCGGTTGGGCCGAGTTCCGCTTCGGTGCCGGTCGCCTGGTCAGCGACATGGTCATGCTCACGATCGGCACGGGTGTCGGCGGCGCGATCGTCGCGGGCGACCGCCTCTTCCGTGGCGGATTCGGCGCCGGCGCCGAGCTCGGGCACCTCCGTGTCGTTCCGGGCGGGCTGCCGTGCGGCTGCGGCCAGCGCGGTTGCATCGAGATGTACGGCTCCGGTCGCGCCCTGCTGCGCATGGCCAACGAGATCGCGGATGCCGGTGGCATCGGCCTGCAGCTGGCGCGCGCCCGCGAGACGAACGGCGCCCTCGACGGCCGCATCGTCGGCGCGATGATCGAGTCCGAGGATCCCGGTGCGATCGCGGCGCTTCGCCAGCTCGGACACTGGCTGGGAGAGGCCTCGGCCTCGATCTCCGCGGTGCTCGACCCGCAGCGGTTCGTGTTCGGCGGCGGCGTCGCCTCGGCGGGCGAGCTCCTGCTCGGCCCGATCCGCGAGGCGTACCTCGAGCACCTGCCGGCGCGCGGGTACCACCCTGAGCCCGACTTCGTCATCGCCGAGCTCGTGAACGACGCCGGCGTGGTCGGCGCCGCGGATCTCGCACGCGTCTGGGCCGCCGAGCACGCCTGAATCGCTCCGGCGATAGGGTTGAGCGGGCGAGCGGAAGGAGCGACAGCGCGGTGTTCTACTGGATCATGAAGCACATCGTGGTCGGACCGATCCTCCTCGCGATCTTCCGGCCGTGGATCGTCGGGCTCGAGCACGTGCCGAAGGACGGCCCCGTGGTGCTCGCCAGCAACCACCTCTCCTTCATCGACTCGATCTTCCTCCCGCTCGTGGTCGACCGTCCGGTGGTGTTCCTCGCGAAGAGCGAGTACTTCACGGGCAAGGGCCTCAAGGGCTGGGCGACGAAGATGTTCTTCCAGGCGGCGGGCCAGCTGCCGATCGACCGCTCCGGCGGCAAGGCGTCCGAGGCGTCGCTCGAGACCGGCCTCCGCGTGCTGGGCGGCGGCGGCATCCTCGGCATCTATCCCGAGGGCACGCGCAGCCCCGACGCACGTCTGTACCGCGGTCGCACCGGCGTGGCGCGCATGGTGCTCGAGGCCGGCGTCCCGGTCATCCCGGTGGCCATGATCGACACCGAGAAGGTCATGCCCATCGGCACGCGACTGCCCAAGGTGCGTCGTATCGGCATCGTCATCGGCCCGCCGATCGACTTCACGCGCTTCGAGGGACTCGAGGGCGATCGGTTCGTGTTGCGTTCCGTGACCGACGAACTCGTGCACTCGCTCCGCGCCCTGAGCGGCCAGGAGTACGTCGACGTCTACGCCAGTTCCGTGCGGGAGCAACGCGCCACGCAATCGGGGTAGGCTCGGAATGCGGTGGCGCGCTCGCGCCGCCGATCGTCATTTCACCGGCGCGCATGCGCCCCGAACCCCTCAGGACATATCCGTGGTACAGCTCGTCGAGCCCGTCGTCAATGCAGATCCTTCCGTGATCGACGGCCTCGACTATTGGCGCACGCTGCCCATCAAGCAGCAACCGCAGTGGCCCGACGCGGCCGCGGCTGCCGCGGCATCCGCCGAGCTGGCCACGCTGCCTCCGCTGGTGTTCGCGGGCGAGGTCGACAACCTGCGCGATCGTCTCGGCGCCGCAGCCCGCGGTGAGGCGTTCCTGCTGCAGGGCGGCGACTGCGCCGAGACCTTCGCCGGCGCCACGGCCGACCAGATCCGCAACCGGGTGAAGACCGTGCTGCAGATGGCCGTCGTGCTGACCTACGGCGCGTCGATGCCCGTCGTGAAGATGGGCCGCATGGCGGGTCAGTTCGCCAAGCCGCGATCGAGCGACACCGAGACGCGCGGCGACGTCACCCTGCCCGCCTACCGCGGCGACATCGTGAACGGGTACGACTTCACGCCCGAGTCGCGTCAGGCCGACCCGGCGCGACTGGTTCGCGGCTACCACATGGCCGCGTCGACGTTGAACCTCATCCGCGCGTTCACGCAGGGCGGCTTCGCCGACCTGCGGCAGGTGCACTCGTGGAACCAGGGCTTCGCCGCCAACCCGGCGAACGCCCGCTACGAGACCATGGCGCGGGACATCGATCGCGCCGTCCGGTTCATGGACGCCTGCGGCGCCGACTTCGAGGCGCTGAAGCACACCGAGTTCTACACCGGTCACGAGGGCCTGCTCATGGACTACGAGCGCCCCATGACCCGCATCGACTCGCGCACCGGCACGCCGTACGACACGTCGGCGCACTTCATCTGGATCGGCGAGCGCACGCGCGAGCTCGACGGCGCGCACGTCGACTTCCTCTCGCGGGTGCGCAACCCGATCGGCGTGAAGCTCGGCCCGACCACGTCGCCCGAGACCATGCTCGAGCTCATCGACAAGCTCGACCCGAACCGCGAGCCCGGCCGCCTCACCTTCATCACCCGCATGGGTGCCTCGAAGATCCGCGACGGGCTGCCGCCGCTGCTCGAGGCCGTCAAGGCGAGCGACGCCACCCCGCTCTGGGTCACCGACCCGATGCACGGCAACGGCATCACCACGCCGAACGGCTACAAGACGCGCCGCTTCGACGACGTCGTCGACGAGGTCAAGGGCTTCTTCGAGGCGCACCGCGCGGCCGGCACCTTCCCGGGCGGCATCCACGTCGAGCTCACCGGTGACGACGTCACCGAGTGCCTCGGCGGATCCGAGCACCTCGACGAGGCATCCCTGGCGACGCGGTACGAGTCGCTCTGCGACCCGCGCCTGAACCACATGCAGTCGCTCGAGCTCGCCTTCCTGGTGGCCGAGGAGCTCTCGGCCCGCTGATCCACCCGCGTGCGCGGCATCCGTCTGATCGGCGGATGCCGCGCACGTGCGTTTCCGGCACCCTTTCGATGGGCGTCGGTGATGCCGAGGGCATCTGTCTCTCCGGCCAACCCATCGAGCCGGGGTCGGATCGACTCAGAAGCCGGCGAAGTTGACGGTGACCTCGGACCCGCGCAACACGGATTCTCCTGCCGCCGGACTCGTCTTCGAAACCGTGAATGCTTCGGGAACGACGTCAGCAATGCGGTTGTAGCTCAGTTCGAATCCGGCCTCGATCAGCATCGGCCTTGCCTCGCCCCAGTTCAAGTCGACGACGTCGGGGACGACGACGAGGTCGGGACCCTTCGAGACGGTGAGCAGCACCTTCGAGCCCGGCACCATCGGGTCGTCGGCCCAGTCGGCGGTCTTGACGTGGTCCTTCGGGACCTCGTTGTCGAAGACGGCGTCGGCGTACTCGACGGTCAGGCCGGCGTCTTTGAGCTTGGCCTCGGCCTCGTCGGCGGGGAGTCCTTCGACCGGGGGGACGGCGCCCACCGAGACCACGAGGCTCAGCTCGCCGCGCTCGGCGTACTGGTCGGGAACGGGTTCGCCGTCGCCGGTGAGCACGGCGATGACCGAGCCGGAGGGCACGTCCCCGGAGAAGCGCTCGATCGACTTCTCGTTCACCGAGAAGTCCGCGAGCTGGGTTCTCGCGTCGGCCTCGGTCGCACCGACCACCTGCGGCACGGCGATGATGGCCGGCCCCGTGGAGACGTACATGGTGAGCTTCGACCCGCGTTGCGCCTGTTTGCCTGGCGCGGGGTCGCTGCCGGAGACGAGTCCTGCTGCGACCTCGGGGTCGCTGCGCTCGGCCTGCGTCACGTCGAATCCGGCGTCGACCAGCATCGCCTCGGCGTCGGCCGGCGTCTCGTTCACGATCGCCGGCACCGTCGCATACGAGCCCGGGCCCGCGCCGAAGTACCAGCCGGTGCCCGCGGCGAGGCCCGTGAGCAGCAGGACGAGCGCGAGGATCCAGTACCCGCGTCGCTTCCGGCGCGCGGCCGCAGTGGTGAGCGCTGCCGTGTCCGGGCCGTCGCCGTCGGCGTCGGAGGCCGGGCCGACCGGCGAGGCGAGCGGCTTGGGGGCGAGCGCCGTGCCGGTGAGCACGGTGGTCGCCGCCGTCGAGGCGCCGACCAGTGCGGCCGAACCGAGACCCGCGCCGGTGAGCACCGTGGTGGCCTGGGTGACGTTCGCCTGGCCGCCGCGGATCTCGGGCTCGATCTGCCGAAGCCGGTCGAGCATCTCCTTCGCGTCGCGCGGGCGTGCCTCGGGGTCGCGTGCGGTGGACCACACCACGAGCTCGTCGAGTTCGACCGGCACGTTCGGGTTCTTGGTGCTCGGCATCGGCACCTGGTCGTTGGCGTGCTGGTAGGCGATCGCCATCGGCGCCTCGCCGACGTAGGGCTGCTCGCCGGTGAGCATCTCGTAGACCATGATGCCGACCGCGTAGATGTCGCTGCGGGCATCGGCGACGCCCCTGGTCACGAGTTCGGGGGAGAGGTAGGCGATGGTGCCGAGCAGCGCCTGGCCGGTGGCGGTGTTCGCGCTCGCGGCCCGCGCGAGCCCGAAGTCGCCGAGCTTGATGCGGCCGTCGTCGGCGAGCAGCACGTTCTCGGGCTTGAGGTCGCGGTGCACGATGCCCGCCTTGTGCGCGGCGGCGAGGCCGGCGAGCACGGCGTCGAGGATGTCGACCGTCTGCTCGGGCGTCAGTCGCTTGTAGTCCTTCAGCAGGTCGCGCAGGGTGATGCCGGGCAGGTACTCCATGACGAGGTACGCCATGTCGGAGTCCTGGCCCTGGTCGAAGACGTTGACGACGTTCGGGTGGGCGAGGCGGGCGGCCGAGCGCGCCTCCTGCACGAAGCGGGTCTTGAACGTGTTGTCGTCGGCGAGGTGGCCGTGCATGATCTTGATCGCGACGCGCCGCTCGAGCCGCAGGTCGGTCGCGAGGTACACGGTCGCCATGCCGCCGCGCGCGATGCGCGAGCGCACCTGGTACCGGCCGTCGATGAGACGGCCGATCATCGGGTCGGCGGGCGCAGTGGTCACCTGAGAAGTGTACGAACTCCTTCATGCCGATGGCCGACTACACACCGTGCACGCGGGGATCGAAACCGCTTCGTGATGCGATCCACGGGTTGCGATGTGGCCGGCCGCGGCGCCGGATGGCACGGCGCGCGATGGCGGCGGGATCCGGTGGCGGTGCGATCGATCAGCCGAGGTCCGCGATCCAGACGCGGGCCGCCGTCTCCCACTTCGCGTAGTGGTCGGGGTGCGCCGAGTGCTGCACGGCCTGCGCCGCGGCCGCGACCGGCATCGACTCCCATCCGCGCACGTCGAGGAGCCCGGGTGCGCGACCGACGTTCGGCCCGTCGGGCCCGCCGTAGAACGACCTCGCGGCGTGCGCCGGATCCGAGACCTGCTCGACCGTGCCCCAGCCCTGGCTCGGCCGCTGCTGGAACAGGCCGAGCGAGTCGCGATCGCCGGTGTCGACGTCGCGCAGCCCGGATTCCTGGGCGGCGGCCACGAGCGCGACGACGATGCCGCCGTCGGGCACGCCGAGGGAACGGCCGACCTCGATGATGAGCGACGCGTTCGCGCGCATCTCGTCGGTGAGGGTTGCGGGGCGATCCGGCTCGGGTGCCGGCGCAGGCGCCGGGGCCGGAGCGGGAGCGGGAGCCGGGGCCGGAGCGGGAGCGGGAGCCGGGGCCGGAGCGGGAGCGGGAGCCGGGGCCGCTTCCGCGACGGGCTCCGCCACCACGGGCTCGGCGGGCGGCGCTTCGGGAGCGGCCTGCGGGGCCGCGGCCTGCGGCGCGGCATCCGTCGCTCCACCCGTCGGCGGCAGCACGATCGACTCGCCGGGGAAGATGAGGCTCGACGAGCTCAGGCCGTTGGCGCTCAGCACGTCGCGCGTGCGCAGGCCGTATCGCTCGGAGATGCCGCTGATGGTGTCGCCGGCCACGACGGTGTGGCGTCGGATGTCGGTGGCGGCGGTCGGCTTCGGTGCGACGGGCGTCGAGCCGCCCGGCAGTGCCAGCCGCTGCCCGGGGAAGATGAGGCTCGACCACCCGAGGCCGTTCGCGGCGAGCACCTCGGCGGTCGCGAGTCCGTAGCGCTCGGCGATGCCGCTCACGGAGTCGCCCGCTGCGACGACGACCTCGGCCGGCGGCGCGGATGCCGGGGCGGCCGTCGTGCGGCGCGTCTCGGCGTTCGTGGCCTTGGCCTTCGCGAGCCGTTTCGCCGTCTGCGGGGCCGCCTCGGCGGGCTGCACGATGCCGAGCGTCACGGCGATGGTGCCGACGACCGCGATCGGCAGCGTCAGCAGGCGACGGATGCCGCGTGGCCGGCGCGCGTGCGAACGCTCGCGCCTCGTCTCCGGCTCCGGCTCCGGCGACTCCGCCGTCGGCGCTTCGGGATTCGTCATGCTGCCCCCTCGGCCGACCCCCATCGGCACTGGGCGTCACGGTTCCACAGCCATGGGGTCGTGTCAACGACATGCGCGCGTGTCCCCGGGAGTCGCCGGCTGACGCCGCCGCGACCGCGCGGAGCGTCAAGACCGGCCTGCCGTGACGGGTACCTCCGGCGACCCCGCTCTGGCTAGGCTGGAGGGGTGACCGATGCGACTGCGCCCGATTCGACCGCACCCGAATGGCTGACCGTTCCCGAGCTCGTCGAGCTCTTCGGCTCGACCCCGACCCGGGTGCGTCACCTCATCGACGACCGTCATCTGCTCGCGGCGCGCATCGACGGCGTGCTCAAGGTGCCCGCGGCCTTCATCCGCGACGGGCACCCGCTGCCCGAGCTGCACGGCACGATCATGGTGCTGGGCGACGGCGGGTTCAGCGACGCCGAGGCGCTGGACTGGTTGATGAACGTCGACGACAGTCTGGGCGTCAGCCCGATCGACGCGCTGCTCGCCGGCCGCAAGGCCGAGGTGCGGCGCGTCGCGCAGGCGCTCTGATCGCCGACCGGTGATCAGCTGCTGCGGCGGCTGACGGTCGTCGCGAGCGACGCCAGTTCGGTGCGCGCTGCAGAACTCAGCGGCGCGTCTTCGAGCGCTGCGCGCGCGCGTCCGACCTCGGTCGCGATGAGCGCCTCGACCTCGTCGACGGCGCCGGTGTCCGAGATGGTGCGCTGCAACATCTTCACCTGCTCCTCGGAGAGGGCCGGATCGCCGACCAGCTCGTCGAGCAGGTTGCGCGGGCCGGGGGCGAGGCGCTCGCGTGCGATCGCGATGATCATCGTGCGCTTGCCCTCGCGAAGGTCGTCGCCGCTCGGCTTGCCCGTGACCTTCGGATCGCCGAAGACGCCGAGCAGGTCGTCGCGCAGCTGGTAGGCCATGCCGAGGGGGAGTCCGAACTCGCGCAGCGCCTGGATCTGGGCCGGGGTGCCTCCCGCGATGTATCCGCCCAGCGCGAGCGGCGACTCGACCGAGTACTTCGCGGCCTTGTAGGTGATCACGCGCTCGGCGGTCGCACGCTGCTCGTCGTCCGGCCTCGTGTGCCAGGACTGCTCGGCGAGGATGTCGAGGTACTGCCCGGCCGTGACCTCGGTGCGCATGCGCACGAACTCGGCGCGCGCGGCCCGGGCCGCGACGCGGTCGGCGAGCGCGTCGAGGCCCTCGTCGAGCAGTTCGTCGCTCCAGCCGAGCAGGAGGTCGCCGAGCAGGATCGCCGAGGCCCTGCCGAACTCGTCGCTGCTGCGGAGCCAACCGGCCTCGGAGTGCAGTCGCTCGAACAGGCGGTGCGCCGCCGGGGCGCCGCGGCGGGTGTCGGAGTTGTCGATGATGTCGTCGTGCACGAGCGCCGCGGCGTGGAACAGCTCGAGCGCCGAGGCGGCCGAGACGATCGGGAAGGTGTCGCGTTCGGCCTCGTCGCCGAACTGGTCGAACCCGCGACCGCCTGCCGCCTCCCACCCCCAGTAGCAGAACAGCGCCCGGAAGCGCTTGCCTCCGCTGAGAAAGCGCCTTGAGAACAGGTCGAGCGGCTCCAGCTCGGGTGTGATCGAGCGGAGAATGGTGCTGCGCTCATCGAGGAACTCATCGATGCGTGCTTGAACCAGATCGACGAGTCGAGAACCTTGAGTCACCTGCCTAGCCTAGCGAGGCTGTGCGGCGCTAGAATGGGCCCGGATGCGTCGGTCCCGAGCCTGAGGGGAAAGAGATGCCGCTTTCAGAGCAGGAGCAACGTCTTCTCGAGGAGATGGAGCGCAATCTCTATCGCAACGATGCCGACTTCGTGCATGCGGTCGGGGGTGGCCGTGGACGACGCCCCAACTACCGTGCGATCGTGCTCGGAGTCCTCCTCGCCGTGATCGGCGCCGGCGCCTTGATCGCCGGTGTCGCGTTGCAGATGCTCATCGTCGGCATCCTCGGATTCGCGATGATGTTCGCCGGCGTCCTCGTCGCGATCACGCCCGGCAAGCGTGGGGCGACCGCCCCGGCTCCCGAAGAGGGCTCGCCCTCGGCAGGCAAGCCGCGCGGCAACCAGTCCGCCGGCTTCATGGACCGTCTCAACGAGCGCTGGGACCGCCGCCAGGAGCGCGGCGACTAAGCCCTCCACCGTCCTCCACCGTTGAACGGGTCGATCCTCCGGATCGGCCCGTTTCGTCATGTCCGGCCCGATTCGGGCCCATTCGGGCGGCCTCCGCGCTGATCCCGGCCTGCTCGCGAGTGTGCGAACGCTCGGGTTCCGTGTGTTCCCGCGCGTATCCGCGCCCTCCTCCTCCCCGGTGCGTCCGATTCCCTCCACGCCCCTCCACGGCGAACATCCGCGTGTTTTCGGGCATCGCTCACGTCGATTCCGCATCGATCGCCTGCGTGTCGTTGCTCCGGGGATGAGAGTGGAGTAAAGTGGGGGCACCTGGATCCTGGTCGGAGGAAAGGGGGTGGTGCGGTGTTCCTCGGGACCTACGAGCCGAAGCTCGACGAGAAGGGCCGCGTCATTCTTCCGGCCAAATTCCGGGACGAACTCTCGACCGGTCTCGTGCTGACGCGCGGGCAGGAGCGTTGCATCTACGTGTTCAGCGCCAGGGAGTTCGAGCAGATGAACGAGAAGATCCGCCAAGCCCCGGTGACGAGCAAGCAGGCGCGCGACTACATGCGCGTCTTCCTCTCTGGGGCCTCCGCGGAGACCCCCGACAAGCAGCACCGGATCACGGTCCCCGCAGCGCTCCGCACCTATGCGGGGCTCGGCCGAGACCTCACGGTCATCGGCGCCGGCAGCAGGGTCGAGATCTGGGACGCCACGGCGTGGCAGACCTACCTCGCCGAGCAGGAGGCGGCCTTCGCAGAGACGGCGGAGGAGGTGATTCCCGGGCTCTTCTAGCTCGACGGGTTGCGACTCCCAGCCGTACGCGCCTGCTGCACTTCCCCGCAACAGGACGAACGGATGGGGATCGGAATCCGTCGGACACGATCCCGGAGGCATCATGGACATCGAACGCATCCACACTCCCGTCATGCTCGAGCGCACGCTCGAACTCCTCGAACCCGCCCTCCGCCGTGATGGCGCGGTCGCCGTCGATGCCACGCTCGGCATGGGCGGCCACACCGCCGCGATGCTCGAGCGGTTCCCGTCGCTGACGGTCATCGGCCTCGACCGCGACACCGACGCGCTGGCGATCGCCCGCGAGCGGCTCGCGCCGTTCGGCGACCGTGCACGCTTCGTGCACACGGTGTACGACGGCATCCTCGACGCGATCGAAGCCGAGGGATTCGACGAGGTCGACGCCGTGCTCTTCGACCTGGGCGTCTCGTCGCTGCAGCTCGACCGCGCCGAGCGCGGATTCGCGTACTCGAAGGACGCGCCGCTCGACATGCGCATGGACGGCACGACCGGCCGCACCGCGGCCGACATCATCGCCACGTACAGCGAGACGGAGCTGCGCCACATCTTCCAGGACTTCGGCGAGGAGAAGCTCTCGTCGAGGTACGCGAAGGCGATCGTGAAGGCCCGGGAGACCCAGCCGATCCTGCGCTCGGCCGAGCTCGTCTCGATCATCCACGACGCGACCCCGGTCGCGGTGCAACGTCAGGGTCACCCCGCCAAGCGCGTGTTCCAGGCGCTGCGCATCGAGGTCAACGAGGAGCTCTCGGTGCTCCAGCGGGCGATGCCCGCCGCACTCGACGGGCTCAACGTCGGCGGCCGAATCGTCGTGCTCGCCTATCAGTCGCTCGAGGACCGCATCGTCAAGCGCGTCCTGCAGACGGCGTCCTCGTCGTCGGCTCCGGCCGACCTCCCGATGGAGCTCCCCGAGCACCGCCCGACCTTCAAGCTGCTGGTCAGGGGTGCCGAACTGGCGAGCGAGGCCGAACAGGCCGAGAATCCGCGCGCCAAGCCGGTGCGCCTGCGAGCCGCCGAGCGGGTGAGGAGCGCGACGTGAGCGCCCTTCCCGCGCAGAGCGCACTGAGCCCCATCCGACGCCGTGGCTGGATCCCCGAGATCCTGCGCCCGGCACCCGACCGGGCCGCCCGACCCAAGCCGCGCCTCGCGTACGCGATCATCGCGGTCGGCGGCGTCGTCGCCATTGCACTCGCGCAGCTGTTGCTCTCGATCGCCGTCACGCAGGGCGCATACGAGATCGACGGCTACGAGCTCAGCCAGGCCAAGCTCTCACGGCAGCAGCAGACGCTCGCCGAGGACCTCGACCGCGTGCAGTCCCCGCAGTACCTGGCCCGCAACGCCGAGGCGCTCGGCATGGTGCCGAACACGAACCCGGTGTTCCTTCGGCTCAGCGACGGTGCGGTGCTCGGACAGCCGGCGGCTGCAGGCGGGGGAGCCGCGGCATCCGCTGCCCTGGTTCCGAATGCGCTGATCAGCGGCGTGCCGCTCGTGACCGAGCAGTCGGCGGGGGAGACTGCACCCGTGGGCGGTCAGGGGGCCGGCCTCGGAGAACCCGTGGCCGATCCGGTGGCGCCGGCGCCGCCGCCCGTGAGCGACTCGCTCCCGACGCCCACGACCCATTGACGCACCGAACCACTGGAGGTCGATCCAGGTGAACCGCATCAGCCGTCATCCGATGCGGCGGATCCTCGCGGCGGGCCTCGTGCTCGTCGTGCTCGTCGGGCTGTTCGTGGCGCGCCTGATCGACATCCAGGTGGTGCGGGCGTCGGCGCTCAACGAGCAGGCCGAAGAGGTCCGTTCGACCGACCCGATCACGGTCTACGGCGCGCGCGGCGACATCGTCGACCGCAACGGCACGGTGCTCGCCGACAGCGTGATGCGCTACGACGTCGCGCTCTCGCCGAAGAACGCGAAGAAGAGCAAGATCACGCGCGACGAGCCCGACCCGGCCGATCCGAAGAAGACGAAGCAGGTTCAGGTGCCGCTCGAGCAAACCGCGGCCGAGCTCGGCGCGATCGTCGGACTCACGGGCGACCAGGTGCTCGGCATCATCGCGTCCGAGCTCGCCGACGACCCCGATTCCGACTTCGCCTACGTCGCGAAGCTCGTCGACGTCGACACCTACGAGAAGGTCAGGGCCCTCGACATCCCCTGGGTGGTGCAGTACCCGCATCCGAGCCGCAGCTATCCGAACGGGGCCGTCGCTGGCAACCTGCTCGGGTTCGTCAGCAACGACGGCGATGCGCAGGCCGGCGTCGAGCTCGGACAGGACGAGTGCCTGGCCGGTGAGGACGGCGAGGTCACCTTCATCCCGAGCCTGCAGGACTGGGTCGAGATCCCCGGCACCGAGGTCGTGCACAAGCAGGCGAAGGACGGCGGCACCCTGCAGCTCACGATCGACTCCGACCTGCAGTGGGAGGTGCAGCGCATCGCCGAGGCGCAGCGCCTCGCCGTTGGCGCACAGTGGGCGACCGTGACGGTCATGGAGGCCAAGACCGGCAAGTTGCTCGCCGTCGCCGACGTGCCGACGGTCGACCCCAACGACCCGAGCGGCACCGACAAGGAGGATCGCGGCTCGCGCACGTTCACGGCACCGTTCGAGCCCGGCTCGACGTTCAAGGCCATCACCGCCGCATCGCTCGAGGACGCCGGCTTGGCGAACCCGCTGAGCCAGGTCATCGCCCCGTATTCCTACGATGCGCCGAACGGCGCGAACTTCCGCGACAGCTTCTACCACGACGACACTCCGTACACGCTCACTGGTGCGCTCATCGACTCCTCGAACACCGCAACCGCGAAGTTCGGCGAGCAGATGTCCGACCAGGCGCGGTTCGAGTACATGCAGAAGTTCGGCTTCGGCACGGCGAGCGAGGTCGGGTTCCCGGGCGAGGAGTCCGGCGACCTGCACGGCGGCCCCGACGAGTGGGACAACCAGACGAAGTACACGACGATGTTCGGCCAGGGCCTGACCACGACCGCCGTGCAGATCGCGAGCTCCTACCAGGCCATCGCGAACGACGGCGTGCGCATGCCGGTGCAACTCGTCGAGGGCTGCACCGACGCCGAAGGCGAGACGACGGCTCCAGAGGTGAAGGGCACCAGGGTGATCAGCGAGAAGGCCTCGCGGGAGACGACCGAGATGCTCGAGAACGTCTACACCAAGGGCTGGCTCGCCGACCAGTGGAACATCCCGGGCTACCGGGTCGCCGCGAAGACCGGAACCGCGCAGGTCGCAGACGGCAACGGCGGGTACCTGACGGGGTACCTCGTGTCGGTCTCCGGCTACGCGCCGGCCGACGATCCCGAGTTCGTCGTTTCGGTGAGCATCATGGATCCCGTTAAGATGAACTCGTCCGCCGCATCCGCTCCCGTGTTCCAACAGGTCATGAGCCAGGTGTTGAAGAAGTATCGGACCATTCCATCCGGCGCTCCGGCGCCTGACCTGCCAGCCACCTGGTGAGAAAGTTGGGTTCGTGACCGGATCGCCTCCAACGGCCCTCCGGCCGCAGCACCCCGCCCCGCGTTCGCTTCGCGGTCTGGCCGAGACGTTCGCCCTCGAGGTGCGCGGCGATCCGGGCGACCTCGAGGTCACCGGGGTCGTGCTGTCGTCGAACACGGTTCGCCCCGGCGACCTCTACGTGGGCGTGCCGGGGCGCAACGCCCACGGTGCGCAGTACGCCGCCGCAGCCCGCGATGCCGGGGCGGTCGCCGTGCTGACGGATGCCGCGGGCGCCGACCTCGCGGCCGACTCCGGCCTGCCCGTGCTCGTCGCCGACGATGCGCGCGCCACGCTCGGCGACGTCGCGGCGTGGATCCACCGCACCGACGAGAACCCGGCGACGCTCTTCGCGGTCACCGGCACCAACGGCAAGACGAGCGTCGTCTACCTGCTCTTCGGCATCCTGCGCCAGCTCGGCGTGGTCGCCGGCCTCACGTCCACCGCTGAGCGCCGCATCGGCGACGAGGCCGTCACGAGCTCGCTGACGACCCCCGAGGCGAGCGAGCTGCACGCGCTGCTCGCGCGCATGCGCGAGGTCGACGTGCGCGCGGTCGGCGTCGAGGTGTCGGCGCAGGCCCTGTCGCGGCACCGCGTCGATGGCCTCGTGTTCGACATCGCCGGGTTCACGAACCTCACGCACGACCACCTCGACGACTACGCGTCGATGGACGTCTACTACGAGGCCAAGCGCGATCTCTTCCAGCCCGAGCGCGCGCGCCGCGGCGTGATCACGGTCGACTCCGAATGGGGCCGGCGTCTCGTCGACGACGCGCGCATCCCGGTCACGACGCTCACCACGAAGCCCGACGTCGCCGCCGACTGGCGCCTCACGGTGCTCGACGAGCAGCCGGCGTACACGGCGTTCCGGCTCGAGGGGCCGGAGGGTCGCGTGCTCGAGACCCGGGTTCCGTTGCTCGGCTGGTACATGGCCGCCAACGCCGCGCTCGCGATCGTCATGCTCGTCGAGGCCGGATACGACCTCGACCGCATCGAGTCGGCGCTCGGCGCCGACGGCATCGACGCCTACATCCCGGGCCGCGCCGAGCGCATCTCGGGCGATCGCGGACCCATCGTCTACATCGACTACGGGCACAGCCCCGACGCGTTCCTGCAGACCCTCGACGCGATCCGCCGTACGACGACCGGCAAGGTCGTCATGGTGTTCGGAGCCGACGGCGACCGCGACACGACGAAGCGCGCCGACATGGGCGCCATCGCGGCGCGCGGTGCCGACGCGGTCGTGATCACCGACTTCCACCCGCGATGGGAGGACCCCGCGGCCATCCGCGCGGCGCTCATCGAGGGTGCTCGAGCCGCGGTGCCCGACCGCGAGCTCCACGAGATCGCCGACCCGCGCGCCGCGTTCCGTGCCGCGCTCGCCCTCGCGGGCGACGGCGATGCGATCCTCTACGCCGGCCCGGGCCACGAGGACTACCACGAAGTGAAAGGCGTCAAGATCCCCTACTCAGCACGAGACGACGCGCGCGCCGCGCTCCGCGAAGCCGGGTGGCTCGCATGATCTCCCTCAGCCTCGACGAGATCGCCACGGCGATCGGCGGGTCGCTGCGACTGCGCGACACGGATGCCACGTCCGAGTCGCGCGTCGACGGCACCGTGACCACCGATTCACGTGAGATCACGCCAGGCGACGTGTTCTTCGCCAAGCGCGGCGAGTTCGACGACGGACACCGCTTCGCCCCCGCTGCCGCCGAGCAGGGCGCGGCGCTGCTCGTCGTCGAGCAGGAGCTCGACCTCGACGTGCCGCAGATCGTCGTCGACGACTCGGTCGTCGCGCTCGGCGCCCTCGCGACCGAGGTCGTCGCCCGCGTGCGTGCGGCCGGAGCGCTCAAGATCGTCGGCATCACGGGATCGAACGGCAAGACGACGACGAAGAACCTCCTCCGGGCGGTGCTCGAGCACGTCGGCCCGACGGTGGCCGCGCGCGCGTCGTACAACAACGAGGTCGGCGCGCCGATCACGATGCTCTCCCTCGAGCACGACACCCGGTTCCTCGTCGCCGAGATGGGCGCGTCGGGCGTCGGCGAGATCGCCCGCCTCGTGCGCATGGCGCGGCCCGACATCGGCATCGTGCTGAAGGTCGGCCTGGCGCACGCCGGCGAGTTCGGCGGCATCGAGCAGACCGTGCGGGCGAAGTCCGAGATGGTCACCGACCTGCTGCCGACGGATGTCGCGGTGCTGAACCTCGACGACCCCCGCGTGGCCCCCATGGCGGCCGTCACGAGCGCACGGGTGGTCACCTTCGGCCTCGGCTCAGCGGCCGACGTGCGCGCGACCGACGTCGTCGTGCACGCGCGCGGCACGGAGTTCACGGTGCACGTGCCCGGCGGCGAATCAGCGCGGGTCCGTTTCGGGGTGCTCGGCGAGCACCACGTGATGAATGCGCTGGCGACCGTCGCGGCATCCGTCGAACTGGGCGTCGCCCTCGCCGACATCGTCGCCGCGCTCGAAGGGGTCACCCTGGCCGAGCGCTGGCGCATGCAGGTCATGGGCGGCCGTGACGGCGTGACCGTCATCAACGACGCGTACAACGCGAGTCCCGACTCGATGAGCGCGGCCCTGAAGACGCTCGCGCAGGTCAAGGCGCCGGGCACGCGCACGATCGCCGTGCTCGGCGAGATGAGCGAGCTGGGCGAGTTCTCGGGCGAGGAGCACGACCGCATCGGCCTGCTCGCCGTGCGCCTGGGCGTCTCGCAGCTCGTCATCGTCGGCCAGGGCGCCAGGCGCCTGCACATCACGGCGATCAACGAGGGCTCGTGGGACGGCGAATCCGCCTTCGTCGAGACCTCCGACGAGGCGTACGACCTCGTCGTCGCCTCCATCCGGCCCGGTGACACCGTGCTGGTGAAATCCTCGAACTCGGCGGGTCTTCGCCACCTCGGCGACCGACTGGGAGAATGGTTCTCGTGAGAGCACTTCTGAGCGCAGGCGCATTGTCGCTCGCCTTCACGCTGTTTCTGACCCCCCTGTTCATCAGGCTCTTCGTGAAGCTCGGGTGGGGCCAGTTCATCCGCGACGACGGCCCGCAGAGCCACCACGTCAAGCGCGGCACGCCCACCATGGGCGGCATCATCTTCATCCTCGGCACGATCTTCGGCTACTTCGGCGCGACGCTGCTGCTGAGCAACGAGAAGCCGACGGCCACCGGCCTCCTCGTGCTGTTCATGATGGTCGGCCTCGGCCTGGTCGGGTTCCTCGACGACTTCCTCAAGACCCGCAAGAAGCAGAGCCTCGGGCTCGGCGGGTGGGCGAAGGTCGCGGGGCAGACGGCCGTGGCGGCCGCGTTCGCGCTGCTCGCGATCAACTTCCCGAACGCCGAGAGCGTCACGCCGGCCAGCACGAGCATCTCGTTCATCCGCGACCTGCCCCTCGACTTCATGGTCTTCGGCACCATCGCGGGCACGATCATCTACGTCGTCTGGATCTGCCTCATCACGGCGGCGGCGTCGAACGGGGTGAACGTCACCGACGGGCTCGACGGCCTCGCGGGCGGTGCCTCGGCCCTCGCCATCGGCTCGTTCGTGATCATCGGCTTCTGGCAGTTCAACCAGTCGAAGTTCAGCCCGAACCTCAACATGGCCGACGCATACCGCGCGTACGACGTTCGCGACCCGCTCGACATCGCGATCGTCGCGTCGGCCATCGTCGGCGGGCTCATCGGATTCCTCTGGTGGAACACGAACCCCGCGAAGATCTACATGGGCGACACCGGCTCGCTCGCGCTCGGCGGCGCGCTGGCGGCGCTCGCGATCCTCAGCCACACCGAGCTGCTGCTCGTGCTCATCGGCGGCATCTTCGTCATCGAGGCCGGCTCGGTCATCGTGCAGCGCGCCTACTTCAAGCTCACCGGCGGCAAACGCATCTTCCTGATGAGTCCGATCCACCATCACTTCGAGTTGAAGGGCTGGGCCGAGGTCACCATCGTGGTGCGCTTCTGGCTGATCGCGGGCATGTTCGTGGCCGCGGGCACCGGCGCCTTCTACTTCGAGTGGCTCCAGCGATGACCGATGCGGATGCCGCTGGCGGCCGCCTCGACTCCCTGACGAGCTGGCACGCCGACTGGAGCGGCCTCAGGGTGCTCGTGCTCGGCGCGGGCGTCACCGGGTTCGCGGTCGCCGACACGCTCTCGGAGCTCGGCGCCGACGTGCTGCTCGCGGCGACGAACGTCGACGACGACCGCGCGCGCATCCTCGACGTCATCGGCGTGCGGGTGCTGCGGCACGCGCTCGACGCGGTGCCCGACGAGGCCACGGCGTTCACACCCGAACTGGTCATCGCCTCGCCCGGGTTCCACCCCGACAACGCGGTGCTCGAGTGGGCCGTCGCATCGGGCGTGCCCGTCTGGGGCGACATCGAGCTCGCCTGGCGGGTGCGCGACAAGGTGCGCGCCGCCGACTGGATCCTCGTCACCGGCACCAACGGCAAGACCACGACCACGCAGCTCGCGGCGTCGCTCCTCGCGGCGAACGGCCTGCGCGCGGCCCCGTGCGGCAACATCGGCGTGCCGGTGCTCGACGCGGTGCGCGATCCAGGCGGGTTCGACGTGCTCGTCGTCGAGCTCTCCAGCTATCAACTGCACGCGCTGCCCGTCGAGGGCGCCGGTGCGCTGCATCCGGTCGCGAGCGTCTGCCTGAACGTGGCCGACGACCACCTCGACTGGCACGGCTCCGCCGACGCCTACCGTGCGGCCAAGGCAAAGGTCTACGCCAACACGCGCATCGCCTGCGTGTACAACCGAGCCGACGAGGCCACGCGGCGCATGGTCGAGGAGGCGGACGTCGAAGACGGCGCCCGGGCGATCGGCTTCGGCCTCGACACCCCCGGTCCGAGCGACTTCGGCGTCGTCGAGGGCATCCTCTGCGATCGCGCGTTCCTCGAGGAGCGGCACTCCTCTGCGCTCGAGATCACCACGGTCGCCGAGCTCGAACCCCGAGGACTCGGCGCCCCGCACATCGTCGCCAACATCCTCGCCGCATCGGCACTCGTGCGCGCCGTCGGCGTTCCGGTCGGCGTGATCCACGATGCGCTCGGCGAGTTCAGCCTCGACGCGCATCGCATCCAGACCGTGGCGGTGGCGGGCGGCATCCGCTGGGTCGACGACTCGAAGGCCACGAACCCGCACGCGGCCGAGGCGTCGCTGAAGGCGTACCCCAAGGTCGTCTGGATCGTCGGCGGCCTGCTGAAGGGCGTCGACGTCGACGGACTCGTCGCGGCCCACGTCGGACGACTTCGTGCGGCCGTCGTGATCGGAGTCGATCGGGCGGCACTCGTCGAGGCGTTCGCTCGACACGCGAGCGACGTGCCGCTGTTCGAGGTCGACGCCGATGACACTGGAAACGTCATGGCGCTGGCCGTCGCCTTCGCCGAGTCGATCGCCGAAGACGGGGACACGGTGCTCCTGGCCCCGGCAGCGGCCTCGATGGACCAGTTCGCCGACTACGCCGATCGAGGCCGTCGGTTCCAGCAAGCGGTACGAGCACGATTGGAAGGTGAGGCGGATGGCGACTCCGCCCCGCACGACGCCGCCCCGCACGAACCCGACGCCGGAGACTGAGCGCGGGGGCGTCGCCGCCCGCATCCGGCTCGGTCGGGTCTTCCGCGTCGAGTCGAAGGACTACGTGCTGCTGCTCAGCACGGTCGTGTTCCTCGTGCTGTTCGGGCTCGTGATGGTGCTCTCGTCATCGACCGTCGAATCCCGCCTCGAGGACGGCGGATTCTTCGACCAGGCGGCCAGGCAGGGCACGTTCGCGCTCATCGGCGTTCCGTTGATGCTCATCGCGAGCCGCATGCCCGAGCGCTTCTGGCTCTGGCTCGCCTGGCCGCTGCTCGGGGCGGCTTGTGCGATGCAGGTGCTCGTGGTGGCCACGCCCCTCGGCATCGAGGTGGGCGGCAACACGAACTGGCTCGCCCTCGGGCCGATCCAGTTCCAGCCGTCGGAGCTCATCAAGGTCGCGCTCGTCATCTGGCTCGGGCTGATCGTCACGAAGAAGCAGGCCTACCTCGGCGACCTCGGCAAGGGCGTGATGCCGATCCTCCTCGTCGGCGGCGGGGCGATCGGCCTGGTGCTCCTCGGCGGCGACCTCGGCACCGTCATGATCATGGGGGCGATGCTGCTCGGCACGCTGTTCCTCATCGGGGTCCGGTTCCGGCTGCTGCTGCCGCCCGTGCTGCTGAGCGCCGCGGTGTTCGTGATCGTCGCGGTCTCGAGCGACAACCGCATGCGACGCATCAGCGCCTTCCTCCAGGAGAACTGCGAGCAGGGCTCCGGCGACGACTGCTGGCAGATCCAGCACGGGCGCTTCGCCCTGGCCAACGGCGGGATCTTCGGCGTCGGCCTGGGCAACTCCACGGCGAAGTGGTCGTGGCTGCCCGCCGCCGACAACGACTTCATCTTCGCGATCATCGGCGAGGAACTCGGCCTGATCGGGGCGATCGTCGTCATCGCCCTGTTCGTGCTGCTTGCCGTCGCGTTCGCGCGCGTGCTGCGTGCGGCGCAGACGCCCTTCGCGAAGACCGTCACGGCGGCGGTCATGGTGTGGGTCATCGGCCAGGCATGTGTCAACATCGGTGTCGTGCTTGGTGTCTTCCCCGTTCTCGGCGTTCCGCTTCCGCTCGTCTCCGCGGGCGGTACCGCCCTCGTGACGACCCTCTTCGCGATCGGCGTCGTGCTGTCCGTCGCGCGGGACCCCGCGGCGACCGCTCGAGCCGCCGCCCGTGCGGCCGCCCGCTCGAACTCCCGCGCCGCGGCCGGGCGCACGCGATGACCGTCTACCTGCTGGCCGGCGGCGGAACCGCCGGCCACGTGAACCCCCTGCTCGCGGTCGCAGACCGCCTGCGCGAGCGCGATGCGACGGCCGAGGTGCTCGTCCTCGGCACGGCCGAGGGCCTCGAGGCGAGGCTCGTGCCCGCCCGCGGCTACGAGTTGCTCACCATCGCCAAGGTGCCGTTCCCGCGCCGCCCGAACGGTGCAGCGGTGCGGTTCCCGAAGCGGTTCAGTCAATCGGTCGCCGACGTGCGCTCGATCATCGCCGAGCGAGGCGTCGACATCGTGGTCGGCTTCGGCGGCTACGTCTCGACGCCCGCCTACCTCGCGGCCCGCCGCCAGGGCGTGCCCGTCGCGATCCACGAGGCCAACGCGCGGCCCGGACTCGCGAACCGCCTCGGCGCGCGCTGGGCCGAGACCGTCGGCGTGGCGTTCAGCGGCACCCCGCTCCGGCACGCCGAGGTGGTCGGCATGCCCCTCCGCCGCGAGATCGAGCAGCTCGACCGCGCCGTGCTGCGCCAGCCCGCCGCGGAGTTCTTCGGCCTCGACGCCGAGCGGCCCGTGCTGCTCGCGACCGGCGGATCCCTCGGCGCCCGCCGCATCAACCGCACGATGACCGCATCCGCCGAGGCGCTGACCGCGGCCGGCTGGCAGGTGCTGCACATCACCGGGGCGAACTCCGACGTCACCGATCCCGGTCTCGCCGACTACCGCATGCTCGAGTACGCCGACCGAATGGACCTCGCCCTCTCGGTCGCCGACCTCGCCGTCTCCCGCGCCGGAGCGGCCACCGTGAGCGAACTCGCCGCCCTCGGCATCCCGTCGGTGCTCGTGCCCTACCCGGTCGGCAACGGCGAGCAGCGATTCAACGCGGCCGACGTGGTCGAGGCGGGCGGCGGCATCCTCGTCGACGATGCCGAGTTCACGCCCGAGTGGGTGGGCGAGCACGTGCTGCCGCTCCTCGCCGACGAGCAGCGGGTCGGTCGCATGGCGGTCGCCGCGGCATCCGTCGGTCGGCGCGACGGCACCGATCGCATGCTCGACCTCATCGAGGCGGCCCTCGGCGCGGATGCCGACGGCACCGTCGCGGACGCGTAACGTTGAGGTGACGGATGCCTCGGCATCCGCCGCCTCGAACCTTCGGCCGCAGCCCCTCGAGGCCGGCCAGCGCAGCACAGCCCAGAGCCCAGAGAAAGCAACGCCGTGACCATCAAGCCCGATCTCTCCACCTCGATCCCGTCCGATCTCGGCGCCGTGCACTTCGTCGGCATCGGGGGCTCGGGCATGAGCGGCATCGCGCGCCTGTTCCTGGGTGCCGGCCACCGGGTCACGGGCTCCGACGTGCGCGACTCGGCGAACATCGGTGCACTTCGCGACCTCGGCGCCGAGATCGCCATCGGGCACGACGCGGCGAACCTCGGCGACGACATCGACACGGTCGTCGTGACGGGCGCACTCTGGCAGGACAACCCCGAGTACCAGCTGGCCCTCTCCCGCGGGCTGCCGGTGCTGCACCGCTCGCAGGCCCTCGCCGCGCTCATCGCGGGCCAGCGGCTCGTGTCGGTCGCGGGCGCGCACGGCAAGACGACCTCGACGGGCATGATCGTCACCGGCCTGCTCGCGCTCGACGCCGATCCCACGTTCGTGAACGGCGGCGTGCTCGCCGACCTGGGCGTCAGCTCGGCATCCGGTGAAGGCGAGCTCTTCGTCGTCGAGGCCGACGAGTCCGACGGCTCCTTCCTGCTCTACGACACCTCGGTGGCGCTCATCACGAACGTCGACCCCGATCACCTCGACCACTACGGCTCGCGCGAGGCCTTCGAGCAGGCGTTCGTCGAGTTCGCCGACCGGGCCCGCGAGTTCGTCGTCATCTCGAGCGACGACGCCGGCGCGACGCGGGTCCGCGAGCGCCTCTCGCACGAGCGCATCGTCACCTTCGGCGAGGCGGCCGACGCCACGGTGCGCGTGCACTCGGTCGTCACCGAGGGGCCGGTCGCATTCGCCGTCGAGTACGAGGGCGAGACCTACCATGCGCGCCTCGCGATTCCCGGACACCACAACGCGATCAATGCGGCCGGCGCGTTCGCCGTGCTCACCGGCCTCGGGTTCGACCCCGCCGCGGCCCTCGCCGGCATCGCGCGGTTCGCGGGCACGGGTCGGCGGTTCGAGCTGCACGGCAACGTCGGCGGGGTGAGCGTCTACGACGACTACGCGCACCACCCGACCGAGGTCGCCGCAGCCCTCGCCGCGGCCCGCACCGTCGTGGGTGAGGGGCGCATCATCGCCGTGCACCAGCCGCACACGTACAGCCGCACGCAGGCCTTCGCGAAGGAGTTCGCGGAGGTGCTCGAACAGTACGCCGACGAGACCGTCGTGCTCGACGTGTACGGCGCGCGCGAAGATCCCGTACCCGGCGTCACGGGTGCGCTCGTCAGCGAGCGGTTCGCCGACCCCGAGCACGTGTCCTTCATCGCCGACTGGCAGGCCGCCGCCGACCACACGGCGCAGATCGCCCGCTCGGGCGACTTCGTCATCACGCTCGGCTGCGGCGACGTCTACCGCATCGTGCCGCAGCTGCTCGGCTCGCTCGAACGCGAGCTCGGGTGAGGATGCCCGCCGCGTGAAGCGGCCGCAGGGTTTCGATCGGCCGGCGCCACCGCGCCAGGCCGCGACCGGCACGCAGTCGCGCGGCTCGACGCCGACGCCGACGCCGACGCCCCAGCGGCGCGGTGCCGATGAGCGAAGGCGGGCGGATGTCGCGAAGCAGCCGCCCGCGGCATCCGGGACCGCGGTCACCGAGGCGATCGAGCCGGTCTCGGGCGGGAGCACCGGTGCTCGGGGTGCACGCGCTGCCGCGTCGAACCCCCCACCTCGCCCTGAGCCTCGCGGAGACGCGACGACAGGGGAGCGTGCTCCCGTCGACCGCCCTTCCGGCGAGCCCGCACTGCCACGGAGCGGATGGGCGGCGCGGCGCGCCTTGGCGAGGGCCACACGCGATCGACGTCGGTACGAGCGCGCCGAGGTGCGCCGGTTCACGGTTCGCACGAGGCGGCGCAGGCTGGCCTGGGGCATCGCGCTCGGCGCGATCGGGCTGCTCGTCGCCGCGGTGCTGATCGGCGCCTACTCGCCGCTCATGGCGTTGCGAGTGGTGCGCGTCGAGGGCGCGTCGAGGGTTCCCGCCGCCGAGGTCGAGGCCGCGTTCGAGCCCATCCTCGGCACGCCGCTCGCCCTCATCGACCGCTCGGGGGTGCAGAAGGCGATGTCCGGGTTCCCGCTCATCGAGACCTACCAGACCGAGGCCGTTCCCCCCGACACGCTGGTGGTGCGCATCGTGGAGCGCACGCCCGTCGGGGTGATCGAGGCCGACGACGGCCTCGTGCTCGTCGACGCGGCGGGCGTGGTCATGGACCGACCGGAGGCCAGGCCCGACGGCCAGCCCGTCATCACGGTCGAAGGGGGAGTGGCGGGCGACGGCTTCCGCGCCGTCGCGGGCGTTGTGCGAAGCCTGCCCGCCGAGATCCGGATGCAGGTGACGGCCGCCTCGGCGGAGACGGCCGACGACGTGACGCTCCAGATCGGCGATGCCCGCGTCGTGTGGGGCAGCGCCGAGGACTCGGGCCTGAAGGCCGACGTGCTCGACGACCTCATGCGGGCGGCGCCTCCGGGATCGGTGTCCCTGTACGATGTCTCAGCGCCGATGAGTCCGGTCACGATGTGATCGGAGGCTCGTTCGAGCATCCGCTTCGTCGTGCGCCCGAATCGAGACGAAGGTGTTCGCGACACGCCCGCGTGCCTTGCGGCACGACGCGCGTCGTCCGCATACCTTCGAACACAGGAATTGCATACTCGGCAAGACTTTAACCCTCGACTTGAGGTTCAAAGTTCAGAGTTCGCACGAAGGGCCGGAGATGTCGACTAACCAGAACTACCTCGCCGTCATCAAGGTGGTCGGTATCGGCGGCGGCGGCGTCAACGCCGTCAACCGCATGATCGAGCTCGGCCTCCGCGGCGTCGAGTTCATCGCGATCAACACCGATGCACAGGCGCTGCTCATGAGCGACGCCGACGTCAAGCTCGACGTCGGCCGCGACCTCACCCGCGGACTCGGCGCCGGCGCCGACCCCGAGGTCGGCCGTCGCGCAGCCGAAGACCACGCCGAAGAGATCGAAGAGGCGCTGGCCGGTGCCGACATGGTCTTCGTCACCGCCGGAGAGGGCGGCGGCACCGGCACCGGCGGCGCACCCGTGGTCGCCCGCATCGCGAAGTCGATCGGCGCCCTCACCATCGGTGTCGTCACCAAGCCCTTCGGCTTCGAGGGCAAGCGCCGCCAGACCCAGGCCGAGCAGGGCGTCGCACGCCTGAAGGAAGAGGTCGACACCCTCATCGTGGTGCCGAACGACCGCCTGCTCGAGATCAGCGACCGCGGCATCTCGATGCTCGAGGCGTTCGCCACGGCCGACCAGGTGCTCCTCGCCGGTGTGCAGGGCATCACCGACCTCATCACGACACCCGGCCTCATCAACCTTGACTTCGCCGACGTCAAGTCGGTCATGCAGGGCGCGGGCTCCGCGCTCATGGGCATCGGCTCGTCCCGGGGCGCCGATCGCGCCATCAAGGCGGCCGAGCTCGCCGTCGCGAGCCCGCTCCTCGAGGCCTCGATCGACGGCGCCCACGGCGTGCTGCTCTCGATCCAGGGCGGATCGAACCTCGGCATCTTCGAGATCAACGACGCCGCCAGGCTCGTGCAGGAGGCCGTGCACCCCGAGGCCAACATCATCTTCGGTGCCGTCATCGACGACACGCTCGGCGACGAGGTGCGGGTCACGGTCATCGCCGCCGGCTTCGACGGCGGAGAGCCGGGCGCCAAGCCCGTCGAGGTGCGTCGCGAGCAGCTCGTGCCCGCCGCGGTCTCGATCGGTGCGGGCGTCGGTGCGTCCTCGGCCGGCGGCGGCTCGGTCGGCGGCGCCGACTCGGCGGACGTCATCGGCGAGATCGACATCGACGAGCTCGTGGAGACCGCGAACTGGGGCGGGCCTGAGACCTCGACGGCCGACCAGATCGTCTCCGACCCGGCCTTCGACGCCGACGACGACGACCTCGACATCCCCGACTTCCTGAAGTGACCGAGGAGCGCTCCGCAGGAGTCGACGACCTGCGAGCGCGACTCCAGGCCGTCGCCGCGCGCGTCGGCGAGGCCGCACGCCTCGCCGACCGCGACCCGACCGGCATTCGCACGATCGTCGTGACCAAGTTCCATCCAGCGATGCTCGTGCGCGACCTCGCCGCACTCGGCGTGCAGGATGTCGGCGAGAACCGGCACCAGGAGGCGCAGGCCAAGGCCCGCGAACTCGACGACCTCGCGCTGCGCTGGCATTTCATCGGCCAGCTGCAGACCAAGAAGGCGCGACAGGTCCGTGCGTACGCCTCGGCGGTCCACTCGATCGACCGGCCGGCGTTGGTCGACGCGCTGCGCTCGGACGAGGCCTCGCTCGACTGCTTCGTGCAGGTGAACCTCACCGACGATCCGGGTCGCGGCGGCGTCGCGCCGTCCGAGCTCGACGCGCTCGTCGAGCACGTGCTCGCGGCGCCCGGACTCGAGCTGCGGGGCCTGATGGCCGTCGCGCCGCTCGACGAGCCCGCTCGACCGGCGTTCGCGCGAGTGCGCGAACTGTCGGAACGCGTCGTGCTGCCGCTCGCACCCAAGGCCTCCGGGCTGTCGATGGGCATGAGCCACGATCTCGAGGATGCCGTCGCCGAAGGCGCGACACACCTGCGGATCGGCACGGCAATCACGGGCAATCGGCCCATCGCCGGTTAGCCTCGAAGAGACGGAACACAGACGGAGGCAGCGATGTCCAACCCGCTCAAGAAGACCATGGTCTACCTCGGCCTCGCGGACGAGGAGTTCGAGGCCGAGCCCCGAGAGTCGCCCGCAGCGGCGACACCGGTCGTGCATGCTGCGCCGGCACCCAAGACCGGTGCGGCCGTCACGCCGCTCCGCAAGAACCACATTCAACCGAGCACACCGCAGGCGGAGATGAACGAGATCCTCACCGTGCACCCGCGTCAGTACCGCGACGCGCAGGTCATCGCCGAGTCCTTCCGCGAGGGAGTACCGGTCATCATCAACCTCTCGCAGATGTCCGATGGAGACGCGCGCCGATTGATCGACTTCGCCAGCGGCCTCTCGCAGGGCCTGCACGGCAAGATCGAGCGCGTCACGAGCAAGGTCTTCCTGCTCTCGCCGTCGCACGTCGTGGTCTCGGGGGAGACCGGTGAAGCCGAAGGCGACGTCGACGCGTCGTTCTTCACGCACGCGTAGCCGTCGGTAGGCGCGTTGTCCGTCGTCTGGAGCATCCTCTACTCGCTGCTCGTCATCTATTTCTTCGTGATGTGGGCGCGCTTCGTCCTCGACCTGATCCGAACCTTCAACCGCTCCTGGCGGCCCCAGGGCGGATGGCTGGTCGTGGTCGAGCTCGTGTACACCGTCACGGACCCGCTCGTGCGCCTGTTCAGGCGGTTGATTCCGCCGATCCGCATCGGGCAGGTCGCCCTCGACCTCGGATGGTCGCTGGCGATGCTCGTGGTCATCGTCGCCATGACGGTGGTGTCGTGGCTCGCGGCCGTCGCCTGACGATCTCCTGCGAACACGGCGCAACGTCTGTGGGCGACACTGGGTGATCCGAGTGGTCTTTGCTACCGTTTAGCAGAACGCAACGAACAGTTCGAAGATGTGAGGGTGAGAAGCCATGGCGCTAACTCCGGAAGATGTGGTCAACAAGCGCTTCCAGGCGACGAAGTTCCGCGAGGGATACGACCAGGACGAGGTCGATGACTTCCTCGACGAGGTCGTCGTCGAGCTTCGTCGACTGAATCAGGAGAACGAAGAGCTGCGTCAGCGCGTCTCGGCCGCCGAAGCGCGCGCCGCAGAGGCCGCGAAGACGGCGGCGTCCGCACCGGCGGCAGCCGTGCAGCCCACGTACGCAGAGCCGGTGCCGCAGCCCGCGACCGTGGCCGTCGCCGTGCCCGCTCCGGCCGTGCAGTCCGAGCTCGACGAGCAGACCAGCACGACCAACCTGCTGCAGCTCGCTCGCCGACTCCACGAGGAGCACGTGCGAGAGGGCATCGAGAAGCGCGACGCGCTCATCGCCGAGGGCCACGCCACTGCTGCCCGCGTGGTCGCAGAGGCCGAGGCCAAGCAGCGCGCCCAGATCGGGGTGCTCGACCAGGAGCGCCAGGCGCTCGAGAAGCGCGTCGACGGGCTCCGTCTCTTCGAGCGCGAGTACCGCCAGAAGCTGAAGAGCTACATCGAGGGTCAGCTGCGCGACCTCGACACGGCTGCTCCGGTGCAGGTCCCCGACAACCAGGGCTTCGCGGCCCAGTCGGGCATCTCGAACGAGCAGGCGCACACGCCCACCTTCCAGGGCTTTGGAGCCTGATCGGGGCACGAAGGCCGGAACCTCGACTGCGCTCGTCGTTCTCGTCCTCGGTGCCCTCGCGGTCTACGGGCTCGATCAGCTGGCGAAGTTCCTCGTCGTCTCCAACCTCACCGAGGGCGAGACGGTGCCGGTGCTCGGCGACCTGCTCCAGTGGCACTTCGTGCGGAACCCGGGTGCGGCCTTCTCGCTCGCGAGCGGCATGACCTGGATCTTCACGATCCTGGCCGCCGGCGTCATCACCTTCATCGTCTGGTTCGCCAGGCGCATCCGTTCCAAGGCATGGGGACTCGTCTTCGGGCTCCTGCTGGGCGGCGTGCTCGGCAACCTGACCGACCGCCTCCTTCGCGAGCCGAGCTTCGGACTCGGGCATGTCGTCGACTTCATCTCGACGCCGTGGATGATCCCCGCGATCTACAACGTCGCCGACATGGCGATCGTCTCGAGCATGGTGCTGTTCATGATCCTGACGATCCGCGGCGTCGGGCTCGACGGCTCTCGTGAGGTCAAGGGCGGCGCGACGAGCGCCGGGGCCGAGTCGGCAGATGCCGAGAAGGCGCCCGCAGCCGACGACGCCGCCGCCGGTGGCGTTCGCGGCAGCGACCTCGACCGTGGCATCGACGCCGACCCCGAAGGTCGCGCAGGCGACCAGGGCAACGTCAGCCGCACCGGCGCGACCTCGAGCGTCTCGACCGACCAGGGCGCGCTGAGCGTGCCGGTCGCGCGCGAAGCCTGATCGCCGTGGAGTCGCGTTCCGTCCCCGTCCCCGACGGGCTCGAAGGCATCCGCGTCGATCAGGGCATCGCCAAGCTGCTCGGCTTCTCGCGCACCCAGGCGGCCGAGATCGCCGCGGCCGGGGGAGTCGTGCTCGACGGGCGCACGCTCGACAAGTCCGACCGGCTCCGGGCCGGCGGCTGGCTCGAGGTGAGCTGGCAGCCGCCTCGCTCGGTCGAGGTCGTCGCGATCCCCGTTCCCGACCTCGGCATCGTGCACGACGACGACGACCTCGTCGTGGTCGACAAGCCGGCCGGCGTCGCCGCGCACCCCTCCGTCGGCTGGGAGGGACCGACCGTGGTCGGTGCTCTGGCGGCGGCCGGCTTCCGCATCTCGACGTCGGGTGCTCCCGAGCGTCAGGGCATCGTGCACCGGCTCGACGCCGGAACGAGCGGCCTCATGGTCGTCGCGAAGTCCGAGCGCGCGTACACCGAGCTCAAGCGGCAGTTCCACGATCGCGAGGTCGAGAAGGTCTACCACACGGTCGTGCAGGGGCATCCAGATCCGCTCGCGGGCACGATCGACGCCCCGGTGGGTCGGCATCCGCGGTCCGAATGGAAGTTCGCGGTCGTCTCCGACGGCAAGCACGCGGTGACCCACTACGAGACGCTCGAGGCGTTCCCGTCCGCGTCGCTGCTCGAGGTGCATCTCGAGACCGGCCGCACGCACCAGATCCGGGTGCACATGGCCGCCCAGCGGCATCCGTGCGTCGGCGACGGCATGTACGGCGCCGACCCGACGATCTCGGCGCGACTCGGCCTCACCCGCCAGTGGCTGCACGCGCACCGGCTCTCGCTGACGCACCCCGCCACGGGCGACTGGGTCACGTTCGAGTCGGACTACCCGGCCGACCTCGCGGCGGCGCTCGAATCGCTCCGCGCCGACTGAACGGGCGGCGCTGACGCAGGGTCGTCCTAGACTCGAAAGCACCCCCAGAACCACCCCGCAGCATCCGAAGAGGAGCCCAGTGGCCACCGATTCCTTCGTCCACCTGCACGTGCACAGCGAGTACTCGATGCTCGACGGTGCGGCCCGGGTCGGTGAACTCGTCTCCGCCGCGGCGGAGCAGGGCATGCCGGCCGTCGCGGTCACCGACCACGGCAACGTGTTCGGCGCCTACGACTTCTGGAAGCAGGCGACGGATGTCGGCATCAAGCCGATCATCGGCACCGAGGCGTACGTCACGCCGGGCACGCACCGCGGCGACAAGACCCGAATCCGCTGGGGTTCCGGCGGTGGAGACGACGTCTCCGGCTCCGGCGCCTACACGCACATGACGCTGCTCTCGCAGAACACCGAGGGCATGCACAACCTCTTCCGGCTCTCGAGCCGCGCCTCGCTCGAGGGCTACTACTTCAAGCCGCGCATGGACCGCGAGCTGCTCTCCACCTACGCGTCGGGCCTGATCGCGACCACGGGCTGCCCGTCGGGCGAGGTGCAGACCCGGCTCAGGCTCGGGCAGTACGACGAAGCGGTGAAGGCGGCATCCGACTTCCGCGACATCTTCGGCAAGGAGAACTACTTCGCCGAGATCATGGATCACGGCCTCGGCATCGAGCGCCGGATCATGACCGACCTGCACCGCCTCGCCAAGCAGCTCGACCTGCCGCTCGTCGCCACCAACGACCTGCACTACACGCACGCGCACGACGCCAAGAGCCATGCGGCCCTGCTCTGCGTGCAGTCGGGGTCGACGCTCGACGACCCGAACCGGTTCAAGTTCGACGCCGACGAGTTCTACCTCAAGACGGCCGCCGAGATGCGCCAGGTGTTCCGCGACTACCCCGAGGCGTGCGACAACACGCTGCTCATCGCCGAGCGCTGCGACGTGAAGTTCAACACGAGCGCCAACTACATGCCGCGCTTCCCCGTGCCAGAGGGCGAAGACGAGCAGAGCTGGTTCGTGAAGGAGGTCGAGCGCGGCCTGCACGTGCGGTACCCGAACGGCATCCCCGACGCGGTGCGCAAGCAGGCCGACTACGAGGTCGGCGTCATCTCGCAGATGGGGTTCCCCGGCTACTTCCTCGTCGTCGCCGACTTCATCAACTGGTCGAAGAACAACGGCATCCGGGTCGGGCCGGGTCGTGGTTCCGGCGCCGGGTCGATGGCGGCGTACGCGATGCGCATCACCGACCTCGACCCGCTGCAGCACGGCCTCATCTTCGAGCGGTTCCTGAACCCCGATCGCGTCTCGATGCCCGACTTCGACGTCGACTTCGACGAGCGCCGACGCGGCGAGGTCATCAAGTACGTCACCGAGAAGTACGGCGACGAGCGCGTCGCGCAGATCGTGACCTACGGCACGATCAAGGCGAAGCAGGCGCTGAAGGACTCCGGCCGGGTGCTCGGGTTCCCGTTCTCGATGGGCGAGAAGCTCACGAAGGCGATGCCGCCCGCGGTCATGGGCAAGGACATCCCGCTCACCGGCATCTTCGACAAGGCCCACCCGCGCTACAAGGAGGCCGCGGACATCCGGGCGATCGTCGAGACCGACGCCGAGGCGAAGACGGTCTTCGAGACGGCCCTCGGCCTCGAGAACCTGAAGCGGCAGTGGGGCGTCCACGCGGCAGGCGTCATCATGTCGAGCGATCCGCTCATCGACATCATCCCGATCATGAAGCGCGAGCAGGACGGCCAGATCGTCACGCAGTTCGACTATCCGGCGTGCGAGTCCCTCGGCCTGATCAAGATGGACTTCCTCGGGCTGCGCAACCTGACGATCATCGACGACGCACTCGACAACATCGAGGCGAACCGCGGGTTCCGGCCCGTGCTCGAAGATCTCGCGCTCGACGACCCCGGAGCCTACGAGCTGCTCGGCAAGGGCGACACGCTCGGGGTCTTCCAGCTCGACGGCGGTCCGATGCGTTCGCTCCTGCGGCTCATGAAGCCCGACAACTTCGAGGACATCTCGGCCGTCATCGCGCTGTACCGCCCGGGCCCCATGGGGGCCAACTCGCACACCAACTACGCGCTCCGCAAGAACGCGCTGCAGGAGATCACGCCGATCCACCCCGAGTTCGCGGAGTCCCTGAAAGAGATCCTCGACACCAGCTACGGCCTGATCATCTATCAGGAGCAGGTCATGGCGATCGCGCAGAAGGTCGCCGGGTTCAGCCTCGGCCAGGCCGACATCCTGCGTCGCGCCATGGGCAAGAAGAAGAAGTCGGAGCTCGACAAGCAGTACGAGGGCTTCTCGGGCGGCATGAAGGCCAACGGCTATTCGGATGCCGCGATCCAGAAGCTCTGGGAGATCCTGCTGCCGTTCTCGGACTACGCCTTCAACAAGGCGCACTCGGCGGCATACGGCGTGCTCAGCTACTGGACCGCCTACCTGAAGGCTCACTATCCGGCCGAGTACATGGCGGCGCTGCTCACGAGCGTCGGCGACGCCCGCGACAAGCTCGCGCTCTACCTCAACGAGTGCCGGCGCATGGGCATCCAGGTGCTGCCGCCCGACGTGAACGAGTCGATCGGCTACTTCGCCGCCGTCGGCGAGGACATCCGCTTCGGCATGGGGGCGGTGCGCAACGTCGGCTTCAACGTCGTCGACGCGATCCGAGCGGCCCGCGATGCGAAGGGTCGGTTCGAGTCGTTCCACGACTTCCTGAAGAAGTGCCCGCTGACGGTCGCGAACAAGCGAACGGTCGAATCGCTGGTCAAGGCCGGCGCGTTCGACTCCCTCGGGCACACCAGGCGTGCGCTCGTCGAGATCCACGAGGGCGCCGTCGAGTCGGTCGTGAAGGAGAAGCGGGCCGAGGAGGTCGGCGACTTCGGGTTCGACTTCGACAGCCTCTTCGACGACCACGAACGGGATGCCGCGCCGTCCCTCGTGCCCGATCGACCCGAGTGGCCCAAGAAGCAGAAGCTCGCGTTCGAGCGAGACATGCTGGGGCTGTACGTCTCCGAGCATCCCCTCGACGGACTCGAGGCGCAGCTCGCGAAGCACGCGTCGACGTCGATCCTCGACCTCACCACGTCGGAATCGACGCAGGACGCCGACACCGTCACGGTCGCGGGCCTCGTCACGAGCGTGCAGCACCGCATCGCGAAGGCCTCCGGCAACCAGTACGGCATGATCACGGTCGAGGACTTCTCGGGCGAGATCACGGTGATGTTCATGGGCAAGGCCTACCAGGAGTTCGCACCGGGACTGCAGTCCGACTCGATCGTCGTCGTGCGGGGTCGCGTGAGCATGCGCGACGACGGCATGAACCTGCACGCGTACAGCGTGATCTCGCCCGAACTCGGTCAGGACGACGAGTCGGGCATCGTGAAGATCACGCTGCCCGACAACCGGGCGACGCATGCGACGACCGAGGCGCTCCGCGATGTGCTCGTGCGCCATCGCGGTGAGACCGAGGTGCGCATCACGCTGACGAAGGGCCGCGTCGGTCGGGTCTTCGAGGTCGGGCAGTACCCGGTCAAGGTCACCGCGGACTTCTACGGCGAGCTGAAGAGCCTCCTGGGGCCCAGCTGCCTCCTGTGACGATCCCGGCGGTCGTTCGCGGGAGCGGTGGGTACGCTGGAGGCATCATGCTGCGCACCATCGACCTCCGTGGTTCCCGTCCGACCCCCGCAGAGCTGCTCGCACTCGTTCCGCGCGCCGAGACCGACGTCACGGCCGCGCTCGCGCCGGCCGCCCGCATCATCGACGAGGTGCGCGAGCACGGCGGGCAGGCCCTGTTCGACCAGGCCGAGCGGTTCGACGGGGTGCGCCCGACCTCGATCCGCGTGCCGGCCGAAGAGCTGCGCGCCGCGCTCGAGGCGCTCGACCCCGCCGTGCGCGAGGCCGTCGAGTCCACGATCGCCAGGGTGCGGGCCGCGAGCGCCGCGCAGGTGCCCGCGCCGGTGACGACCGTGCTCGCGCCGGGTGCGGTCATCGAGCAGCGGTGGCAGCCCGTCGAACGCGTCGGCCTCTACGTGCCGGGCGGCAAGGCCGTGTACCCGTCGAGCGTGGTCATGAACGTCGTGCCGGCGCAGGTCGCCGGGGTGCGGTCGATCGCGCTCGCCTCGCCGCCGCAGGCCGACCACGAGGGCCGCATCCACCCGACGATCGCCGCGGTCGCGGCGCTCCTCGGCGTCGACGAGGTCTATGCGATGGGCGGCGCCGGCGCGATCGGCGCCTTCGCCCACGGCGTCCCCGATCTCGGGCTGCTGCCCGTGCAGCGCGTGACGGGCCCCGGCAACGTGTTCGTCGCCGCGGCGAAGCGCCTCGTCGCCGGCGTCACCGGCATCGACGCCGAGGCCGGCCCCACCGACATCCTCGTGATCGCCGACGCGACCGCCGATGCGGACTTCGTCGCCGCCGACCTCGTGAGCCAGGCCGAGCACGACGAGCTCGCGGCATCCGTGCTGGTGACCGATTCGGCCGAGTTCGCCGAGGCGGTGCGCGAGCGCCTCGAGGCGCGGGTCTCGTCGACGAAGCACTCGGCTCGCGTGCGCACCGCCGTCGAGGGCCCGCAGTCCGCACTCGTGCTGGTCGACGACCTCGAGCAGGCCGCCGCGTTCGCGAACGCGTTCGGTGCCGAGCACCTCGAGATCCAGGTCGCCGACGTCGATGCGACGCTCGCGCGCATCGAGAACGCGGGCGCGATCTTCATCGGCCCGTACTCGCCCGTGAGCCTCGGCGACTACGCCGCGGGGTCGAACCACGTGCTGCCCACCGGCGGCACGGCGAGGCACGTCTCCGGCCTCTCTGCGGCGACGTTCCTGCGGCCGCAGCAGGTCGTGCGCTACGACGAGGCCGCGCTCCGCGAGGTCGCGCCCGTCATCGCGACGCTCTCGGCCGAAGAGGACCTTCCGGCGCACGGCGAGGCCGTCACGGCGCGCTTCGAGCACTGAGCCCGAGCGCGGCGGTCGGTGCGGTCGGCGACCGGCGCGCGCCGTTCCGACCCCGCTAGGCTGGGAGCACCATGTACTGTCCGTTCTGCCGCCACCCGGATTCCCGAGTCATCGATTCCCGCACGAGCGACGACGGGCTCTCAATCCGCCGCCGTCGGCAGTGCCCCGAGTGCGGCGGGCGATTCTCGACCACCGAGACCGCGAGCCTCTCGGTCACGAAGCGCAGCGGGGTGACCGAGCCGTTCAGTCGGGAGAAGGTCGTGCTCGGCGTCAAGAAGGCCTGTCAGGGTCGCCCGGTGACCGACTCCGACCTGGCGCTGCTCGCGCAGACCGTCGAGGAGACGATCCGGTCGACGGGCACGTCGCAGATCGAGGCCAACGACATCGGCCTGGCGATCCTGCCCCCGCTGCGAGACCTCGACGAGGTCGCGTACCTGCGTTTCGCGAGCGTCTACCAGGCGTTCGAGTCGCTCGACGACTTCGAGTCGGCCATCGACCAGTTGCGCGAGGCGCACGGCCGCCTCCCCGCCCGCCCGGTCGAGTAGCGGCGGTCGCCGCCCGGCGGGCGTGCGCGTTCGTCGCCGTCGAACTCCGATAACCTGATGGGCGGCATGTACCGACTCCTCTTCTCCGTCTTCCTGTCCCGCATGGACCCCGAAGACGCGCATCACCTCGCCTTCCGGGTCATCCGGGCGCTGCCCACGCTCGGCTTCGGGCGGGTGGTCGAGCAGTTCACGAAGCCCGACCCGGCCCTTGCGGTCGAGGCCCTCGGGCTCTCGTTCCCCTCGCCGTTCGGCGTGGCCGCCGGCTTCGACAAAGACGGCTTCGCGGTGCGCGGGCTCGGCCACCTGGGCTTCGGGCACGTCGAGGTCGGCACGATCACCGCCGTCGCCCAACCGGGCAACGAGCGCCCGCGCCTGTTCCGCCTCGTCGGCGACCGCGCCCTCGTGAACCGCATGGGCTTCAACAACGGCGGGGCGGATGCCGCGGTCGGCCGCCTCTCGCACCTGGCACGTCGCCGGCACCGGCCGGTGCTCGGCGTGAACATCGGCAAGAGCCGCGTCACCGCCGTCGAGGACGCCGTCGGCGACTACGAGCGCAGCACGCGCGTGCTCGCCCCGTACGCCGACTACCTCGTGGTCAACGTGAGCTCGCCGAACACCCCCGGCCTCCGCGGCCTGCAGGAGCTCGACGCGCTCGCGCCGCTGCTCGAGGCGGTCCGCGCCTCGGCCGGGCGCACGCCGCTGCTCGTGAAGATCGCGCCAGACCTGGCCGACGAGGAGGTCGTGCGCATCTGCGAGCTCGCCGCGCGCCTCGCGCTCGACGGCATCATCGCGACGAACACGACGATCTCCCGCGAAGGGCTCCGCGCGTCCGCCGCCGAGGTGGAGCGCATCGGCGCCGGCGGGCTCTCGGGCGCGCCGCTCGCCGCCCGTTCGCTCGAGGTACTCGAATTGGTGCGCCGCAACGTGCCCGAGGCGATGTGCGTGATCTCGGTGGGCGGGGTCGAGACGGCCGAAGACGTGCAGGCGCGGCTCGACGCCGGGGCCGACCTCGTGCAGGGGTACTCCGCGTTCATCTACCGCGGCCCGTTCTGGGCCCGTCAGGTCAACCGGGGACTCGCCCGCATCCGTCGCGAACGCGCGGCCGCGGCATCCGTCACCGCCTGATCGCGGCGCAGCGCGTCTCGACGACGCAGCGACGCAGCGCACCTCGACGCTTCAGAGGAGGCCGACCTCGGCGAGCTGGTCGGCCATCGTCGACCCGTCGCTCGCCGACACCCACGGCACCGAGACCTCGACCTGCGATGCCTTGCCGCGCCCGCCGGCGAGCACCGCCTCGCCCTTGGACAGCTGCCGGATGGCGATCGCCGCGACGCGGTCGGGGAACTCTGCGGCGAAGTCGGCGTAGATCACCTCGTCGTGCTGGCCGTCGTCGCCGATGAGCAGCCACCGCACGCCGGGGAACTCGCCTGCGAGGCGTCGGAGGTTCTCCTCCTTGTGCGCGCGGCCGCTGCGGAACCAGCGGTCGTGCGTCGGACCCCAGTCGGTGAGCAGCAGGGGACCCGCGGGATACAGGTTGCGCGAGAGGAACCGGTTGAGCGTCGGTGCGACGTTCCAGGCGCCCGTCGAGAGGTAGACCACCGGAACGCCCGGGTGCGCCCGCACGAGGCGCTCGTAGAGCACGGCCATGCCTTGCGTGGGCATGCGGGCGTGCTCGTCGAGCACGAACGTGTTCCAGAAGGCCACGAACGGCCGGGGGAGCGCCGTGACCATGACGGTGTCGTCGACATCGGAGATGATGCCGAAATGCGTCTCGGGATCCAGCACCTGGATCGGCGCGGTCACCCTCTCGGAGCCGGGCGTGCTGAGCGTCGCCTGGTGCCAGCCGGGTGAGAGCGAGACCGGCACGCGCGTGTCGACCACGCCGCCGCGATCGGTCAGGACCTCGATGCGCTGCCCGCCGACCTCGATGACCACCGGCACGTCGCCGACCGGTGCGCTCGTGAAGCTGCGCCACCCTCGGATGCCCTGCTCGCGCCGCTTGCGTCGACGCGGCGAGGTCTCGTCGGCCGAGATCTGCCGGCTGAGCAGCACCCGGCAGAGCACGCGCACCCACTCGGTCGAGCCGTAGCCCGTGTAGGGCACGACCGTCGGCACCTGGCCGCGGCTGCGCGCCCAGCGCACATGCTGGACGTGGATCCAGTCCTCGATGCGCGCGGCGCGATGCCGGACCTGGCGCTCGCGGGATCCGGCCGGATCAGGGGGGCTCGCCGGCATCCCAACAGTCTGTCATGCCGGAGCGGACGCACGTGAAACGCACAGGTGTCGTGGTCATCGAGGCCCTTCGACGGCCGGTAGAGTTGACCGCGCAAACTGAGGAGGTTCCGTGCCGAATGTCGACCTGATCCTCGGGGCCGATTCGAGCAGGAAACGCTCAGTCCGCACCGAGCCGACCCAACGACGCAGTTCGCAGCGACTCGACGCCCTGCTCGACGCTGCGGCCGAGATCGTCGACGAATCCGGGTTCGAGCGACTCACCACCCAGATGGTCGCCGAGCGCGCCGGAGCCTCGATCGGCACGGTCTACCGCTACTTCCCCGACCGTGTCGCCGTGGTCGAGGCCCTGCGCGAGCGTGCGATCCGCCGCTACCGCGAGCGGGTCGCCGACGAGCTCGAGCGGCACGCGCCGGCCACGTGGTGGGAGCTCATCGACATCTCGCTCGACGCCTGCATCGCGCTCTACCGCGACGAGCCGGGCTTCACGGTCGTGCACGCCGGTCGCCGCGAGGGTGACGCCGACCACGAGCCCGAATTCGCCGGTCGCATGGCGCAGCTGATCGCGGCCGAGTTCGAGATCGACCTCGAGGCCGAGGAGCTCGGCTTCCGCATCGGCGTGGCGCTCGAGGTCGCCGATTCGCTGATCAACCGGGCGTTCGAACGTTCGATCGAGGGCGACGAGCGCTACCTCGCCGAGGCCCGCGCACTCGTGCAGTCGTACCTGCGCGAGCATCTCGGCACCCCCCGCGCGGCCAGCAACGCCGCCTGAGCCGGCCCGAGCCGGCCATGCGCGGCCCGTCGGAGCCGCGCGGCGCCGCCGATCACCGCACTCCGTGACGCGGTCTTGCGACGCGCGGGCGTTCGCGTTGCCTCGTGCCCGAATAGGTGTTTGGCTTGGTGCTGGAGTTCGAACGACCGTTCGAGCAGGGTTGAGGCGGCCATGATCGAGTTCCGCGGTGTCACGAAGCAGTATCCCGACGGCACGCTCGCGATCGAGCATGTCGACATCGTGATCGAGCCGCACAGCACGACGGTGCTCGTCGGCTCCTCGGGCTCGGGCAAGACCACGCTGCTGCGCATGATCAATCGCATGGTCGATCCGACCGGCGGCCAGGTGCTCATCGACGGCACGGATGTCGCGACCCTCGACCCGGTGCGCCTGCGCCGCGGGATCGGGTACGTCATGCAGAACGGCGGGTTGCTGCCGCATCGTCGCATCGTCGACAACGTCGCCACGGTCCCGTTGCTGCGTGGCGTCGCGAAGTCGGAGGCCCGGCTGCGCTCACTCGAACTCCTCGACACCGTGGGGCTCGACCGCGGGCTGGCCGACAAGTACCCGAGCCAGCTCTCCGGCGGACAGCAGCAGCGGGTCGGCGTGGCACGTGCCCTCGCGGCCGATCCGAACATCCTGCTGATGGACGAGCCGTTCGGTGCGGTCGACCCGATCGTGCGACTCGAACTCCAGACCGAACTGCGACGACTCCAGAGCGCCCTCGGCAAGACCGTGGTCTTCGTGACCCACGACATCGACGAGGCCTTCGCCCTGGCCGACCAGATGGTCATCCTCCGCACCGGCGGCGTCGTCGCCCAGGTCGGCACACCGGCCGAGGTGCTCGCCCACCCCGCCGACGACTTCGTCGCGTCGTTCATCGGGATCGACCGCGGCCAGCGCCGGCTGCGGCTGGAACCGCGCGATCCGGTGAGCGGTCGGATCCTCGTCGTCGACTCGGCCGGTCGGCCCGCCGGCCTCATCGACGATGACGGCGCGTCGGCCAGAGACCGCTCGTCGCCGGTCGCGAACGCCTCATGAACTGGCTCATCTCGAACTTCGACCTCGTCGTGGGGCTGACCGTGAACCACGTGCGCCTCAGCATCGTCCCGATCGTCGTCGGGTTCGTCATCGCGGTGCCGCTCGCCCGCGTCGCCGTGACCGGGCGAACGGCGCGCGGCATCATCATCACGTCGACGAGCCTGCTCTACACGATCCCGTCGCTGCCGTTGTTCGTGATCCTCCCCGCCATCCTCGGAACCAAGGTGCTGAGCGACATCAATCTCATCGTCGCCCTCTCGATCTACGCCGTCGCGATCATGGTGCGCGCCGCCGCCGACGCCTTCGCCTCGGTCTCGCTCGACGTCAGGCAGGCCTCGCTCGCGATGGGGTACTCCCGGTGGCAGCAGTTCTGGCGTGTCGAGTTCCCGCTCGCCGGTCCGGTGCTGCTCGCGGGCATGCGCGTCGTGTCGGTCTCCACCATCGCACTCGTCTCGGTCGGAGTCCTGATCGGATCGGAGAACCTCGGCTACCTGTTCACCAACGGCAAGCAGCGCAACATCCTCGAGGAGGTCGCGACGGGCATCGTCGCGAGCCTGCTCATCGCGCTCGTCTTCGACCTCATCCTCGTGCTGCTCGGCCGCCTGCTGCTGCCTTGGAACCGCAAGGGCCGCTCCAAGCCCGTCCAGACCGACTCGGTGCGCCTCCCGATCACGGTGGGTGACGTCGGATGAACCTCTTCATCGAGGCGTTCGCCTGGATCTTCAACCCGGCCAACTGGATCGCCGGAGCCCAGTCGCCCCTGCCGATCCAGGACCGCATCGCCGAACACCTGCTCTACACCTTCGTCGCCGTGCTCATCGCAGCGCTCATCGCACTCCCGCTGGGCTTCTACATCGGCCACACGGGCAAGGGCAGGCAGTTCGTCATCTCGTTCACCGGCGGCATGCGCGCCCTCCCGACCCTCGGCGTGCTGTTCTTCCTCACGATGGTCCTCGGCTACTCGATGGTCAGCACCACGGCCAACTTCCTCGGCACGATGATCGCCCTCGTGCTCCTCGCGATCCCGTCGATCCTCGCCGGTGCCTACTCGGGGCTGGAGTCCGTCGACCGGCAGACCATCGACTCGGCCCGTGCGAACGGCATGACCGAGCTGCAGATCCTCACCAAGGTCGAGATCCCGCTGTCGCTGCCGCTCATCGTCGGCGGCCTCCGATCCGGCGTGCTGCAGGTCATCGCAACCGTCGTGATCGCGTCGTACGTCGGCCTCGGCGGCCTCGGGCGGATCATCGCGAGCGGAATCGGGTTGAACGACTACGACCGCATCCTCGGCGGCGCCATCCTCATCACCGCACTCGCCCTCCTCGTGGACGGTGTCTTCGCGGTCATCCAGAGACTCACTGCGACACCTGGTGTCGGCCGTCCGGCCGAGACTGGTCGGAGTGCTGTTCGTCGGCAGGCACAGCGTCAGCCGGCCACGGTGGGAACACCGAACCAAGAGAGGGAATGACCATGAGCATGTTCAAGAAAGGCCGGATCGCCGCAGGCGTTGTCGCGGTCGGGGCCATGGTGGCCCTGGCAGGGTGCGCATCAGGAGATCCCACCGCTCCCGAGACCGACGCCGCCGGAGGCAGCGGCGACGCCATCGTCGTGGGCTCGTTCGCGTTCCCCGAGAGCGAGATCCTCGGCGAGATCTACGCCCAGGCGCTCACGGCCCAGGGCTTCGACGTCTCGACGAAGTTCAACATCGGACCGCGCCAGCAGACCATCCCGGCGTTGCAGGACGGATCGATCAACCTGATCCCCGAGTACAACGGCAACCTGCTGGCGTACTACGACCCCGAGTTCGCCGAGCGCACGACCGAAGACGTCGATGCCGCCCTCGTCGACGCAGTGGCAGCCGACGACCTCGTCGTGTACGCCTCGGCAGAGGCCGAGGACAAGGACGCCTACGTCGTCACGAGCAAGTTCGCGACCGCGAACAACCTGAAGGCGATCGGCGACCTCGCTGCCGTGCAGCCGTTCAGCCTGGGCGCCAACCCGCAGTTCGCCGAACTCGGGTACGGCATCCCGGGGCTCGCGTCGGTCTACGGCGTGGCGGATGTCACCTTCGTGCCGTACGAGGACTACGGCGGACCCGACACGGTCAAGGCGCTGACCGACGACACCGTCCAGGTCGCCGACATCTACACGACGTCGCCCGACCTGAAGGCCAAGGACCTCGTCGTGCTCGACGACCCCGAGAACCTGATCGCGGCGCAGAACGTCATTCCGCTGCTCTCGAGCTCGATCGCCTCGGACGAGTTGCAGAAGGCGCTCGACGCCATCTCGGCCCAGCTCACGACCGACGACCTCATCGACCTGCGCAATCGGGTCGAGGGTGACGAGAAGGCCTCCGCGAACACGGCCGCGAAGGACTGGCTCACCGAGCACGGCCTGATCTAGGCGCCATCGGCATCGAGGGGGTCGGGGACTTCGGTCACCGGCCCCTTCGGCCGTTCCGTCGCGGCATCCGTCATATGGCGTGCTTCGGAACGGACGAGCCACCGCTTGACCGCCCACACGACCACGAGGAACACGACGATGACCGCGACGAAGAGGTACCCGGCCCAGTGCAGGTCGCGGCTCAGCTCGCGGTAGCCGCCGGCGGCGGCCGAGCCGACCGAGACATAGGCGAACGCCCAGAGCACGCAGGCCGGCACGGTCCACGCCATGAACCTGCGGTAGCGCATGTCGCTCATGCCGACCGTCACCGGAATGAGCGAATGCAGCACGGGCAGGAACCGCGAGACGAACACCGCGGGGCCGCCGCGGCGCGCGAGGTAGACCTGGGCGCGTCGCCAGTTGTGCTCGCCGATGCGCCGGCCGAGGCGTGAGCGTTGGATGTGCGGGCCGAACCACCGGCCGAGCGCGAAGCCGATGCTCTCGCCGATGAGCGCGCCGACGATGACCGTGGCGGTGAGGGCGAGGTACTCGACCGCACCGTCGACGGCAGTCGAGGCGACGAGCACGATCGTGTCGCCCGGCACGACGAGGCCGATCAGCACCGAGGTCTCGAGCATGATGCCGAGGCCGGCGAGCAGGGTGCGTGCGACGGGATCGACGCTCTGCACCGTGTCGAGGATCCAGTCGAGGATCTCGTTCATCGTTCGAGCGTAACTGCGGCGGCGGGGCGTTTCATCAGACTCGGGGGTGATTCGAGGGGGGACTAGGGGATGACCCCGAGGCGCGCGAGCCGCGACGTGAGCATCGCCTGATCGGGGGCGATGCCGCCGGAGTCCGCGTAGGCGCCCGGCTCGCCGGCGCTGCCGACGAGCACGATCGCGGAGCGGAGCGCATCGTCGCCGACTTCGCGCCTGGCGTCGTCGTCGGCGAGCATCTCGGTGAGCAGGGTGACTGCGCGTTCCGCGCGATTCGCGATGGGGAACCAGGGCAGCGCACTGTGCCAGGCGCGGAACGAGAGCAGCACGAGGTGGTGGAACTGGTCGAGGTGCGCGCGTTCGTGCGCGATGACGGCGGCGAGCTCGTCGGGCTCGAGCGCGTCGACGAGGCCGTCGGTCAGCACCGTCGCCGTGCGGATGCCGGGGACGCAGTACGCGAGGGGCTCGGGGTGGGCGAGGATGCGCGTGCGCGGCACGCCGGGCATCGGGTCGCCGAGGAGGGCGATGAGCTGGTGCTGGCGCCGACGTTCGCGTTCGGCCCGGACGGCCGTGAGCCCGAGGTTCAGGAGCAGGTGCACCGCGAGCCCGATGGCGAGCGTGATGGAGGCGAGGTGCACGACCGCGTACTCGGCGGGGATCTCGCCGTGCAGGGCGGCCGGCACGAGGTGATCGACGGCGGCGGCGAGGGAGCCGGCGGGGGAGGCGCCGAACGCGAGCAGCGAGCCGATCATCGACAGTGCGCCGGCAAGGGCGATCGCCTGCCAGAGCGCGAGGGCGAGGGCAGGCGACTGCGAAGGCCACGCGGCGCGCGAGAGCGCCATCGGCACGGGCCAGGCGAGGGCCACGGCGAGCGCCCCCAGCGCGACGGCGGCGACGATCATGGTCAGTGGTGCGCGAGTTCGTCGAGGAGGCGCCGCAGGGTCGCGGCCTCCCGGTCGCTCACGGTGCCGACGAAGCGGGCGAGCGCGGCATCGCGATCGCTCGAGCGATCGAGCACCTCGTGCATGAGTTCGGCGGTGTGCTCTTCTCGGGAGAGCAGGGCGCGGTAGCGGTGGGGTCGCTGGTCGCGGGAGCGGGTGACGAACCCCTTGCGCTCGAGCCGGGAGAGCACGGTCAGCACCGTGGTGGTCGCGACGGCGCGCCCGCTGGAGTCGGGTCGCAGCACCAGGGCGTCGCGGAGCTCGTTCGCGGTCACGTCGGCGTGGCTGTTCCAGAGCACCTCCATCACGGAGCGCTCCAACTCGCCAAGACTCGCCATGCGTCAAGACTACCGCCGCGAGCCTGAATGTTCTACGCTCTGTAGAAGAACGACTCGGCGTGGCACCACCACGTGAAAGGGGCTTCCGTGAACGACCTGCTCGATCCGCTGCTGCTGGCCAGATGGCAGTTCGGCCTCACGACCGTCTACCACTTCCTCTTCGTTCCGATCACGATCGGCCTCGCTACCAGCACGGCCGTCTTCCAGACGGCGTGGTTCCGCACCGGCAAGGCCGAGTACCTGCGCATCACGCGGTTCTTCGGCAACATCTTCCTCATCAACTTCGCCATGGGCGTCGTCACCGGCATCGTGCAGGAGTTCCAGTTCGGCATGAACTGGTCGGAGTACTCACGTTTCGTCGGCGACGTGTTCGGCGCCCCGCTCGCGATGGAGGGCCTGCTCGCCTTCTTCTTCGAGGCGACGATGATCGGCCTGTGGATCTTCGGCTGGGACAAGCTGCCCCGCGGCATCCACCTCGCCACGATCTGGGCGACCGCGGTCGGCACCATCCTGTCGGCGTACTTCATCCTCGCCGCCAACGCGTTCATGCAGAACCCGGTCGGCTACGAGATGAGCGGCGACGGCGGCCGCGCCGAACTCGTCGACATCGGCGCGCTGCTCACCAACCGTGTCGTGCTCGCCGCGTTCCCGCACACGATCGCCGCGAGCTTCATGGTCGCCGCCGGCCTCATCATCAGCGCCGCGGCCTGGCACCTCGCCCGCAACCGGAACCTCGAGACCATGCGGCCTGCGCTCAAGTACGGCCTTTGGCTCATGATCGGCTCCGGGGTGCTCACGACGCTCTTCGGCGACCAGCTCAGCCTCGCGATGGTCGCGACGCAGCCCATGAAGATGGCCGCGGCCGAGGCGACGTTCGACACGGTCTGCGGGGCCGACGCGTCGTTCTCGATCTTCACCCTCGGCACTCCAGACGGCTCGAGCGAGCTGTTCTCGATCCGCATCCCGTACCTGCTCTCGTTCCTGTCGACCCATACGTTCGACGGCTGCGTCGAGGGCATCAACGACCTGCAGGCGCAGTACACCGAGCAGTTCGGCCCCGGCGACTACGCGCCGATCCTGTGGGTGACGTACTGGGCGTTCCGCTGGATGATCGGCCTCGGCCTGCTGCACGTCGTGATCGCGGTCGTCGGTCTCTGGGTCACTCGAAAGGGTCGCATGCCGAAGCAGGCATGGATCTGGAAGGTCGCCATCTGGAGCTTCCCGCTCTCGCTGCTCGCGATGAGCGTCGGCTGGGTCTTCACCGAGATGGGGCGGCAACCGTGGATCGTCTTCAGCCTCATGAAGACCGAGTCGGGCGTCTCGCCGTACGTCACCGGGCTCGACGTGCTCATCTCGCTCGTCGCGTTCACCCTGATCTACGGAATTCTCGCGGTCGTCGAGGTGCGGCTCATCATCCAGGCGATCCGCAAGGGGCCGCCAGAGGTGGGCGACCCCGACCCCGAGACCGGCAAGATCGAACCCGCGACGACGGTGTACTAGGAGGCGACTGGAATGGATCTCGCAACACTCTGGTTCTGGATCGTCGCGTTCCTCTTCGTGGGGTACTTCGTGCTCGACGGATTCGACTTCGGCGTCGGCATGTCGCTGCCGTTCCTCGGCAAGGACGACACCGATCGTCGCGTGCTCATCAACACCATCGGCCCGGTGTGGGACCTCAACGAGACCTGGGTCATCGTCGCGGGCGCCGCCCTGTTCGCGTCGTTCCCCGAGTGGTACGCCACGTTGTTCTCCGGGTTCTACCTCGCGCTGCTGCTAATCCTGCTCGCCCTCATCGCCCGCGGCGTCTCGTTCGAGTACCGGCACAAGCGCCCCGACTCGAGGTGGAAGTCGTGGTTCGACGGCATGATCGTCGTCGGTTCGGCCGTGCCCGCCCTGCTCTGGGGCGTCGCCTTCGCGAACATCGTGGCGGGCGTTCCGCTCGACGCCGACCACAACTTCACGGGCAACCTGTTCACGTTGCTGAACCCGTACGCCCTGCTCGGCGGACTCACGACCCTGCTGCTCTTCTTCACCCACGGCGTGGTGTTCGCGTCGCTGAAGACCGAGGGAGACCTGCGCGAGCGAGCCCAGCGCCTCGCGACCCGCTCCGGCCTCATCACGATCGTCGTCGCGGCCTCCTTCCTGCTCTGGACCGGCCTCGCCTTCGGCACGTTCTGGTTCTGGGTCTTCGCGGCGATCGCCGCGCTCTGCCTCATCGGCGGATGGCTCATGAACCTCCGCGGCGCCGAGGGCATCGCCTTCACGCTGCTCGCGGTGACCATCGCGACGGCCGTGCTCGCGCTCTTCTCGGCGCTGTTCCCCGATGTCATGCCCGCCTCGAACGACCCGGCCAACAGCCTCACGATCGAGAACGCGTCGAGCACCGAGTACACGCTGACGGTCATGACGTGGGTCGCCGTGTTCACGTTGCCGATCGTGCTGCTCTACCAGGGCTGGACGTACTGGGTGTTCCGCAAGCGCGTCACGCGGGCCTCCGTCGAGGCTGCCGCGCACTGAACGTGAAACCCCTCGATCCACGACTCGTCCGGCGTTCGCGCGCCGCCCGGCGGTTCCTCCTCGTCGGCGGCGCGCTCGCCCTGCTCCAGACGGCCGCGACCATCGGACTCGCGTACGCCCTCGCGTCACTCGTCGCGGGCCTCATCGACGGCGAGCGGATGTCGCAGGCATGGCCCCTGCTCGTGCTGCTCGTGGCTGCGGCATCCGTTCGCGCCCTGGCGGCGTGGTCGTGGGAACTCGTCGGCTCGGCCGGCGCGATGCGGGTGAAGCAGGAACTGCGTCGCGACGTGCTCGCGTCGATCGAGTCCGCGCCGGCCGGGATCCCCGGGTTCCCGAGCGCCCGCTCGACGACCCTGCTCGGCCCTGGCCTCGACGCGCTCGACGCGTACTTCGGCTCGTACCTGCCGCAGCTCGTGCTGACGGTGGTGTCCACGCCGATCCTGATCGCGGTGGCATGGGCGGCCGACCCGCTGTCTGGGCTCGTCTTCGTGATCGTGCTGCCGCTCATCCCGCTGTTCATGGCCCTGATCGGCATGGCGACGGCGGGCGTGCAGCGGCGCCAGTACGACTCGCTCGCGAGCCTCTCGCACGGGTTCCTCGAGGTCGCCGGGGGCCTCTCGACGCTCATCGTGTTCGGTCGCGCCCGGCGGCAGGTCGAGCGCATCCGGGCGGTCACCGACGACTTCCGCCGGCGCACGATGGCCGTGCTGCGCGTGACCTTCCTGTCGGGGTTCACGCTGGAGTTCGCGGCGAGCCTGTCGGTCGCGATCGTCGCGGTCTCGATCGGGTTCCGGCTCGTGTGGGGCGAGATCGACCTGCTGCCCGGCCTGTTCGTGCTGATCCTCGCGCCCGACATCTTCCTGCCCGTCCGAAATGTCGGGGCGGCGTTCCATGCCTCGTCGGCGGGAGTCGCGGCCTCCGATGACGCGTTCGAGCTCTTCAGCGCCGCCGAGCGCGCGGCGGTCGCGCCGGTCGAGGTCGAGGTGGCGGTCGCCGGGCATCGGGTTCCGGATGCCGCAGCCGGCGTCTCGCTCGTCGGCGCGAGCGTTCGCCGTGACGGCGTGGTCGTGATCGACGGCGTGGATCTCGAGGCCCGCCCTGGCGACGTCGTCGCGGTCACCGGGCCGAGCGGCGTCGGCAAGTCGAGCCTGTTCGCGGGACTGCTGGGCTTCGTGCCGATCGGGGGCGAGGTGCTCGTCGACGGCGGACGTCCTGGAGCAGCAGCCCGCCCGTCGATCGCGTGGGCGCCGCAGGGTGCGACGCTCTTCGCCGGCACCGTCGAGTCGAACGTGCGCCTCGGGGTCGAGCACGTCGCCCCCGAGCTCGCACGGCGGGCGATGCGCCTCGCGGCCGTCGGACTCGACCCCGCGGCCCCGGTCGGCACCGGCGGCACCGGACTCTCGGGCGGCCAGGCGCAGCGCGTCGCGATCGCGCGTGCGCTGCATCGGGCGCTCGCGACGCAGGCGCGCATCATCCTGCTCGACGAGCCGACCTCGGCGCAGGACGCCGCGCGCGAGGCCGCGATCGCCGAGGGCCTCCGCGAGATCGCCGACGAGGGATACGTCGTGCTCGTCGCGACGCACCGCGCCGGGCTCGCCCGAACGGCCGACCGCACGATCGACCTGGCCGGTGCGCATGTCTGAGCGCGGCTCCGTCATGCTCCGCGCGGCGATCCCGTCGGCGGCCAGGCTCGCGCCGTCGGTGCTCTCGGGCATCGCCTCGGGATTCTCGGCCATTGCGCTGCTCGCGTGCTCCGCGTGGCTCATCGCCCGTGCGGCCGAACAGCCGCCCGTGCTCTACCTCTCGGTCGCCGTGGTCGGCGTGCGCGCCTTCGCGCTCGGGCGCGCGGTGTTCCGCTACCTCGAGCGGCTCACGGGCCACGACGCCTCGTTCCGGCAGCTCGCCGCGATCCGCACCGGCGTGTTCGAGCGGATGCTGCCGGTGGCGCCCGACGGGCTCGCCACCGCACGACGCGGCGACCTGCTCGCCCGGTTCGTCGACGACGTCGACGAGTTGCAGAACGTGCCGTTGCGCGTCGTGCAGCCGCTCGTGAGCGCCGTGATCGTACTCGTCGCCGCGATCGTCGGCGTCGCCCTGCTCGCGCCCGCCTCGGCGTTCGCCGTGCTCGCCTGCCTCGTGGTCGGCATCGGGCTGACCCTGCTGGCCCAGTCGTTCGCCTCGGCACGCGCCCAGCGCGAGCTCGCCCCGCTCCGCGGCGACCTCCAGGCGGCCGTGCTCGAGCACGTGCAGTCCGTCGACGTGCTCGTGGCGTTCGACGCGGCAGACGGCAGCCGGGCTCGCATCGAACGGCTCGGCGACCGGCTCGCCAGGGCGACGCGGTCCCGGGTCATGGCGGCGGGAGCGGCTTCCGCCGCGATGACGGCGATCGGCGGCTTCGCGGTCGCGGGCAGCCTCGCGGCCGCCGCACCGCTGCTCGAGGACGGCCGCATCGGCGGACCCGTCTTCGCCGTGCTCGCGCTCGTGCCGCTCGCCATCGCCGAGGTCGCCGCGGCGATCCCGCTCGCGGCGACCGCGTGGCGCCAGGCGCGCACGAGCGCCGCGCGCGTCGAGTCGGCCGTGCCGCAGCAGGTTCCCGCGGGGGTTCCCGTGCCGCCCGAGACGCCGGTCGATCCGCCATCGGGCGCGGCGCCTCCGGCGATCAGCCTGCGAGGGGTGCAGGCCTCGTGGCCGGCCCTGCGCGAGCTCGACGGCGACCCCGAGCGTGGCGTCACGGGCTCCGATGCGCCGCCCGCGGCATCCGGGACCGCGCTCGTGCACGTCGACCTCGACCTCGCGCCGGGGGAGTGCGCGCTGTTGCGCGGGCCATCGGGGGCGGGCAAGACCACGCTCGCGCACGTGCTCGTGCGGTTCCTCGACTACGCCGGCTCGTATCGGCTCGGCGGCGTCGAGGCGTCGGCGCTCGACCCCGATGCGCTGCGCCGCATCGTGGGACTCGTCGAGCAGCGGCCGTGGCTCTTCGACGAGTCCGTGCGGCAGAACCTCCTCTTCGCACGCGACGCGGCGACCGACGACGAGCTGCTCGACGCCCTCGACCGCGTCGGACTCCGCGAATGGGTCGAGGCGCGCGGGGGGCTCGACGCCCGCGTCGGCGAGCGCGGATCGCTCGTCTCGGGCGGACAGGCGCAGCGCATCGCGCTCGCCCGGGCCACGCTCGCCGGGTTCCCCGTGCTGGTGCTCGACGAGCCGACCGCGAACGTCGACGCCGCGCAGGCCGGCGCGCTCATGCACGACCTCGTCACGGCCGCTCGCAGCGCGGGCCGCACGGTGCTCGTCATCTCGCACGCACCCGTCGACGACCGCCTCGTCGACCGCACCATCGGCATCGACGACGGACGCCTCGACGGCCGCATGACCGCATAGGCTGAACGGATGCCGCGCCGAACCCGAAGCCGCCGGCTCGACGGGTGGCTCGATCCGCACCTGCTCTTCCGCGCGCACTACGCCGACGCCGCGCACGTCGTGTGGCTCGACGGCGGCTCCGACGCCACGAGCGGCCTCAGCGTGATCGCGTCGGCGCACGCGGGCACCGAGCTCCTGACGGCGGATGTCGCGGCGGGCACGATCACGACGGCCTGGCCTGCGGCCTCCGACCGCCCGACGCTGACGCGGGCAGCCCGGGTCGGCGACGTGTTCGACGCGCTCGAGGCACGGCTCGCGGGGCACCGCACGGAGGAGACCGAGGGGTCCGATCCGTCCGCCGGCCCGGCCGGCCCGCTCGGCTGGTACGGCTGGTTCGGCTACGAGCTGGGCGCCGAACTGGTCGGAGTGCCTGCGGCCGAGACTGCCACGCCTGACGCGGCGTTCCTCTGGGTCGACCGCGCCGTCGTATTCGACCACGCGGCGCGCACGGCGGCGCTCGTGTGGCTCGACGGCCGCGAGCGCGATGATGACGACGGCGACGACGACGACCATGCATCCGAGGTCTGGGCGCGCGAACTCGCCGGGATCTGGGCGGGTGCCGTCGCGGGCGCCGGGCCCACCGGATCCGCACCCCCGGTGCCGGCGGAGCCGCCGACATCCGCTCGCACGGCTCAGGCGACGGCGCCGGCGGAGTCGCCGGCCACGGTCGCGAGGTGGCGCCACGACGCGGCGACGTATTCGCGCCTCATCGGCGAGTGCCAGGAGGCGATCCGCCGCGGCGACGCCTACCAGCTGTGCCTCACGAACCGCGTCGACGTCGACGTCTCACCCGACCCGGCGCGCACCTACCTGGCCCTGCGTGAGTCGAGCCCGACGCACCACGGCGGCTACCTGCGCTTCGGTGAGCACGCGCTGCTCAGCGCCTCGCCCGAGCTGTTCCTGCACGTCTCGCGCGACGGCATCGTATCGACGAAGCCGATGAAGGGCACCCGCCCGCGGCACGCCGACCCCGTCGAGGACCGGCGCCTGCGGCGCGAGCTCCACGAGAGCGAGAAGGAGCGCGCCGAGAACCTCATGATCGTCGACCTCATGCGCAACGACCTCGGGCGCATCGCCGAGCTCGGCAGCGTGCGCGTGCCGAGCCTGCTCGCGGTCGAGGAGTACCCGCACGTGCACCAGCTCGTCTCGACGGTGCGCGCCCGCCTGCGGCATCCGCTCACCGCCGTCGACGCCGTGCGGTCCGCGTTCCCCGCCGGCTCGATGACGGGTGCGCCGAAGCACAGCGCGATGCGGATCCTGCACGAGCTCGAGGGCGGGCCGCGCGGCGTCTACTCCGGTGCGTTCGGCTACCTCGCCGTCGACGGCAGCCTCGATCTCGCGATGGTCATCAGGTCGATCGTGCTCGGCCCGACCGGTGCCTCGATCGGCACCGGCGGCGGCATCACCGCGCTCTCCGTCGCCTCCGAGGAGGTCGAGGAGACCCGCGTCAAGGCCCGCGCACTGCTCTCGGTCCTCGGCGCGGCCACCGCCCAGCCCGAGTGAGTAGGCTGGATGCTCGGTGCGTCGACGTCTGGCGTGCCCTGAGCAGTGCGGGCCAACCGCATCGACACGATTGAGAGTCACGTGGCACACGATCACGACCAGGTCGACCCCGGCGCATACGACTTCGCCGCCATCCAGGCGAAGTGGCTTCCGGTGTGGGACGAGGCGAAGCCGTTCGCGGCGGGCCGCCCCGGTGACACGAAGCCGCGCAAGTACATCCTCGACATGTTCCCGTACCCCTCCGGCGACCTGCACATGGGCCACGCCGAGGCATTCGGCTACGGCGACACCGTCGCGCGCTACTGGCGCCACCAGGGCTTCGACGTGCTGCATCCGATCGGCTGGGACTCGTTCGGCCTGCCCGCCGAGAACGCCGCGATCAAGCGGGGCGTCGACCCCCGTGCCTGGACCTACGAGAACATCGAGCAGCAGAAGCGCTCGTTCCGCCAGTACGCGCCGTCGTTCGACTGGTCGCGCGAACTGCACACGAGCGACCCCGAGTACTACCGCTGGAACCAGTGGCTGTTCCTGAAGCTCTACGAGAAGGGCATCGCCTACCGCAAGGCCGGACAGGTCAACTGGTGCCCCAACGACCAGACGGTGCTCGCGAACGAGCAGGTCATCGACGGGCACTGCGAGCGCTGCGGGGCCGTGGTCACGAAGAAGGCCCTCACGCAGTGGTACTTCCGCGTCACCGACTACGCCGACCGCCTGCTCGACGATCTGAACCAGCTCGAGGGTGCATGGCCGTCGAAGGTCATCTCGATGCAGCGCAACTGGATCGGCCGCTCGGCCGGCGCCGACGTCGAGTTCGAGATCGAGGGCCGCGAGGAGCGCATCCCCGTCTTCACGACGCGACCCGACACGCTCTTCGGCGCGACCTTCATGGTCGTCGCGCCCGACTCCGAGCTCGCCGCAGAGCTCGCCGCCGGGGCATCCGACGAGGTCAAGGCACGCTTCGAGGGCTACCTCGCCTCGGTGCGCACCGAGAGCGACATCGACCGCCTCTCGACCGACCGCCCCAAGTCTGGCGTGTTCCTCGAGCGCCACGCGATCAACCCGGTCAACGGCGAGCGCCTGCCGATCTGGGCGGCCGACTACGTGCTGGCCGACTACGGCCACGGCGCGATCATGGCCGTGCCCGCGCACGACCAGCGCGACCTCGACTTCGCGCGCGCCTTCGACCTGCCCGTGCGCGTCGTCGTCGACACGAACCAGCCCGTCACGGGCGTGATCCCCGTGATCCCGCTCGATGAGAACGGCGTTCCCTACCTGCCGGACGACCTGCCGCCGCTGAACCCGGCCGAGACGGGCGAGGCGCTGACCGGCGAGGGCCGGCTCATCAACTCCGGGCCGCTCGACGGGCTCTCCAAGTCGAACGCGATCCGCCGGGTCGTCGACCTGCTCGAGCAGCGCGGTCTCGGCCGCGCGGCCAAGAACTACCGCCTCCGCGACTGGCTCATCTCGCGCCAGCGCTACTGGGGCACGCCCATCCCGATCATCCACTGCCCCGACTGCGGCGAGGTGCCCGTTCCCGACAGCGACCTGCCGGTCAGGCTTCCGGATGCCGCGGGCCTCGACCTCAAGCCGAAGGGCTCGAGCCCGCTCGGCGCCGCCGAAGAGTGGGTCAACGTCTCGTGCCCGAACTGCGGGGGAGCCGCGCGTCGCGACTCCGACACCATGGACACGTTCGTCGACAGCTCCTGGTACTACCTGCGCTACCTCAACCCGACCGACGAGGGCATGGCGTTCGATCCGGCCGAGGCCGAGAAGTGGGCGCCCGTCGACCAGTACGTCGGCGGTGTCGAGCACGCGATCCTGCACCTGCTCTACTCGCGCTTCATCACGAAGGTGCTCTTCGACGAGGGGTACCTGAGCTTCACCGAGCCGTTCACCTCGCTGCTGAACCAGGGCATGGTCATCATGGACGGCACCAAGATGAGCAAGTCGAAGGGCAACCTGGTCGAGTTCGCGAGCGAGCTCGGTGCGCACGGCGCCGACGCGCTCCGCGTGACGCTCGCGTTCGCGGGCCCGCCCGAAGACGACATCGACTGGGCGGATGTCTCGCCGGTCGGTGCGGCGAAGTTCCTCGCCCGTGCGTGGCGTATCTCGGGCGAGGTCACCTCGAGCCCCGACGTCGAGTGGAAGACGGGAGACGTAGCGCTGCGGCGCATCACGCACCGACTGCTGGCCGACGCGCCCGGGCTCGTCGAGGCGTTCAAGTTCAACGTCGTGGTGGCCCGGCTCATGGAGCTCGTCAACGCCACGCGCAAGACGATCGACTCCGGTGCCGGGGCGGGCGACGCCGCCGTTCGCGAGTCGGCCGAGGTCACGGCGATGATCCTCGACCTGTTCGCGCCGTACACCGCCGAAGACATGTGGGAGCGGCTCGGCTACCAGCCGACCGTCGCCCTCGTGCCGTGGCGCAAGGCCGACCCCGCGCTGCTCGTCGAGGAGTCGGTCACCGCGATCGTGCAGGTGAACGGCAAGGTGCGCGACCGCATCGAGGTCTCGCCGAAGATCTCGGGCGACGAGCTCGAGGCCCTCGCACGGGCGTCGGCGGCGGTCGTCCGCACCATCGGCGACCGCGAGATCGTGAACGTGATCGTGCGCGCACCCCGCCTCGTGAACATCGCCATCAAGGGCTGAGTTCCTCGCTTCGGGGAGGGGCGACCGCTCCTCCCCAGCGCATCACCGGCATCGGCCGGCCGGGCTTCGGTTCGGTCGGCCGTTTCCCGTTCCCGGGCGTCGATAGCGTGCGGGCATGCCCGCCGAACCGCTCGATGCCCGTGATGCGCTCGACGCGCTCGATCCCGCCGCGCGACGCGCGGGGCCCCGCGTCCGCATCGCCGTGGGCGCCGCCGTCGTGCTCTTCGTCGCGGCCGTCGCCGCGGCCGCCGTCATCTCGTTCGCGTCGGGCGGGGGCGGGTCGCAGGAGGTCATCGGCGGCTCATCGGTCTCGGGAGCGGGTGCGGGCGGCGGTACGACCGACGCGGTGGATCCATCGAGCGGCGACGACTCGGCGGGCGGCGCGGTCGGCGAACCGCTGCCCCTGCTCGTGCACGTGCTCGGCGCGGTCACCCGGCCCGGTCTCGTCGAGCTCGACGACGGCGCGCGCGTGGTCGATGCGGTCGCCGCGGCCGGAGGGTTCACGGCCGATGCCGATCCCGCGGGCGTGAACCTCGCCAGACCCGTCGTCGACGGCGAGCAACTCGTCGTGTTCGCGATCGGCGAGGCGCCCGTCGCCGGGCCCGGGCCCGGCGGGGCGGCCGGTGGCGGCGGCGCATCCGATGGACTCGTGCACCTGAACACGGCCGGCGTCGCCGAGCTCGACACCCTGCCGCGCATCGGCCCCGCCCTCGCGCAGCGCATCCTCGACTACCGCGAGGCGAACGGGCCGTTCACGAGCGTCGACCAGCTGCTCGACGTGACGGGCATCGGCGACGCCGTGTTCGCCGGGCTCGCCGAACTCGTGGCGCTCTGAGTGCACGACCTGCGGATGCTGCTGCCCGCGTGCGCGGCGTGGGCCGCCGCGTGGGCGGCGGTCGGTGCGCCGGGGCTCGGCGTGAGCGCATGGATGACGGCCGCGGCGCTCTGGGGCCTCGCGATCGTCGCGGTCGGGGTGCTCGGATGCGTGGCGCTGCGGCACGGGCACGGGCACCGGCACCGGTACCGGCCCTGCCTCGGTGGTGCCCGCCACCGAGACGCAGGTGTCGAGCTCGCTGCGAGCGCGTCGCGTTCCGGCCGTCGGGCGCCGAGCCTTCGGGCCGTGGTCGCCGTCGCGGCGACGCTCCTCGTCGTGGCATCCGGTGCGGCACTGGCCGCGACGGCCGCCGCAGCCGGACTCGCGGAGCGCGAGCGGTCGCCCCTGACCGCCGCCGCGGAGGGTCGTCGCACGATCGACGTCGTCATGCAGGCGACGACGGCGCCACGTCCGATGCGCGCCGCGGTCTGGGCCGCCGACGAGCCGATGGTCCGGGTCGACGGCGTGCTCGTGAGCGTCGACGGCAGCCTCGCGGCCGGCGTGCCCGTCACGGTCGGGCTGAGCGCCTCGACGAACGTCGAATGGGGTTCGCGCCTCGCCTTCTCCGCACGCGCGCAGCAGCTGTCCACCGACGAGGCCAGCGCGTTCCGACTCGTCTCGCCCGACCGCGTCGAACTCGTCTCCGGGCCGCCGGCATGGCTCGCGTGGGCCGCCGAGCTGCGCCGGGGGTTCGCGGATGCCGCGGCCGACCTCGACGGCGACGGTGCCGCGCTCGTGCCCGGCCTCGCGATCGGCGACACCTCGGCGGTCGGCGCCGACCTCGATGCCGCCATGAAGGCGAGTTCGCTGACGCACCTCACCGCGGTCTCCGGCGCGAACTGCGCGATCGTGACGGCGGCCGCGTTCGGTCTCGCCGCCGCGTGCGGACTCGGCCGGCGCACCCGGGTCGTCGTCGCCCTCGTCGCCCTCGCCGGCTTCGTCGTGCTCGTGACGCCGCAGGCGAGCGTCATCCGGGCCGCGGCGATGGCGGTCGTGATCCTCATCGGCGTGGCGTCGTCGCGGCGTGCTGGCGGAACGTCCGCATTGTCGGTCGCCGTGGTGGTGCTCCTCGTGCAGGATCCGTGGCTCGCGCGCGACTACGGGTTCGCGTTGTCCGCCGCCGCGACCGCCGGCCTCCTCCTGCTGGCGGGGCCGTTGGCCCTTCGCCTCGCCGACGTGATGCCGACTCCGCTCGCCGTGGTGCTCGCGGTGCCGGTCGCGGCGCAACTGGCGTGCCAGCCGGTGCTCATCCTGCTCGACCCGGCGATCGCGGTCTACGGGATTCCGGCGAACCTCCTCGCCGCACCCGCGGCACCGGTCGGCACCGTCGTGGGCATGCTCGGATGCCTTTTGCTGCCGTTCCTGCCGTCGGTCGGATTCGCCTTCCTGCAGGTCGCGTGGGTTCCCGCATCGTGGATCGCCCTCGTCGCGCACGGCGCCGCCGGCCTTCCCGGCGGCCGGCTGCCGTGGCTGCCCGACGCCGGCGGCGCGTGCATCCTGCTCGCCGCGACGGTGTTCGGCGTGTGGCTGCTGCTCGATCGCCGCGGCGGTCCCATGGTGCGCCGCACGGCGATCGTGCTCCTGGTGCTGCTCGTCGCCGTGCCGATCGGCGCCGTGCTCGGCCCGTCCGCCGTCGCGCGGGCGGCACACCCGGGGGAGTGGGATGTCGCGGACTGCGACGTCGGGCAGGGCGACGCCGTGCTGGTGCGCTCAGAGGGGGCGACCGCGCTCGTCGACACCGGACCCGATGCCTCGGCGCTCCGGCGGTGCCTCGACCTGCTGGGCATCGAGCGCATCGACCTGCTCGTGCTCACCCATTGGGATGCCGACCACGTCGCGGGCAGCGGTGCGGTCGTCGGCATGGTGACGACGGTGATCCACGGCCCACTCGACGACGAGCGCTCCTCGAACGTGCTCGACCCGCTCCTCGCGGCCGGTGCGGATGCCGTCGAAGTCGAAGCGGGTCGCCGGGGCGTGCTGGGCGACTCGCGCTGGAGCGTGCTCTGGCCGCCCGCCGGCACGGCGCCCGGCAACGACGCCAGCGTCGTGCTCGAACTCGAGGGCGATCTCGGGCGTGCGATCTTCCTCGGCGACCTCGGCGAGCAGGCGCAGGCACGACTGCTCGCGTCGGCGCCGATCGAGCCCGTCGACCTCGTGAAGGTCGCCCACCACGGCTCGGCCGACCAGAGCGAACGCCTCTACGAGGCCCTCTCGGCGACCGTCGGCGTCATCGGCGTCGGCGCCGACAACGGGTACGGCCATCCGACCGATGGGCTGCTCGACCTGCTCGCCCGGGTGGGCACCGTGCCGGTGCGCAGCGACCGCTCGGGCACCTCGCTGCTCACCGCGCACGACGGCGGCGGGTTCGGCCTCTGGACCGAGCGCACCGCCGGGGATGTCGCACCACGCCCGTAGACTTGACGCGAAAGGGAGGTGCCGTGGCGGCTCGATCCGGTGGGGCGGCGCGTGGCAGCACGCGGGCGAAGGCGGCGGCGATTCCGCAGCTCACCTACAACCAGGTGCGACCGGCGCCGATCGTGCTCATCTCGGGTCCAGAAGACGTGCTCGCCGAGCGGGCCTCGAGCCTCCTGCGCGAGCGGTTGCGGGCCGAAGACCCCGATCTCGAGGTCAGCGAGATCGCCGGCGACGGCTACCAGCGCGGCGAACTCCTGACGCTCGCGAGCCCATCGCTCTTCGGCGAGGCGCGGCTGATCCGCATCGACGGCGCCGAGAAGGCGACCGACGACCTCATCCTCGACATGGTCGACTTCGTGGGCCAGCCGACCGAGTCGACGACGGTCGTCGTGCGCCATCGCGGCGGCGTCCGCGGCAAGAAGATGCTCGACGCGATCCGATCCGGCGACGGCGAGGCCATCGAGATCGTGTGCGCCGAGCTGAAGCGCGAGTCCGACAAGCAGGACTTCGTGCAGACCGAGATCCGCGCAGCGGGCCGCTCGATCGCTCCGCGGGCGTTGCGCGCACTCGTGGCGGCCTTCAGCGACGACCTCGCCGAACTCGACGCCGCGTGCCGGCAACTGCTCGCCGACGCCCCCGGAGACATCACCGAGGCCGTGGTCGCGAAGTACTACGGCGGTCGCGTCGAGACCAACGCCTTCGAGGTCGCCGATTCCGCGATCGCCGGCCGCCACGGCGAGGCGCTCGTCGCGCTCAGGCATGCGCTCGACAGCGGCGCCGACCCCGTGCCGATGGTCGCCGCCTTCGCGATGAAGATCCGCACCATGGCCAAGGTGTCCGGTGTGCGCGGCGGCGGGGCAGGGGTCGCCTCGTCGCTCGGACTCGCGCCGTGGCAGGTCGACCGCGCACGGCGCGACCTCGCCGGGTGGACCGACGAAGGTCTCCAGCAGGCCATCGTGCAGCTCGCCCGAACCGATGCCGCGGTCAAGGGAGCCGAGCGCGATCCCGTGTTCGCCCTCGAGCGGCTCGTCGGGGTCATCGCCTCGCGCGGCCGCGACCTCGCGTAGTCCCCCTCGCACGGTCGTGACCTTTCTGCGCACACCCCACGGCGCACACCGGGCCCAGCGCCCGTGAAACGACGAACGCCCCGCACGACTCGTGCGGGGCGTTCGATCAGGCGACGTGCTTTACAGCGCGGCGACCTGCTTCGCGATGGCCGACTTGCGGTTCGCGGCCTGGTTCTTGTGGATGACGCCCTTGCTGGCGGCCTTGTCGAGCTTGCGACCGGCGACGCGGACGGCGGCGATGGCCTTGTCCTTGTCACCCGTAGCGATGGCCTCGCGAGCGGCGCGGACGGCGCTCTTGACCTGGCTCTTGACCGCCTTGTTGCGCTCCTGAGCCTTCAGGTTCGTCTTGATGCGCTTGATCTGCGACTTGATGTTTGCCACGTGGTTCGTCTTTCGTTCTTGTGCGGGTACCGGATGTGCCGAGCGAAGGTAGAGGGGCCTCGCGCGGCGAATCGTGCGGGGTGGGACCCACACGCAAGCCAACAGGCAACGATACCAGCATCACGCTCGCGGCACCAATGCGCCGGGGTCGGGACGCAGGACGGAGGCCGTTCAGCTCGAGCGGATGATGCCGAGGTCGCGGGCCCGGGCGACCGCCGCGGTGCGAGAGCCGACCTCGAGCTTGGCGAAGATGTGCACGAGGTGCGACTTGACGGTCGCCTCGCTGAGGAACAGCGCGCGCCCGATATCCCGGTTCGTGTACCCGCTCGCCACGAGGCCGAGCACCTCGGCCTCCCGGCCGGTCAGCCGCTCGAGGCCGTCGTTCGCGTCGAGGCGGGACGAGACGCCGGGGGCGAACGCCGGTTCGCCCGTCGCCGCCGCGCGGATCGCCGCGACGAGCTCGGCCGGCGGCGCGTCCTTGAGGAGGTAGCCGCTCGCGCCCGCCTCGATCGCGCTCAGGATGTCGGCATCGGTGTCGTAGTTGGTGAGCACGAGCACACGGGGCGCGTGGTCCTTCGATCGGATGTGCCGGGTCGCCTCCGCGCCCTGCATGTCCGACGGGAACTGCAGGTCCATGAGCACGACGTCGACGTCGCCGTCGGCGGCACGGCGGACCGCGGCATCCGCACCGGCGACGTCGGCGACGACCACGAGGTCGGCCTCGGCCTCGAGCATGGCGCGGACGCCGGCGCGGACGACCGGGTGGTCGTCGGCGATGAGGAGTCGAATGGCCTCGCCGTCCGCGTCGGCGGACGGGTCCACGGGACCGCTCACGCCGTCACCACGGGGATCCGCACGGCGACGGCCGTGCCATCGCCAGGGTGCGACTCGACCTCGATCGAGCCGCCTTCGCGTTCGGCGCGCTCGCGCATGGCCCGCAGGCCGTAGCGCAGTTCGGCACCGGGATCGGCGGCCACCGCGGTCGGGTCGAAGCCGATGCCGTCGTCGACGATGTCGAGCGCGACCTCGTCGCCGAGGTAGCTGAGGGTGAGTTCGGCGCGCGTGGCGCGAGCATGGCGCAAGACGTTCGCGAGCGCGCCCTGCGCGATGCGCAGCAGCGTCGCGTCGGTCGACATCGGCAGCGTCACGGGATCGCCGCTCGTCGAGTACGAGACGCGGGTCGCGGCGCCAGCCTGGGCTGCCTGCTCGTCGACGGCGGCCGCGAGGCGTCGGAGCGCGGCGGGCAGCGTCTGCTCGTCGAGCGAGGGCGGACTGAGCTCGCGAATGAAGCGTCGGGTCTCCGCGAGGTTCTCGGAGGCCGTTTCACGGGCGAGTCTCAGCTTGTCGAGTGTGCGCTCGTCGGCGATGTCGCGTTCGGCGGCGTGCAGGAGCATCTGGATGCTCGAGAGCCCCTGCGCCACGGTGTCGTGGATCTCGCGGGCGATGCGCTCGCGCTCGGCCAGCGTTCCGGCCTCGCGGCTGGCCGTCGAGAGCTCCTCGCGGGTGGCGATGAGGTCGAGGATGAGCGCCTGGCGGTCCTTCGTCTCCTGCGCCATCGCCCGGTATCCGAGGCCGATGACGATCGCGACGCCCGCGCTGATGAGCGGGCCGAGGATCGTGCCCACCTCGAATCCGAGGTGGCTCGCCGTGCCCCACACCGAGAGGCCGAACGTGACGATCACGAGCGGCACCGCGATGGGAGCGGCCAGCACGTGCAATTCGAGGAAGAAGAGTGGGAACGCGAGGAACGCGGCATCCGGGGTCATCGCCGACATGCCGGCCCAGAGCGCGAGGAGGGCCGTGAGCCAGAGCACGCGCGCCCACTGCGGGAGGTTGCGGCTCGAGGCCGCGATGCCGGCGGCGTAGCAGGCCAGGAACGCGACGGTCAGGACCGTGATGGCCCCCTCGTTCGCGTCGTCGGCGAGCAGCGCGCGGATCATGACGAACAGCGCGAGCCCGACGACCAGCACGTGCAGGCCGAAACGGAGCGTGACGAACACGGGCCTGAGGGCCGACGGCGAGACCCTCCCGAAGTCGATGAAGGGCAGTGGAGCGGGGGCTGCGGGCGCGGTCATGGTGCGTGTCAGCGTAGTCGCGGGCGCCTGCGGGCGGCATCCGTCGAAAGTGCGAACCCAACTCGTGGGAGAATCGACAGGATGTCTCCGAGAGCCGTAACCCCGCCGGTGCCTGCCGCCACCGATCCCGCGCTGATCCGCAACTTCTGCATCATCGCGCACATCGACCATGGCAAGTCGACGCTCGCCGACCGCATGCTCGGCATCACGGGGGTGGTGAGCGACCGCGATATGCGCGCTCAGTACCTCGACCGCATGGACATCGAGCGCGAGCGCGGCATCACGATCAAGAGCCAGGCTGTGCGCATGCCATGGCAGGTCGGCGACACCGCGTACGCCCTGAACATGATCGACACCCCCGGCCACGTCGACTTCAGCTACGAGGTGTCGCGTTCGCTCGCCGCCTGCGAGGGCGCGATCCTCCTGGTCGACGCCGCGCAGGGCATCGAGGCGCAGACGCTCGCGAACCTCTACCTGGCGCTCGAGAACGACCTCGAGATCATCCCGGTGCTGAACAAGATCGACCTGCCGGCTGCCGATCCCGACAAGTACGCCCGCGAGCTCGCCGAGCTCATCGGCGGCGACCCCGCCGACGTGCTGCGCGTCTCGGGCAAGACGGGCCTCGGCGTCGAAGACCTGCTCGACCGGGTCGTCGAGCGCATCCCGGCCCCGGTCGGCAATGCCGAGGCACCGCCGCGCGCGATGATCTTCGACTCCGTCTACGACAGCTACCGCGGCGTGGTCACCTATGTGCGCATGATCGACGGGCATCTGAACCCGCGCGAGCGCATCCAGATGATGTCGACGAGGGCCACTCACGAGATCCTCGAGATCGGCGTGAGCGCGCCAGAGCCGACGCCCACGAAGGGCCTCGGCATCGGCGAGGTGGGCTACCTCATCACCGGCGTGAAGGACGTACGTCAGTCGAAGGTGGGCGACACCGTCACCACCGCGGTCAAGCCCGCGACCGAAGCGCTCCCCGGCTACACCGAGCCGCTGCCGATGGTCTACTCGGGCCTCTACCCGATCGACGGCAGCGACTACCCCGAGCTGCGCGAGGCGCTCGACAAGCTGAAGCTCTCCGACGCTGCACTCGTCTACGAGCCCGAGACGTCGGTCGCGCTGGGCTTCGGGTTCCGCGCCGGCTTCCTCGGCCTGCTGCACCTCGAGATCATCACCGAGCGCCTGCAGCGCGAGTTCGACCTCGACATCATCGCGACCGCCCCTTCGGTGGTCTACGAGGTGACGACCGAAGACAAGAAGACCGTGACGGTCACGAACCCGAGCGAGTTCCCCACGGGGGCGAAGATCTCCGAGGTGCGCGAGCCGATGGTGAAGGCCGCGATCCTCGCGCCCAAGGACTACGTGGGCACGATCATGGAGCTCTGCCAGTCGCGACGCGGCTCGCTGCTCGGCATGGACTACCTCGGCGAAGACCGGGTCGAGATCCGCTACAACATCCCGCTCGGCGAGATCGTGTTCGACTTCTTCGACCAGCTGAAGTCGAAGACGGCCGGCTACGCGTCGCTCGACTACGAGCCCATCGGCGATCAGGCCGCCGACCTCGTGAAGGTCGACATCCTGCTGCAGGGTGAACAGGTCGACGCATTCAGCGCGATCGTGCACCGCGACAAGGCCTACGCCTACGGCGTGCTCATGACGGGACGCCTGCGCAAGCTCATCCCTCGCCAGCAGTTCGAGGTGCCCATCCAGGCTGCGATCGGCGCTCGCATCATCGCGCGCGAGTCGATCCGCGCGATGCGAAAAGACGTGCTCGCCAAGTGCTACGGCGGTGACATCAGCCGCAAGCGCAAGCTCCTCGAGAAGCAGAAGGAGGGCAAGAAGCGCATGAAGATGGTCGGCCGGGTCGAGGTCCCGCAGGAGGCGTTCATCGCCGCCCTGAGCGGCGATGTCGAGAAGAAGGACGCGAAGTAGCAGGCCCGCCGATGACCCGACGCAGCACGTTCACCGACCAGTCCGTCACGTACGGCTCGATCGGTGCAACGCTCGAGCCAGACCTCATGCGGTACCCGCCCGCCGGATACCGCCCCGCTGAAGACACCGTGCGCCTCGGCAGCGGTGCCGATCGCTTCGACCGCGCGGCCGAGGCCCTCATGACCTGGGGCATCCAGCGCGGCGCGGGCTACGAGGTGACGGAGGTCTCCGCCGGCACCGGCGCCCAGTACCCCGGCATCGTCTACGACGTCGAGGGTGCGCCGCTCGCCGAGCAGCCCGGTCCGCGCACCGAGGATCGCTTCGGCGAAGACGGCACCGCGTACATCGCCTCCGGCATGCAGGCCACGCTGGTGCGTCGCGGCCGCTTCCGCCCGCAGCAGACCCCCGTGCTCGTCGTCTACGTCATCGACGAGCCAGGCCGGGTCGGGTACGCGTTCGGCACCACGGCCGAGGGTCTCGAGAGCGGCGAGGAGTCGTTCGTGCTCGAGCGCCGCGACGACGACACGGTGTGGCTCACGATCCGCTCCTTCCGTGCGACGGCCGGAGGCGTCAAGCGCGTCCTCGCGCCGTTCGTCCGCCGTCGTCGGCGCGAACTGACCAGGCAGCAGCTGCGCGCACTGCATCCCGCCGGCGGCGTGTAGGCGTGGGTTCCGCGCTGCCGCTCGGCGAGCCGGCACCGCTCGACGGCGTCCTTCCGGCGACGGCGGCCGTCGGGGCGCGCGACCGGGCGTTCGGCGTCTACGTGCACGTGCCGTTCTGCCGGGTGCGCTGCGGCTACTGCGACTTCAACACGTACACGGCCAGCGAACTCCGCGGCGCCCGCCAGGTCGACTACGCCGACCAGGCCATCGAGGAGATCCGGATGTCGCGGCGCGTGCTCGCGACATCCGAGGTCGTGCCGCGTGAGGCCGAGACGGTCTTCTTCGGGGGCGGGACGCCGACGCTGCTGCCCGCCGACGACCTCGTGCGCATGCTCGCGGCGGTCCGCGACGAGTTCGGCTTCGCGCCGGGCGTCGAGGTGACCACCGAGGCGAACCCCGACTCGGTCGGCCCCGAAGACCTGCTCCGGCTCGCCGAGGGCGGGTTCACGCGCGTCTCGTTCGGCATGCAGTCGGCGGTTCCGCACGTGCTCGCCGCGCTCGACCGCACACACGACCCGGCGCGGGTGCCGCTCGTCGTGCGCTGGGCGCGAGAGGCCGGACTCGACGTGAGCCTCGACCTGATCTACGGCACGCCGGGGGAGTCGCTCGACGACTGGCGCCGGAGCGTCGACGCGGTCGTCGCCGAGCGACCCGACCACGTGAGCGCCTACGCCCTCATCGTCGAGGACGGCACGAAGCTGGCGAGGCAGATCCGCCGCGGCGAGCTCGCCGAGCCATCCGACGACCTCGAAGCCGATATGTACGAGCTGGCCGACACCGCCTTCGCCGAGGCCGGCTTCGAGTGGTACGAGGTCAGCAATTGGGCGACCGATGCCGCGCACCGATCCCGGCACAACCTCGGCTACTGGCGAGGCGACGACTGGTGGGGTGTCGGGCCGGGAGCCCACAGCCACGTCGGCGGGGTGCGATGGTGGAACGCGAAGCATCCGGCCGCGTACGCCGAGCGGCTCGCCGCCGGGCACTCGCCCGCGGTCGGGCGCGAGGTGCTCGACGCGCCGACGCGCGAGACCGAGCGCGTGCTGCTGCTCACGCGCATCCGCGAGGGCATCGACATCGCGTCGTTGCACGCGGGCGGTCGTCACGCGGTCGCGGGCCTGATCGCCGACGAGCTCGTGGACGCGAAAGCCGCCCTGGCCGGTGGGCTGACGCTCACCAGGCGAGGACGGCTGCTCGCCGACGCCGTGGTGCGGCGCCTGCTCGAGGACTGAGCCCGATCAGCTCACGAACTTGATCGTGAGCGGGTACGAGTACGCCTCGCCCTGGTTGGCCTTGACGGCGGCGATGATGCTGAACACGACGACGATGACGGCCACGGCGATCGAGAGGAAGATGCCGATGACCACGAGCCAGAGGATGCTGCTGACGATCGCGGCGATCGTCATCGTGATCTGGAAGTTCAGCGCCGTCGCGGTGTGCGCGCGCACGAACGGGCCCTTGTCCTTGAGGACCAGGTAGCCGATCAGCGCCGGGATGAAGCCGAAGAAGATGCCGCCGATGTGCACGAGCGTGGCCCAGAGCTTCTCGTCGTTCGGGCTGAGCTGCGGGCTCTGCTCGTAGGGGTTCTGCGGCGGAGGGGGAGGGGGCAGATCGGACATCGTCTTCTCCTGTTCGGATGCGCCGAACCGGCGCGGTGACTGCGGACGCCTTCATGCTGGCACAGCAACGCCCGCCGCGGGAGTGTGACGCTCCCACGGCGGGCGATGTGCGTGCCGCGACTACTTGATGAGTCGGATGGCGAACGGGTAGCGGTAGTTGCGGCCGTCCTTCGCCTGGAGGAACGCGATGATCGAGAAGACGACCCCGACGATCCAGACGGCCCACGAGAGCAGGCCGAGCACGCTGCCGAGGCCGAACGTGACGACCGTGATGATCGAGGTCAGGATGAAGATCGCGATCTGGGCGAAGACCAGGGTGATCTGGAAGTTGAGCGCTTCCTTCGCCTCGGTGTCGGTGAACTGGCCGCGGTCCTTGAAGACGAGCCAGATGATGAGCGACGGCAGGAATCCGAGGATGCCGCCGAGGTGGGCGAACGAGCCCCACTGCACGTCCTGCTCGCGCGAGAGCGGCGCGCCGGGCTGCGCCGCGGCGGGCTGGGCTGCGGGCTGGGGGGCTGCCGGCTGCTGCGGGGGCGTGGGCGGCACGTTCGGATCGGACGGGCCTGCGTTGGGATCTGACATGTTCGTGCCTTTCAGGCGTCGAGGACTGTTCCGCTGCCGCGAGGGGTGGGGGGTCGCGTCTTGGTGTGTCGCGGAACATGCCCACGGTAGCGTCGGGCACGAGCGTCGGCAATGGGGATTACCCTGAGTTGAGCGGTATGATTGGCACTCACGTCTGCTGAGTGCCAACACCGCCGAGAAAGCGAGGGACATGGTCTCCGAACGCAGCCTCGCCGTCCTCAGGGCGATCGTGCAGGACTACGTCGCCTCCCGCGAACCCGTGGGCTCGAAGGCCATCGTCGAGCGGCATTCGTTCGGCGTCTCGGCCGCGACGATCCGCAACGACATGGCCCTCCTCGAAGAGGAGGAGCTCATCGCGGCCCCGCACACGTCGTCGGGCCGCATCCCGACCGACAAGGGCTATCGGGTCTTCGTCGACCAACTCACCGACGTCCGTCCCATGACCCGGGCGCAGCGGCTCGCCATCGAGACGTTCCTCGGCGAGTCGAGCGACCTCGACGAGCTCCTCGCGCGCACGGTTCGCCTCGTCGCGCAGCTGACCAAGCAGCTCGCGGTCGTGCAGTACCCGAGCTTCGGCAGCGCCCGTGTCCGGCACGTCGAGCTCGTCTCGCTCGCGCCCGACCGCGTGCTGTGCATCCTCATCACCGACTCCGGTCAGGTCGAGCAGCGCGTCGCCGAGCTCCCGGCCGCGGTCGACGAGGCCACGCTCGCGTCGTACCGTTCGCGGTTGAACGAGCTCGCCGGCAATCGGGCCATGGCGGATGCCGCGGAGTCGCTGTCCGGCGAGTTCGCCGACGTCGCGCCGACCGATGCGCGCGTGCTGCAGGCCCTCGCGGCAACGCTCGCCGAGCAGGCCCGCGCGCAGCGCCAGGATCGCCTGGTCGTGGCGGGCGCCGCGAACCTCGTGCGAACCGAGCAGGACTTCGCGGGCTCGATCCTCGGCGTCATCGAGGCCATCGAGGAGCAGGTCGTGCTGCTCCGTCTCTTCGGCGAGATGGCCGCAGACGAGCACGCCGTCGCCGTGCGCATCGGCCGCGAGAACGCGTCGTTCGGCCTCGGCGAGACCTCGGTGCTCTCGAGCGCCTTCGAGATCCCGGGTCGCGACATCTCCCGGCTCGGCGTCGTCGGCCCGACCCGCATGGACTACTCGCACAGCATGGCGGCCGTCCGCGCGGTCGCCCGATACCTCTCCCGCACGCTCGGCGAGAACTGAGCAGCCGGCCCCCACCGGCATCCGCAATCGAAAGGACACGCCCTCCGTGGCAGACCACTACGAGGTCCTCGGCGTCTCACGCGACGCCACCCCCGACGAGATCAAGAAGGCCTACCGCCGCCTCGCGCGCGAGTTGCACCCCGACGTCAATCCCGGCGCCGAGGCATCCGAGCGCTTCAAGTCCGTGACGCACGCCTACGACGTGCTCTCCGACGCCAAGCAGCGCCAGCAGTACGACCTCGGCGATCAGGGCGGGTTCGGCGGCGGGGCGCAGGGCTTCGGCGGCTTCGGCGACATCTTCGAGACGTTCTTCGGTGGCGCGCAGCAGACCAGGGGCCCCCGTTCACGCCGCGAGCGCGGTCAGGACGCGCTGATCCGCGTCGAGGTCGGACTCGACGAGGTCATCTTCGGCACCCATCGCGACATCGAGGTCGACACCGCGGTGGTGTGCCAGACCTGCAACGGGTCGTGCTGCCAGCCGGGCACCTCGCCCGTCACGTGCGACATCTGCGGCGGCTCGGGCTCGATCCAGCGGGCCGTCCGCTCGCTGCTCGGCAACGTCATGACGTCGAGCCCGTGCGGCACCTGCCGCGGGTACGGCACCGTCATCGCGACGCCGTGCGTCACGTGCCAGGGCCAGGGCCGGGTGCGCGCGCGCCGCACGGTTCCCGTCGACATCCCCGCCGGCGTCGACACGGGCGTGCGGCTGCAGATGCCCGGGTCGGGCGAGTCGGGCCCGGCCGGCGGCCCCAACGGTGACCTCTACCTCGAGATCAAGGTCAAGAACCACGACGTGTTCAGCCGCAACGGCGACGACCTGCTCGCCACGCTCGCGGTGTCGATGACCGACGCGATCCTCGGCACGACGGCGAAGATCGAGGCGCTCGACGGCGACGTCGAGGTCGAGATCAAGCCCGGCCTGCAGAGCGGTGAGATCCTCACCGTCAAGGATCGCGGCGTCTCCAAGCTCCGCGGCAGCGGCCGAGGCGACCTCCGCGTCGGGGTGCAGGTGGTCACGCCCACCAAGCTCTCGACGAAGGAGCGCGACCTCGTGCAGCAGTTCGCGGCGTCGAAGAAGGCGCCCGCACCCGAGCTGAGCCACTTCCAGCAGGGCCTGTTCGCGCGCCTGCGCGACAAGTTCCTCGGCTGACCGGCGCCCCGATGAGCCACCTCTACCTCGACGAGCGCCTCGAACTGGCGGGCGCCGCACCCGGCGACCTCGTGCGCCTGACCGGCGACGAGGCCAGGCACGCGGTGACGGTCTCGCGGGTGCGCGTCGGCGAGCAGCTCTCGGTCGGCAACGGCCGTGGCGAGCTGGCCACGGCGACCGTGGTCGAGGCGGCGCCGCGCGAGCTCGTGCTCGAGGTCGGCGAGGTCACCTCGACGCCGGCGCCGAGCCCGCGCATCGTGCTCGTGCAGGCCCTCGCGAAGGGCGATCGCGACGAGCTGGCGGTGCAGGCGGCGACCGAGCTCGGCGTCGACGCGATCGTGCCGTGGTCGGCGAGCAGGTCGGTCTCCCGGTGGGAGGGGCCGAAGGCCGAGAAGGGCCGGGCCCGCTGGGCGACCATCGTGCGCGAGGCCACCAAGCAGTCGATCCGCCCGTGGATGCCCGAGGTCGCACCGCTCACCGCGACCGCCGCGCTTCCCGCGCTGCTCGAGGGCGTGCGTGTGCTGCTGCTCGAGCCGACGGCGGCGACGCCGCTCACCGACCTCCGCGACGACGGCCGCGACCTCGCGCTCGTGGTCGGCCCCGAGGGCGGCATCGCGCCCGCCGAGATCGAGCGTCTGGTGGCGGCCGGCGCCGAGGCCGTCCGCCTCGGCGACTCCGTCCTGCGCACCTCGACCGCCGGCCCCGCCGCGATCGCCGTGCTGAACGCCCGACTCGGGCGGTGGTGAGGCATCCCTCGCTACGATGGAGACATGACCGCAACCGCCGAGCCGACCTTGTTCGAGCGCATCGCCGCGCGCGAGATCCCCGCTGACGTCGTCGCCGAGACGGCGAACGTGATCGCGTTCCGCGACATCGCCCCCAAGGCGCCGGTGCACGTCGTCGTCACGCCGAAGTCCGGCGCCTACCGCGACGTCGTCGAGCTCGCCGCCGGCGACCCCGCGCTGCTCGCCGAACTCGTCGAGGTGGCACGCGGCGTCGCCGCCGATCTCGCCGACGGCGAGTTCCGGCTGGTGTTCAACACGGGCGCCGCGGCCGGCCAGACCGTCTTCCACGTGCACGCGCATGTGCTCGCAGGCGGCCTCGGGGAGGCATCGCTTGGCGGCTGATCCGCAGGGCGAAGACCCGCAGCGCGACGACGTGCAGCCCGAGGCGGCCGCAGCCGAGGTGCGACCCGCCGACGTGCCGCCGACCGTGCGCGCCGATGAGGAGCGACTCAGCATCGACGGCATCGCCATGGTGCGGCTCCTCGGCCCGCAGGACCGCCTGCTGACCACCATCCAGCGCGAGTACCCCGATGTCGAGGTGCACGTGCGCGGCAACGAGATCGGCATCCGAGGCGACGCCTCCGAGCGCCTGCGCGTGCGCCGTCTGATCGAAGAACTCCTGGAGCTCGTGCGAGCCGGCCAGGATCCGACACCCACCGAAGTGAGGAGCTCGGCCCGCATGATCGACGCCGATCCCGAATCCCGACCGTCCGAACTGCTCGGCCAGGTCATCGTCGCCTCGCGGGGCAAGACGATCCGGCCCAAGACCGAGGGCCAGCGCGCCTACGTCGACGCCATCGACGAGCACACCGTCGTCTTCGGCATCGGCCCGGCCGGCACGGGCAAGACCTACCTCGCCATGGCGAAGGCCGTGCAGGCGTTGCAGCGCAAGGAGGTCAGCCGCATCATCCTGACTCGTCCGGCGGTCGAGGCCGGCGAGCGTCTCGGGTTCCTCCCGGGCACGCTGACCGACAAGATCGATCCGTACCTCCGGCCGCTCTACGATGCGCTGAACGAGATGATGGACCCCGAGATGGTTCCGAAGCTCCTCGCCTCGGGCACGGTCGAGGTCGCGCCGCTCGCCTACATGCGCGGTCGCACGCTCAACGACTCGTTCGTCGTGCTCGACGAGGCGCAGAACACGACGCCCGAGCAGATGAAGATGTTCCTCACCCGGCTCGGCTTCGGTTCGAAGATGGTCGTCACGGGCGACGTCACGCAGGTCGACCTGCCGGGCGGCGCAAGCGGGCTCCGCCTCGTGACCCGGATCCTCGACCGCATCGACGACATCCACTTCGCGACGTTGACGAGCCAGGACGTGGTGCGTCACACGCTCGTCGGCCAGATCGTCGACGCCTACACCGAGTTCGACCAGCGCGCGCAGGCGCAGCGCTTCGAGCGCGACCAGGCGCGGGAGTTCGCGAACCGCGCCGAACGACGCGGGCACGCCGGCCCGCGCGACCACCTCCCTCGAAGGGGCGCCAACTCGTGAGCATCGAGGTCAACAACGAATCCGCCGTCGAGGTCGACGAGGCGGTGCTGCAGCGGCTCGCGGTCTACGTGCTCGACGCGCTGCACGTGCACGCCGACGCCGAGCTCGCGATCGTGCTGGTCGACGAGGGCGCGATGGAGCAGCTGCACGTGCAGTGGATGGACGAGCCCGGCCCCACCGACGTGCTGAGCTTCCCGATGGACGAGCTCCGGCCGGGCAGCGAAGAGAACCCGGCCCCGCCCGGACTCCTCGGCGACGTCGTGCTGTGCCCGCAGGTTGCCGAGGCGCAGGCGCGCACCGCGGGGCATCCGCTCATCGACGAGCTCCTCCTGCTCACCACGCACGGCATGCTGCACCTGCTCGGGTTCGACCATGCCGAACCCGAAGACGAGAAGGAGATGTTCGGCCTGCAGCGCGACCTCCTCGTCGGCTTCACGATGCAGGAGCGTCGTCGCTGACCATGCAGGCCTGGCTCTTCCTCGCCTCGGCATTCGTGTTCGTCGCGTTCGGCGGTCTCATGGCGGCCGTCGACTCCGCCCTCGGCGCCACGAGCAGGGCGGATGTCACCGAGCTCTCGTTCGGCTCCCGTGCGCGTCGGTCGCTGCTGGCCATCGCCGACGACACGGGTGCGCACGTCAACGCGGTCAACTTCGTGCGCATCATCGCCGAGACGACGGCGGCCGTGCTCGTCACGCTCGCGTTCGTCTCGTTCCTCGACAACGTGTGGTGGGTGCTGCTCTGGTCGGCGCTCATCATGACGGCGGTGTCGTTCGTGCTCGTCGGGGCGAGCCCCCGCAGCGTCGGTCGCGCGCACGCCGCGGTCGTGCTGAAGCTCACTGCTCCCGTGGTGCACTTCCTGCGCGTGCTGCTCGGCCCGCTCGCGAACGCGCTCGTGAGCCTCGGCAACCGGGTGACCCCCGGCCGCATCCGGTTCGCCGGCGTCTCGAGTGAAGAGCAGCTGCTCAGCATGGTCGACGAGGCGACCGAGCTCGAGGTGCTCGAAGAGGGCGACCGCGAACTCATCCACTCGATCTTCGAGTTCAACGACACCGTCGCGCGCGAGGTGATGGTGCCGCGCACCGACATGATCACCATCGAGTCGACGGCGCACCTGCCGCAGGCGATGGCGTTGTTCCTGAACGCCGGCTACTCGCGCATCCCGGTCATCGAGCAGGACGCCGACGACGTCGCCGGCATCCTGTACCTGCGCGATCTCGCACGCCTCGGATTCGAGCGACCGCTCGACGCGGCCGACCTCACGGTCGGCGAGCTGGCCCGCCCTGCCGTGTTCGTGCCCGACTCCATGAAGGCCGATGCGCTGCTGCGGCAGATGCAGCTCGAGTCGAACCACCTCGCGATGGTCGTCGACGAGTACGGCGGCATCGCCGGCCTCGTGACGCTCGAAGACGTCATCGAGGAGCTCGTCGGCGACATCTCCGACGAGTACGACCGCGAGGCCGCGCAGATCGAGGAGCTCGGCCCCGGCCGGTTCCGCGTCAACGCCAGGTTGCCGATCGACGAGCTCGGCGAGCTCTTCGGGCTCGAGCTCGATGACGAGGACGTCGACTCCGCCGGCGGCCTGCTCGCGAAGGAACTCGGCCGACTCGCCCAACCGGGCGAGCAGGCCGTCGTCTCAGGACTCGTCCTCCGTGCCGAGCGCACCGAGGGCCGCAGGAAGCGCATCTCGACGATCCTCGTCGAGCGCGATCAGTCCCTGATCGACGCCCAGCTGGCGTTCGAGTCCGGGGACGCCGATGGAAGGAAGCACCGTGGCTGAGTACCGCGCAGGATTCGTCTCGTTCGTTGGGCGCCCGAACGTCGGCAAGTCGACGTTGACGAACGCGCTCGTCGGCGAGAAGGTGGCGATCACGAGCTCGAAGCCGCAGACCACGCGTCGCGCGATCCGGGGCATCGTGCACCGTGAGAACGGGCAGCTGATCCTCGTCGACACGCCCGGCCTGCACCGCCCGCGCACCCTGCTCGGCGAGCGCCTGAACTCGCTCGTGCAGTCGACCCTCGGCGACGTCGACGTCATCGCGTTCTGCGTTCCGGCGAACGAGCCGATCGGCCCCGGCGACCGGTTCATCAACGAGCAGCTCGACCAGTACCCGCGCGCGAAGAAGGTCGCCATCGTCACCAAGACGGATGCCGCGTCGAAGGCGAAGGTCGCCGAGCAGCTGCTCGCGGTGTCGCAGTTGCGCGAGTGGGCGTCCGTCATCCCGGTGTCCGCGCCGCGCGGCGAGCAGCTCGACGTGCTCATCGATGAGCTGCTGGTGCTGCTCCCGACGTCGAGCCAGCCGCTCTACCCGGCCGAGACCCTGACCGACGAGGACACGTCGGAGCGCATCGCCGAGTTCATCCGCGAGGCGGCGCTCGAGGGCGTCACCGACGAGCTGCCGCACTCGATCGCGGTCGTCGTCGAGGACATGGTCGAGCGAGAAGACAAGGACCTGCTCGAGATCTACGCGAACCTCTACGTCGAACGCGACAGCCAGAAGGGCATCATCATCGGCAAGGGCGGGTCGCGGCTGCGCGAGGTCGGGGCCACGGCGCGCACGCAGATCGAGGGGCTGCTCGGCCGCAAGGTGTACCTCGCGCTGCACATCAAGGTCGCGAAGGACTGGCAGCGCGATCCGAAGCTGCTCGGTCGCCTCGGGTTCTGACCCGGCGCGACCTGCGGCGGACAGCGGCGTGCGAGGGCGCCCGGGCCGCGGTGGCCCGCCGTGTACGACTCGAGGATGATTCGCGACGGCTGACGCGGCATCCGGCGCATGCAGCGCGTACGGTGGATCGGTGCCCGAGAACCGAATCAGTCGCGCGAAGCTGACGACCGACATCGTGCTCGCGGTGGTCTTCGGCCTGATGGCGCTGCCGTTCGCGCTGATGGGCAACTGGGCCGACCTCGCCGCCATGGTGCTTTTCGTCGGCGCCCTCGCGGTGCGACGGCTGTCGCCGGCATGGTCGCTCGGCATCGCGTGGGCGGGGGCGACCGTGCAGATGGCCGCGCTCCGCGACCTGCAGTTCTACGACTTCGCGGTGCTCGGCGTGCTCTACTCGACCGCCGCGCACGGCGGCCGGCTCGTGAAGTGGCTCGGACTCGTGTCGGCGGGTGCCGGCGCGCTCATCGCGACCGTCTACCTGCAGGTGCTCATGCCGGTCTTCGGCGGCACGGGCGGCCTCACGCCGCAGAACCTGTTCGCGGCCGCGTTCATCCTCGTCGCCTCGCTCGCGGTGCTCGTGCTGGCCTGGACGGCCGGACTGCTCGCGCGCTCGGTGCGCGAGGGCCGCGAGGTGCGTCGGCGCGAGGAGGTCGCGAACCGTGAGCGCGCCCTCGCCGAGTACCGCTACACGGTCGAGCAGGAGCGCAACCGCATCGCGAGGGACATGCACGACGTCGTCGCGCATTCGCTGGCCGTGGTCATCGCCCAGGCCGACGGAGCGCGGTTCGCGGCGCGGACCCGCCCCGACGCGGCATCCGAGGCCCTCTCGACGATCTCGGGCGTCGCGCGCGGTGCGCTCGGCGACGTGCGGGTGCTGCTCGCCGAACTGCGGCACCGCGAGGGCGGCGCGCCACAGCCCGTGCTCGACGACCTCGGCGAGTTGATCGACGGCGTGGTCGCGGCGGGGCTCGACGTGCAGCGCTTCGAGACGGGGGAGCCGCGCGAGCTCGGCACCGGCCACCAGATCGCGGTGTACCGCATCGTGCAGGAGGCGCTCACGAACGCCCTCCGGCACGGCGACACCGCCGAGCCGGTCGAGGTGCGCCTCGACTGGGCGGTCGACGGCCTCGCGCTCGCGATCTCGAATCGCATCCAGGCGGATGCCGCGGGCGGGCCGACCCCGACCGGGGCCCGCCACGGCATCACGGGCATGCGCGAGCGCGCCCAACTGGTCGGCGGCACGCTCGCCGCCGAACCCGGCGTCGACGGGGTGTTCCACGTCGTCGCGAGGATTCCCGCACAACCGAGGAGCCAACCATGAGCGGCATCCGCGTCGCCCTCGTCGACGACCAGGCACTGTTCCGCTCAGGGGTGCGCATGCTCGTCGAGTCCCAGCCCGATCTCGAGGTCGTCGGCGAGGCCGGCGACGGCCCCTCCGGCGTCGCCCTCGCCGCGACGACCAGGCCCGACGTGATGCTCATGGACGTGCGGATGCCGGTGCTCGACGGCATCCAGGCGACCGAGCGCATCCTCGCGGAGGCCGAGCGCGACGGCCGAGCGGCACCGAGGATCCTCGTGCTCACGACGTTCGACCTCGACGAGAACGCCGCCCGCGCCATCCGCGCCGGGGCGAGCGGGTTCGTGCTGAAGGACGCGGACCCCGAGTTCCTGCTCGCGGCGATCCGCACGGTGCACCAGGGCAACCAGGTGATCGCCGCGAGCGCCACGCGAGAGCTGTTCGCGCATCTCGCGAGGGGCAGCGGCCGTCGCCCGGCCCCGGCGACGTGGTCGGAGCTGACGCCGCGCGAGCGCGAGATCTTCGGGTTCGCAGCTCGCGGGCTCTCGAACTCGGAGATCGCGGCATCGGAGTTCCTGTCCGAGGCGACGGTGAAGACGCATGTGAGCCGCATCCTCGCGAAGCTCGGCCTGCGCGATCGCGTGCAGCTCGTCGTGTTCGCCTACGAGCACGACCTCGGCATGCCCGATCATCCTGCAGGATGACGGCCGGCCATCCCATGGCCGGATGACCGGGCAGGGGCGGTCTCCGTAGCGTCGAAGGCATGCAGATCCAACCTTCAGACCTCGGACTCATCGCGCGCGTCACCAACCTGGGAAAGCGGTACGGCACCGGCCCCGGCGCGGTCGCCGCCCTCGACGACGTCTCGCTCGGCCTCCGCCGCGGCGAGTTCACCGCGATCATGGGCCCCTCGGGTTCGGGCAAGTCGACGCTGATGCACATCATGGCCGGCCTCGACTCGCCGACGTCGGGTCGGGTGTGGCTCGGTGACACGGACATCACCGACCTGCCCGACGGCGAGCTCACGGTGCTCCGCCGGCGGCGGATCGGGTTCGTCTTCCAGTCGTTCAACCTCGTGCCCACGCTCGACGTGCGCGGCAACGTGGTGCTGCCGTTCGAGCTCGACGGCCGACGCCCGACGAAGGACGAGCAGGCGTGGATCGACGAGCTCCTCGACACGCTCGGCCTCGCCGGCCGCGTGCGGCACCGCCCCCACGAGCTCTCGGGCGGACAGCAGCAGCGGGTCGCCATCGCGCGTGCGCTCGCGACGCGGCCCGACCTCGTCTTCGCCGACGAGCCGACCGGCAACCTCGATTCGCGCACCGGTCGCGAGGTGCTGGCCCTGCTGGCCTCCGCATCGTCGCGCTACGGGCAGTCGATCGCGATGGTGACCCACGACCCCATCGCCGCGAGCCACGCCGACCGGATCCTGTTCCTCGCCGATGGGCGCATCGTGCGCGACGCCGCTCGGTCCACGCCCGAGGAGATCAGCTCGTACATGCTCGCGATGGAGACGGCGGCATGACCAGGCTGAAGGACCTCCTGCCGACGCTGCTCGTGGCCTCCCTGGCCGCGGCGTTCGGCGTCGCCCTGCTGCAGATCACCGGCATCCTGGCCGCCGTCATCACCTCGGAGGACGGCCTCTCCGAGAGCGGCACGGTGCAGCTCGTGCTCGCGCTCGTGGCGAGCGTGTTCATCACGATCGCCGTCTACGTCAGTGCGGTGGTGACGGCGAACACCGTCGCGACGGTCGTGGCCGGTCGCACGCGCCTGATCGCGCTGCTCCGGCTCATCGGTTCGAGCGCCCGGGCGCAGCGGGCGACGATCGCCCGCGAGGGCCTGCTCATCGGGCTCGCCGGCGCCGCGCTCGGCGCCCTGGTCGGGTCGGCCGCCGCCTGGGGCATCGCCGAGATCGGCATGGCGCAGGGCAGCATTCCCCGCGTGGAGTACTCGCTCGTCGACCCGCTGCTGCTCGTGCCGATGGTCGCCGTCGTGGTCACCACGTGGCTCGCCGCGTGGACGGGGTCGCGCCGGGTGCTCTCGGTGCGACCGGCGCAGGCGCTGGGCAACGCCACCGAGGCCGACTTCGACGAGGTGTCCTCGCGCAAGGGCCGTGCGATCGTGGCCTGGACCCTCGGCATCCTCGGCGTCGGACTCCTCGCGCTCGGCGTGATCGTGGGGCTCGTGCGCCCCGAGGGCGTGCTGATCGGGCTCCTCGGCGGCATCCTCTCGTTCACGGCGATCGTGCTCGCGGCGCACCGCGTGATGCCGCCGGTGCTCAGGTTCGTCGGCCGCTGGTTCGGCGACCGCCCAGCGGCGCGGCTCGCGGCCGAGAACGCCGTGCGCCACCCCGAACGCTCAGCGCGCATGACCATCGGCCTCGTGATCGGCGTCACGCTCGTCACGACCTTCGCGGTCACGATGGAGACCTATCGCGCCATGGTGCTGGTCGCGACCGCGAACCGGCCCGAGATGCAGGACGCCCTCGGCCCGGTGATCGACGGCACGGTCGCGGTGTTCTCGACGCTCATCGGCTTCAGCGCCGTGATCGCGGCCGTCGGGCTGGTGAACACCCTGTCGATCAGCGTCATGCAGCGCACGCGCGAGCTGGGTCTGCTGCGCGCGCTGGGCTTCGATCGGCGGCAGATCAGGGTCATGGTGCTCGTCGAGGCCGCGGCGCTGACGGTGGCGGCGACGCTCACGGGCCTGGTGCTCGGCATCGCGTACGGCTGGGTCGGCGCGCAGTCGATCCTCGGCTCGGTCGGCAGCGGTCCTGGCATCGTCGCCCCGGTGATCCCGTGGCCGATCGTCGCGATCGTCGTGGGCGCTGCCGCAGTGCTCACGCTCGCGGCATCCGTCGCTCCGATGCGGCGTGCGGCGCGCGTGTCGCCGGTGGTCGCGCTCGCGATCGACTAGACCCCGCGCCTGCCGAGGGCGGGCGCGGAGATGGGCCTTCGCACGGGGGTGCGAAGGCGGGGGAACACGGCGGACGGAGGCCTCGGGGGAGGCGTCCGTCCGCCGTGTCGTGCGCGCGGGCCCGTCGCAGTGTTAGCCTTGGTGCGTGTCTTACGGCCTGCTTCTCCTTAGCTGCCGCAGCGAGTCCTAGTTCTCAGGCCTCCCTCGCTGCGGAGTTCGTCGTCGGCTGAATCATCCGCGAAGCGAGAGAAGCACCTCATGAAGAACACCCAGAAGCCGTCGGCGATGCCCGTTCACCGGTACCGCCCCTTCCACGAGCAGATCGTCGTCGACCTGCCCGATCGCACGTGGCCGTCCAAGCGCATCGAGGTCGCACCGCGCTGGTGCGCTGTCGACCTGCGCGACGGCAACCAGGCGCTCATCGACCCGATGAGCCCCGAGCGCAAGCGCATCATGTTCGACCTGCTCGTCAGCATGGGCTACAAGGAGATCGAGGTCGGGTTCCCGAGCGCGAGCCAGACCGACTTCGACTTCGTGCGCAGCCTCATCGAAGAGGGCGCGATCCCCGACGATGTGACGATCCAGGTGCTGACGCAGGCGCGCGACCACCTCATCGAGCGCACGTACGAGTCGATCAAGGGCGCGAAGCAGGCCATCGTGCACCTCTACAACTCGACGAGCATCCTGCAGCGCGAGGTCGTCTTCCGCACCGATCGGCAGGGCATCATCGACATCGCCCTGCACGGCGCGCGCAAGTGCCGTGAGATGGAGGCGACGGTCGTCGGCACCGACGTGTACTACGAGTACTCGCCCGAGAGCTACACCGGCACCGAGCTCGAGTTCGCCGTCGACGTGTGCAACCAGGTCATCGAGATCTTCGAGCCGACGCCCGAGCGCAAGGTCATCATCAACCTGCCCGCCACGGTCGAGATGACGACCCCGAACGTCTACGCCGACTCGATCGAGTGGATGAGCCGCAACCTCGCGCACCGCGAGAACGTGCTCCTGTCGCTGCACCCGCACAACGACCGCGGCACGGCGATCGCCGCGGCCGAGCTCGGCTACCTGGCCGGCGCCGACCGCATCGAGGGATGCCTGTTCGGCAACGGCGAGCGCACGGGCAACGTCGACCTCGTCGCGCTCGGCGTCAACCTGTTCACGCAGGGCATCGACCCCCAGATCGACTTCTCCGACATCGACGAGGTCAAGCGCACGGTGGAGTACTGCAACCAGCTGCCGGTGCCCGAGCGGCACCCGTGGGCCGGCGACCTCGTCTACACCGCGTTCTCGGGTTCGCATCAGGACGCGATCAAGAAGGGCTTCGAGGCCATGGCCGCCGAGGCCGAGCGCCGCGGTGCGACCGTCGACGACCTCGAGTGGGCCGTGCCGTACCTGCCCGTCGATCCGCGCGACCTCGGTCGCAGCTACGAGGCGGTCATCCGCGTGAACTCGCAGTCGGGCAAGGGCGGCGTCGCCTACCTGCTGAAGAACGACCACGCGCTCGACCTGCCGCGTCGCCTCCAGATCGAGTTCTCGGGCGTCGTGCAGGCCAAGACCGACGAAGAGGGCGGCGAGGTCTCGAGCGACGAGATCTGGCGCGTCTTCACCGACGAGTACCTGCCGGCACCCGCCGAGCGGCCCGATGACAAGTGGGGGCGCTTCGAGCTGCTGTCGCTGCGCACCGAGAGCGACCTCACGGGCGAGGTGCGCGTGCGCGTCGGCCTCCGCGACGGCGACGAGCGCGTCGACGCCGAGGGCAGCGGCAACGGGCCCATCGCGGCGTTCCTGTCGGTGCTCGGCGCCGAGGGTGTCGAGGTGCGCGTGCTCGACTACAGCGAGCACGCCATGTCGGCCGGCGGCGACGCCGTCGCTGCGGCGTACGTCGAGTGCCAGGTCGGCGACCGCACGCTCTGGGGCGTCGGCATCGACGCCGACATCTCCACGGCGTCGCTGAAGGCCGTGGTCTCGGCCGTCAACCGCGCGATCCGCTCGCACGTCGCGATCGACGAACTCGAGGCCGTCGGCGTCTGAGTCGAACGACGGATGCCGCGTGCCGACCTCGGCACGCGGCATCCGTCGTCTCATCGGCCGTTCGCGAGGCGGGCGCACCCGACGCCGGCCGCCGCCCTACGCGCCGTCGCGGATGATCGGCAGCATGCCGGTCTCGGTGGCGACCTTGCGCCGGTAGAGCATGCGCTGCTCGGGCAGCGAGACGTCGAAGATCACGGCGAGCCACCGGATCACGGCGGTGACCACGACGCAGACGATTCCGCCGATGAGCAGCGGCACGCCGAACAGGTGCAACGCGACGAGCACGATGCAGCCGGCGCCCGCCGCGACGGCGTAGAGCGACCCGACGTGCATGATCGAGATCGGCAGGCCCATGAGCATGTCGCGGAGCACGCCGCCGCCGACCGCCGCGGCCACCCCGACGGCCACGGCCGGGAGGATCGGCAGTCCGAGGCCGAGGGCCTTCGAGGTGCCGAAGGCGCCGAACATGCCGATGACGATGGCATCGAGGCCGACGATGACGCCGTTGAGGCGGGCGAGGGGTCCGGCGAGCAGCATGCCGAGGAGCGCTGCCGCGACCGCGACGACGAGGTACCAGTTGCTCTGCAGCGCTCGAAGCGGCTGGTCGAGCAGCAGGTCGCGGATCACGCCGCCGCCGAAGCCCATCACGATGCCGACGAGGGCGACGCCGAGCAGGTCGAGCCGGCGCTGGCCGCGGAATCCCGATGCGAACAGGGCGCCTTGGACGCCGCCGAGGCCGACGGCGGTGAGATCGAGCCACAGGGGGATGAAGAACTGCTGGGTTTCCACGAGGCAAGTGAACCAGAGCGGATGCCGCGTGCCGACCATCCGCGCGGTGCGCCGTGCCGTGCGCGGCGGGTGGGAGAATGAAGGGTGCCCGTCTACCGAGATGAAGCCGTCGTGCTGCGCACCCACAAGCTGGGTGAGGCCGACCGCATCGTCACGCTCCTCACGAGACGGCACGGCAAGATCCGCGCGGTCGCGAAGGGGGTTCGGCGAACGGGGTCGAAGTTCGGCGCCCGCCTCGAGCCGTTCATGGTCGCCGACCTGCAGCTCTACGAGGGCCGCACGCTCGACGTCGTGACGCAGGCCGAGTCGCTCGGCTCCTACGGCGCCGAGATCAGTGCCGACTACGCCGCCTACACGGCCGCGAGCGCGATGGTCGAGGCGGCCGACAAGCTCACCGAGTCCGAGGGCTCGTTGCAGCAGTACCTGCTGCTCGTCGGCGCCCTGCGATCGCTCGCCCGCGGCGAGCACGGTGCGACGCTCACCCTCGACTCCTACCTGCTGCGCGCGCTCGCCCTCGCCGGCTGGGCGCCGAGCTTCGAGGACTGCTCGCGCTGCGGTCGCCCTGGCGAGCACACGGCCGTCGTCGTGCAGCTCGGCGGCGTCGTCTGCGACGAGGAGTGCGCGCCGCCCGGCACGCCGCGCATCGCACGTTCGACCGTCGCGCTGCTCGGAGCGCTCCTCGCGGGCGACTGGGCGTTCGTCGACGCCTCCGCGACGGGCGACCGCAACCAGGCCAGCGGCATCGTCGCCGCCTACACCCAGTGGCACCTCGAGCGGGGCCTCCGCTCGCTGCCGCACGTCTCGAGGGAACCCACCGCACCGTGACCCCCAAGCCCTACACCCACCGCGACGCCGTGCCCTACCGGCCCCTCGACTGGACCGGCGTGCACCCGCCCGCGTTCCCGAAGGGCGCCGTGCCGAACCACGTCGCGATCGTCATGGACGGCAACGGCCGCTGGGCGAACCGACGCGGCCTCACCCGCATCGAGGGTCACAAGGCCGGCGAGGCGGCGCTGCTCGACGTGGTCGCCGGTGCGATCCAGGCCGGGGTCAAGCACCTCTCGGTCTACGCGTTCTCGACCGAGAACTGGAAGCGCAGCCCAGAAGAGGTGCGCTTCCTCATGGGATACAACCGCGACGTGCTGCACCGCCGTCGCGACCAGCTCAACGAGTGGGGCGTGCGCATCCGCTGGGCCGGCCGCAAGCCCCGCCTGTGGGCGTCGGTCATCAACGAGCTGCAGTTCGCCGAGCGCATGACCGCGGGCAACGACACGTTGACGCTCACGATGTGCGTCAACTACGGCGGGCGCAACGAGATCACCGACGCCGTGCGCTCGATCGCCGACGACGTGGCGGCGGGCCGACTGAAGCCCTCGGCGGTGTCGGAGCGGCTGATCTCGAAGCGCCTCTACGTTCCCGAGATGCCCGACGTCGACCTGTTCGTGCGCAGCTCGGGCGAGCAGCGCACCTCGAACTTCCTGCTCTGGCAGTCGGCGTACGCCGAGATGGTGTTCCTCGACCGGCTCTGGCCCAACTTCTCGCGCACCGACCTGTGGCAGGCCATCGAGCTCTACGCGTCGCGCAACCGCCGGTTCGGCGGCGCGATCGACACGCCGACCGCCTCGGAGTAGCGCCGCAGCGCGTCGCAGCTCGGATGCCGCGCGGCCCCGAGACATCCGCTCATCGTGCCGTTCGCGTGGCCCGCACCTGGTCGTGCAGCAGCCGTGCAGCGAAGCCCAGCGCCTGTTCGGCGCCCGGCTGGCGGCGGGCCGGCACCGACGACTCGCTCAGCACCGCGATCGCGAACACCCCGCCGTCGGCGTGCTCGAGCACGCCGACCTCGTGCCGCAGGTGCAGGAACGTGCCGGTCTTCGAGAACCATTCGGCGTCGTCGGACTCGAGGTCGGGTGCGAGGCGGTGCCGCATGAGGTTCATCCCGAGCAATCGTCGAAGCGGCTCCCGCTCGCTCGCGAGCGCCGGATCGGTCCAGATGCGCGCGAGCAGGTCGACGATCGCGCGCGAGGTGCCCGCGTTGGCGTGCGTGACGTCGAGCTGGGGGATCAGGTGTCCGCCGCCTCTCGTCGACGCCTGGATCGCCAGGGCCAGGGCCTGCGGCATCTCGTCGGGCGCGAGTCGACTCGCGAGCGTCTCGTGCAGGTCCTGGATCGAGTGCCGCACCGTGATCTCGGCGATGCCGAGCTCGCGCAGCAGGGAGGTGACCTCGGCGGGCGGGCAGCGCTCGAAGAGCGCGTCGGCCGCGGTGTCGTCGCTCACGCAGATCGCGAGGGAGAGCAGGTCCTCGACGGCGACCGTCGACGGGTGCTCGAACCGGCAGAGTCCGGTGAGACCTGGCGTCCGGCCGGCCGGGTCGAGCTGCACGGGCTCGGCGAGGTCGAGCGCTCCCTCGCGGGCAGCCCGCAGCACGGCGAGTGCGAGCGGCAGCTTCACGACCGAGGCGAGCGGGTACGCGGCATCCGGATCGATCGAGAGCTCGCGACCGGTGCCGAGGTCGCGCACCGTGATCGACGCCGTGAGGCCGGCGTCGTCGAGGGCCTGCGCGGCGTCGCGCAGCACGAGGCGATCAGGACGCATGGTGCTCGGTCGGCGGGTCGGTGCCGAGCAGCCCCGGCAGCAGCGGGCCGGTGGCATCGAGGAAGCGCCCGGCGAGGTCGCCGTCGCGGTGCACGAGCGTGTAGCCGCGCCTGAGGTGCAGGTCGCCGAGCGGATGCCACGCGAGATCGGCCCCGGTCGCCTCCCCGCGCGTGCACAGCACGAGGTCGCCGTCGGCGATGGCCCTGGCGATCGCGGTGACGAGCGAGGTCGCGAGCCGCAGGTGGCCGGTGGCGAGCCCCGCTCCGTTCCGCACGCGTTCGAGCCGGTCGCGCACGTTCGGCACGTCGTCCTCCGGCTGCAGCCAGAGCAGGCGACGTTCGGGGGTCCCTCGCCTCGGACGCAGCTCGGCCAGGTAGAACGGCTCCTCGCCGGTGTCGGCGCCGCGGGCGAAGCCGACGCCGAGCGGCGTCGACCAGTCGGCACGATCGGGTTCGACGTGCTGCAGGGCGAGCTGGGCGCGGCCGGAGCTCACCCATTCCGCGCGCTCGCGCGGCGCGCCCTCGAGCAGCTCGACCGTGAGCGACCGGTCGGCTGCCGCGGCGCACACCCTGGCCGCCGCGGCGGGGGAGAGGTGGCGCGGCACGGCGAGGGTGATCGGCAGGGAGCGGGCGTGGTCGGCATCGTCGGAGAACTCCTGCGCGGCGACCACGAGCCGAGTCGCTCCGGGGAGCACGCTCCGCCCGAACGGGGTCAGCGCCACGCGTCGCGACGAGCGCTCGAAGAGGCGGGCGCCGAGGTGGTTCTCGAGGGCGGCGATGCGGCGGCTCGCGACGGATTGCGTGACTCCGGTGCCCATCGCGCCGGCCGTGAAGCTCTCGCGCTCGGCCACGGAGACGAAGGCCTCGCAGGCCGACAGGAGGTCGAAGTTGCGGGGCATGCATGCGATTCTGGCATGAATGGCGGCGTTGTGTGCTTTGCCTGCATGAGTCGGAGCCCACGAGACTGCCGTCCATGCCATCGACACCTGAATCCACCTTCCTGTCCCGTCGCTCGCTCCTCGCCTTCGGCGGCGCCGCGACCGCCGGCGTCGTCGCCGCAGGGCTCGCCCCGTCGCCCGCCTGGGCGTCGTCGTCGCCGACTGCGTCGCCCGCGACATCCGCCGCAGATCACGAACGGATGTCGCGTGACCTGCGCGAGCTCGAACGTGCGGCGTCGGTGACGATCGGGGTGCACGCCGTCGACCACCGGGCCGGGCGCCCGGTCGGTGACGCGTTCCGCTACCGCGGCGCCGACCTGTTCCCGATGTGCTCGCTGTTCAAGGTGCTGGCGGCTGCGGCGCTCGTGCGGGATCGCGGCTACGACGAGGCCTACTGGACGACGCCGATCCCGTTCGCCAAGGCCGATGTCGTGCGCGACTCGATCGTGCTCGAAGCCCTGCGACCGCGGCGGGCCACCCCCGGCCAGTTGGCCGACGCGGCCCTCCGCTACAGCGACAACACCGCGGGCAACCTGCTGCTGCGCGAGCTCGGCGGCCCATCGGCGATCACCGCCTTCGCGGCGTCGCTCGGTGCGAAGCGGACCCGCCTGGACCGCTGGGAGCCCGAACTCAACGACGCCGTTCCCGGCGACGTGCGAGACACGACCACGCCCGACGACATCGCACTGCTCTCCACCGCGCTGCTGCTCGACGACGCCGCCGGCGTGCTCGCCTCGTCGCGGCTGCGCGAGTGGATGCTGCGCAACACGACCTCGGGTGCGCGCATGCGGGCCGGCCTCGCCGCTCCGTACGAGCTCGCCGACAAGACGGGCGGCGGCGAGTACGGCGTGGTCAACGACGCGGGCGTGCTCTGGCGCGCCGGACGCGACCCGCTGACGCTCGTCATCCTGACCCGGACCGATCGCCCCGATGCGACGCGCAACAACGAGGTCGTCGCCGAGGCCACGCGGATCGTCGTCGGGCACTGAGCCGGCGCCGTCGACGTCGGGAATACCGATGCGTCCGCATCGGTTGTCACTCACCGTGAGTGAACCCATCAAGATCGACATCTGGTCCGACATCGCCTGCCCGTGGTGCTACATCGGCAAGCGCCACCTCGAGGCGGGCCTCGAGGCCCTCGGCGCCGACGCGCCCGATGTCGAGATCGAGTACCACTCGTTCGAGCTCTCGCCCGACACCCCCCTCGACTTCGAGGGATCGACCGTCGAGTATCTCGCCGACCGCAAGGGCATGCCCGTCGAGCGCGTCGAGCAGATGCTGCAGCACGTCACTGGCGTTGCCGCGAACGCCGGGCTCGAGTACCACTTCGAGAAGGTCGCGCACACGAAGACGCTGAAGGCGCACGAACTGCTGCACTTCGCGAAGGCGAACGGCAAGCAGCTCGAGCTCAAGGAGCGCCTGCTCAAGGCGTACTTCGTCGAGGGCGGCCGCGTGAACCGACTCGACGAGCTGGTCGCCTACGCCGTGGAGGTCGGCCTCGATGCCGATGCCGCGCGCGACGCGCTCGAGTCCGGACGCTACGCCGCAGACGTGCAGGCCGACATCGCCCAGGCCGGCGCCTACGGCATCAACGGCGTTCCGTTCTTCGTGATCGACGGCAAGTACGGCATCTCGGGCGCGCAGCCGGCCGAGGTGTTCTCGCAGGCGATCGCGCAGGTCTCCGGCGAGCGCGTCGCGTGAGCGCGGCTGAGGCGGCCGAGGTCGACGTGACCGAGGTCGACGTGACTGCGGTCGAGGCGGCTGCGCTCGGGGCGGTCGGGCCTTCGAGGTCGGATGCCGCGGCGTCGCCGTTCACGATGATGGTCGGCGACCCCTCGGCGATGGTGTGCGAGGGCGACGTCTGCTTCATTCCGGGGGCCTCGCCCGTCGAGTAGTCGCGCCGCGCCGGATCGAGACCGGTCCGCTCGACAGGTCGGAGTCCGGCGCGCGCCTACTCGGGGTCGCTGAGATCGGCCACCGTCGCGCCGAACGCCTCGATGAGCCGGTCGGCGTCGACGAACAGGCTCCGGCCGTGCTCGCCCGCGCCCATCGAGACGCGGCGCCCGACGACGGACTCGTCGATGTAGACGGGCCATTCGGTCGTCGACCCGAGCGGCGTGATCGTGCCGCGCTCGTAGCCGGTGGCCGCGAGCGCGAGCGAGGCATCCGGCAGCTGCAGCTTGTTGACGCCGACGATCGCGCGCAGCTTCGGCCACGAGATCTTGCGCCCGCCCGGCACGAGGGCGAAGAGGTAGCTGCCGTCGCTGCGCTTGACGACGAGCGACTTCACGATGTCGGCCGGCGTGATGCCGAGCAGTTCGGCGGCCTCCTCGAGGCTGCGGGCCGCCGGTCGGTCGATGATCTCGATCTCGAGACCTCTCGCCGCGGCATCCGCCCGAACACGTTCCGAACCGGTCAGGGCCTCGCCCATGTCGTCCTCCCCAGGTCGCCTGAGGGAGATCCTAGGCGCGGGTTTCGGCAGGTGGGCGGGATGTCGCAGGATTCTGGGAGAATCGACGGTGATGTCTCTCACTTCCACGACTCCTGCAGGCCCGCTGACCATCGGCGGCCTCGAACTCGACGTGCCCGTCGTGCTCGCCCCGATGGCGGGCATCACGAACACGGCGTTCCGTCGGCTCTGCCGCGAGTTCGGCGCCGGCCTCTACGTCTCCGAGATGATCACCTCGCGCGCACTCGTCGAACGCACGCCCGAGTCGATGCGCCTCATCACGCACCACGAGTCCGAGACGCCGCGCTCGATCCAGCTCTACGGCGTCGACCCGAAGACCGTCTCAGAGGCGGTCACGATGCTCGTCGCCGAAGACCGCGCCGACCACATCGACCTGAACTTCGGATGCCCCGTGCCCAAGGTCACGCGCAAGGGCGGGGGAGCCGCGCTCCCATGGAAGAGCGGGCTGTTCCGCGACATCGTCGAGGGCGCGGTGACGGCCGCGGGCGACATCCCGCTGACCATCAAGATGCGCAAGGGCATCGACGCCGACCACCTCACCTACCTCCAGGCGGGGCGCATCGCCGAGGGCGCCGGCGTGGCCTCCATCGCGCTGCACGCGCGCACGGCCGCCGAGTTCTACTCGGGCCACGCCGACTGGTCGGCCATCGGCCGCCTCAAAGAGACGGTCACGAGCGTGCCCGTGCTCGGCAACGGCGACATCTGGTCGGCCGAAGACGCCCTGCGCATGGTCGCCGAGACCGGCTGCGACGGCGTGGTCGTCGGTCGCGGATGCCTCGGCCGGCCGTGGCTCTTCGGCGACCTCGCAGCCGCGTTCCGGGGCGAGTCGCAGAGCTTCCAGCCCTCGCTCGGGCAGGTCGCGCAGACGTTCCGTCGCCACGCCGAGCTGCTCACCGAGTTCTTCGACAGCGAAGAACGCGGCTGCCGCGACATCCGCAAGCACGTCGCCTGGTACTTCAAGGGCTACCCGGTCGGCGGCGACCTGCGGGCCAGGCTCGCGACCGTCGAGTCGCTCGCCCAGCTCGACGACCTGCTCGGCACGCTCGACTGGTCGATGCCGTACCCGGGCGAGGGGGCCGAGGGGCCGCGCGGCCGTGCCGGCACCCCGAAGAAGCCCGCACTGCCCGACGGCTGGCTCGACTCCCAGCAGCTCGCCGGCCACGATCGCACGACCCTCGTCGACGCCGAGCTCGACACGAGCGGCGGCTGAGGGTGGCATCCGAGCGACTCTTCGGCGGCTACCACGACGTCGACACCGAGCGCCAGTACCCCGAAGAGCACACGAATCGCCGCAGCGACTTCGCGCGCGATCGGGCACGGCTGCTGCACTCGAGCGCGCTCCGACGGCTCGCGGCCAAGACGCAGGTGCTGAGCCCCACCGCCGGGCTCGACTTCGCCCGCAATCGGCTCACCCACTCGCTCGAGGTCGCGCAGGTCGGTCGCGAGCTCGCCTCCTCGCTCGGACTCGATCCCGACGTCGTCGACACCGCGTGCCTCGCGCACGACCTCGGGCATCCGCCGTTCGGACACAACGGCGAGAAGGCGCTCAACGTCTGGGCCGCCGACATCGGCGGCTTCGAGGGCAACGCGCAGACCCTCCGCATCCTCACGAGGCTCGAGCCGAAGGTGTTCGGCGCCGATGGCCACGGCTACGGGCTCAACCTCACGCGCGCGAGCCTCGACGCGAGCTGCAAGTACCCGTGGCCCGAGGCGACCTCCGTCGCCGATCCGAGCGGTCGGGCCAAGTTCGGCTTCTATCGCGACGACCTCGAGGTGTTCACCTGGCTCCGGCGAGGTGCGCCCGAACGCCGCCTCTGCATCGAGGCCCAGGTCATGGACCTCTCCGACGACATCGCCTACTCCGTGCACGACTTCGAAGACGCGATCGTCAACGGCTACATCGACGTCGCGAGCCTCGGCGAACGTGTCGACCACGACGCCCTCGTCTCCTCCATGTACGAGTGGATCGGCGGCGCGTTCTCGCACGACGAGCTCATCGCCGCGTTCGACCGACTCGACTCGCTCGACGGGTGGACCGACTCGTGGAGCGGCAGCCGGCGCGACCAGGCGCAGCTGAAGAACCTCACGAGCCAGCTCATCGGGCGGTTCGCGCGTGCGGCGACCGAGGCGACGCGTTCCGCCTTCCCGCTGGCCAGCCTCATCCGGTTCGACGCCGACGTCGTCGTGCCGCGCGAGGTGCAGGCCGAGATCGCCGTGCTGAAGGGCATCGTCGCCGCGTTCGTGATGTCGCGCAACAGCCGGCAGCCGATCTACATCCAGCAGCGCGAGGTGCTCATCGAGCTCGCCGACGCGCTCGTCGCGACGGGCGACCGCGACCTCGATCCGGGGTTCGCCGAAGACTGGGCCGCGGCATCCGACGACGTCGGCCGTCGCCGCGCCGTCGTCGATCAGGTCGCGAGCCTGACCGACCAGTCCGCGCTGGCGTGGCACGAGCGACTCGTGCGCCGGTGACCGGTCTCGACGCGTGTCGGAACCGGGCCGCCGAGAACCGGGCAACCGGCCGAACGCCGCTCCCGGCGATCTAGGATGAGATCCATGGCCGGCCGAATTCGACAGAGTGACGTCGATGAGGTGAAGGCCCGAACGAACATCGCCGATATCGTCGGCGATCACGTGAGCCTGAAGTCCGCGGGCGTCGGCTCGATGAAGGGGCTCTGCCCGTTCCACGACGAGCGCAGCCCGAGTTTCCACGTGCGCCCCGCGCTCGGCTACTACCACTGCTTCGGCTGCGGCGAGTCGGGCGACGCCTACACGTTCCTGCAGCGCATGGACCACGTCTCGTTCACCGAGGCGGTCGAGCGTCTCGCCGGTCGACTCGGCTACGAGCTCCACTACGAAGACGGCGGGCAGGCCAGCGATCACGGCAACCGCGCCCGCCTGCTCGCCGCGAACCAGGCGGCCGCGGAGTTCTTCACCGACCAGCTCGGAACCGCCGAGGCCGAGGTCGGTCGCCGATTCCTCGGCGAGCGCGGCTTCGACGCCGAGGCCGCGCGCCGGTTCGGCGTCGGCTTCGCGCCGAAGAGCTGGGACGCGCTGACCAACCACCTCAAGGGGCGGGGCTTCTCCACCGAGGAGCTCTCGGCGTCCGGGCTCGTCTCGCAGGGCGATCGCGGCGTCTACGACCGGTTCCGCGGGCGCCTCGTGTGGCCCATCCGCGACGTGACCGGCCAGACGGTCGGCTTCGGCGCGCGGCGCCTGCTCGACGACGACAACGGCCCGAAGTACCTCAACACCCCCGAGACGGCGGTCTACCACAAGGCGCAGGTGCTCTACGGGCTCGATCTCGCCAAGCGCGAGATCTCGAAGTCGCATCGGGTCGTCGTGGTCGAGGGCTACACCGACGTCATGGCCTGCCATCTCGCCGGCGTCACGACCGCGATCGCCACCTGCGGCACGTCCTTCGGCGTCGACCACATCAAGGTGCTCCGTCGCGTGCTCGGCGACGACTCGGGGGTCGGCGAGGTCGTCTTCACGTTCGACGGCGATGCCGCAGGGCAGCAGGCGGCGATGCGCGCCTTCGCCGAGGAGCAGCGGTTCGCCGCGCAGACCTTCGTCGCGGTCGCTCCAGACGGGCTCGACCCGTGCGACCTGCGCCTCGCGCGCGGTGATGGCGCGGTGCGCTCGCTCGTCGACTCGCGAACGCCCCTGTTCGAGTTCGTGCTCAGGCACACCGTCGAGCGGTACGACCTCGAGACCGTCGAGGGGCGCGTGGCGGCGCTCCGCGCCGCAGCTCCGGTGATCGCCGACATCCGCGACCCGGCGATGCGACCCGGCTACACGCGTGAGCTCGCGCGCATGCTCGGCGTCGAACTCGGCGAGGCGACCCGTGCGGTCCGACAGGCGCAGTCCCGTCCGCGCGACGGCGGCTCGCGCGACGCGGCGAGCGGCGCCGAGCGGCAGAACGGCAGCAGGGTCTCGCCCGAATCCGGCGTTCAGGCTCCGGCCGCGGCCGAGCGTCCGTTCTCGATCGTCGACCTGCCGAACGACCCGGCGACCAGGCTCGAGCGCGATGCGCTGCAGGCGATGCTGCAGTACCCGGCCGAGGTGGGCGACGACCTGCTCCGCCATGCGCTCGACTGCCGGTTCACCAACGCGTCGCTCGCGGTCGTGCGCGACGGCATCTCATCCGTGCTCGCCTCGGGTGATGCGCTGCTCCGCGTCGACCGGGTCGTCGCAGAGGTCCCCGCGCCGTTCGCGGGCGTCGTGCACCAGCTGGCCGTCGCCCCCGTTCCGCAGCGCGGCAACGCCGAGCTGGACGTCTACGTGCGGGGGGTCGTGAGCGCGCTCATCGATCGTGAGCTGCTGCGGCAGAAATCCGAGCTCCTCGGGCGCCTGCAGCGCACCGACCGGGCGGATGCCGAGACCTACGCCGCGCTCCAGCGCGGCCTCGTCGAGCTCGAGCGCGAACGACGCGCGCTTCGCGGCGACTGATCTGCGGCCGGGCCCGAGCGATCCGCGGCGGATCTCGTCGTGTCAGCCGCCGGCCCGCTGCACGATGCGATCGAGTTCGGTTCGCAGCTTCGCGTCGTCGGCACCGCCGGGCCAGAGCTTGATCAGGCGGCCATCCGCATCGATGAGGGCGGTCATGGGCGCCTCGGCGACGGCGTACGAGCGCCACACCTGCAGGTCGGGGTCGACGATGACGGGCTGGGTGACGCCGAGGTCGTCGAGGTGCTCGACGAGCGCATCCTGGCCATCGGCCGGGTCTCCGGCCACGAGGGCGACGGTGACGGCGTCGCCGTAGTCGCGCGTGATGGCGTCGATCACCGGCTGCTGCTCGTCGCAGCGCGTGCACCAGGAGGTCGTGAACTGCAGCACGGCCGGGCGGTCGCCCCAGAGGTCCTCGTTGCCGACGGGGGATCCGTCGACGAGCTCCGCGTCGATGGTCGGCGCCGTCGGTGCGTCGGGGCTCTCGGCGAACGTCACGCCCTCGGGCAGCGCCCCGGGCATCCGATCGGCTCCTCCGAGGTCTTCGGGGGTGCATCCGGTGAACAGCATGGCGGTCAGTGCGACGCCGACCAGGAGCGCAGCACGCTGGGGGAGTGACATCAGTGGTCTCCGGTCTCGAGGATCGCGCCGGGGTCGGCGAGCGGGGGAACCGCGATCGGCGCGGCGTCGGCGGGCGTGTACCGGTAGGAGCCGGCGTCGCGGCCGTCGATCGTCACGGTGTAGTCGAGGTCGGGCGCGAGCCCGGAGGCCGCGATGCGGAAGCGGCACGCGGTGGGGATCCGCGGTGCGGCGCCGTAGTCGATGTCGTCCATGCGGACGGCCTCGCCGTCGGGGAGCTCGACGACGATGCGATCGGACTCGTGCTCGAGCACGACCTCCGCGCCGCGGTGGATGTACTCGTTCGGCCGTGCACCTGAGCACGCCTCGCCCTCGACCCTGAGGTTCGAGTCGCGCACGAGCACGTCGATCGTCGGCGCGTCCGACGCGGCGCCGCCCGGGCCGGAGCAGCCGGCGAGGAGGGCCGCGGCCACCGTCACGACGGCTGCCGCGGAAAGGATGCGGGGGAGTCTGGTCACGTCTCGGGCTCCGCTCGTGGAGGTTGCCGGATGGATCGAGATGCCGGCACGGGTGCCTCCCCGCGGTGGCGAGGAGGCACCCGTCCTGGGCATCGACGCTAGTTCAGGGTGAACGTGAGCGTCGTGGTGTTGCCCGCGACGTCGTAGACGACGAGGGTGTTCTGGCCGACGACGCCGCCGAAGGCGCCGGGCTTGACGAAGTTGAGGTCGGACCACGCGTTGTTCGTGAGGTCCTTCACCACTCCGTTGAGCGTCAGCTTGTCGATCTTGCCGGCGTCGTTGAGCTTGAAGCTCACGAGCGAGTAGACACCGTCGGCGCCCACCGTCTCGGTCGCCCCGGTCTTCAACGTGACCGTCGGGGCGGTCGCGTCGATCGTGAACGCGAACGTCCCGGTCTTGGCGATGTTGCCCTTGAGGTCCTCGGCGTTGTACTTCACCGTGTAGTTGCCGTCGGGCAGGGTGACCGTGGCGTTGTGCGTGGCGCTCGTCGCGCCGTTCGCGGCGGTCTGGGTGCTCTTGACGAGCGTCGTCCCGCTGTACACGTTCGCCACGACCCGCTTCAGGCCGTAGTTGTCGGTCGCGTCGACCTGCACGGTGAGTGCCTTCGACGGGCCGGCGGTGGTCGGCGAGACGAGCGTCGCCACGGGCTTGACGGCGTCGACGACCGAGGTCTTGGTCGTCGCGGTCGCGGCCGGGTCGTTCTCGGACGTGACCGTGACCGCGACCGACGGTGCGGCCGTCGGAACGCCGTCGCCCTCGTACTCGAGGTAGACCGGCACCTCCTTGGTCGCTCCGGTGCCCACCGTCAGGATCTCGTTCGGGATGCGCACGGTCCAGCCGGCAGCCTCGCCCTCGATCGCAGCGGAGACCCGGTAGATGTCGGCGTCGGCGATCGGGTCGGATGCCGCAGCTCCGGTGTTGGTCACCGGCACCGTGAGGCCGAGCAGGCCGCTCTCGAGCGAGCCCGAGTTCGCGACTGCGCCGAGTGCGACGCCGCGAGCCTGGGTCGAGGTCGACGTGAGCGAGCGGATCGCGACGTCGTAGGCGAGCAGGCCCTCGTCATCGCGCTCCATGTCCGTGATGTAGAAGTGGAGCCCGTTGGCCTCGTCGACGTACTCGTACTCGGAGCCCGAGTCGGTTCCGGCGTGGAAGAGCGCGTCGTTCAGCTGGCGCTGGTCGCCTCGCGTGATCATCACCGGCGTGCCGTCGGGACGGACGTAGTCCACCGTGTCGATGTTCTGCGGGTTGGCGTCGATCGTCCAGATGAACGGGTTCGAGTCGCGGTTCTTCGTCTTGGCGATCATCACGCCGTGGTCGGGCTGGAACGAGTCCGTGCCCATCCGGTCGATGACCTCGAGCGTGTAGTTGTCGTAGCTTCCGCCGTCGCAGTCCCACGTGGCCTGGCCGGTGGCGTCGACCCCGCGACGGCTGCACGAGCCCGTCGAGTTGTCGGCGGCAGCCGAGGTCGGCTTGTCGAGCACGAGGTTGACACCGGTGAGGATGCCGTCGCCCATCACGGCGCGCGAGGTGATCCGCGTGTTCACGAGACCGTACTGGTCGAGCGTCTGCTCGGGCAGGTTGAGGTACTCGTCCTCCTCGATGAGGTTGAGGTTGATGCGGTTGCGCAGGGCGACGCCGGCCGGCTGCGATCCACCGGCGACGGACGGGACGCTCCACCGCTGGTGCGTGCCGCCGGGGCCGTTGAACGATCCGCGTGCAAGCACGTCGAACGGTCCGCTCGTGTCGCGCAGCGGGCCGCCGTCGGCGCCCTCGACGCCGTACGGGTTGCCGTAGTTGTCGGCGATGCCGAGGATGTGGCTGAACTCGTGCGCGTACGTGCCCATGCCCGAGGACTCGGCCTGCGTCGAGTTGCCGGCGTTGCCGCCCGATGGGAAGTTGGCGTTCGGCCAGTGGTTGATCGCGGCCTGCCACGAGGTCCACGGGATGTACCGGGTCTTCGCCCAGTTCGCCATCGGCTGGCCGTTCTGGTCGAGGGCGACGCCGTTCTCGTCACGCGGCGGTCCGAAGTCGTCGGTGACGTCCTCGGGGTTCTCGAACAGCATCTGGCCGAACTCCTCCCACGTGGAGGACTCGTCGTGACCGGCCGTGATGTAGAACACCTGGTCGAACTTCTTCAGCGGCTCGGTCTCGCCGATGTCCGCGCCCCAGAGCGCGAGCGCATCGGGGCGGATGTTCTTGTTGCACGAGTCGCCCTGCGGGCAGAACGCCGCGTTCGGCTTGTTGAACGAGTCGTTCAGGCCGTACTCCTGGATGTCGCCCGGCAGCGTGTAGGGGCCGAACGCCTCCATCTGCACGCTCAGGCGTCCACCCGACTGCTCCATCCAGTACTCGTTGATGGTGCGGCCGTGGTTGAGCTCGTTCGGCTTGTTCAGCAGGTCGAGGTAGAACTGCGGCACGTCTTCGCGATCGATGCCGTTGGCGAGGCCCGACGGGTCGCCGAAGGGATGGGCGCCCTCCTCCTCCGTCACGAGGAACGGCTGGTTCTCGAAGTCCAGCAGCACGATGGCGCCGTTGAACTGCCGGTCGGTGCCCTCGTCGTCGTTGGCCCAGTCGGTGCCGGGGACGTCGACGTAGTCGTCCCAGGTCATGTCGTCCATGTTCACCCAGTTCTGGGGGTCGATGGGGTCGAGGACGGCGGGGTCGATCGCCGCCTGGGGCGCCGCGAAGGCGGTGCCGCTCGACACCGTCGCGATCGCGAGGACGCCGACGGCGACCGCCGAGGCGATGCCGGACCGCCTCAGCCGTGTTCTGGATCTGTGTTCACGTCGTGCCATTGTGCAACCTCCGGTTCGATGTGCGCGAGTCGCTACAACCCGTCTCTATGCATCACATGTGATGCGGCACTGAGTCCGCTGAGGATGTGATGTTTCCGGAATCATTCCACTGTCCGAACGACCAGCAACAGGTCGGAGGCGCGGAGGATGGATGGGTACTTCCGATGAGTACTCTTCAGGATTTTCGACCATTACGGTCCGATAACGTTGGCTTCTGCCTCAAGGTCGAGGTGCTAACTCTTGAAGTGTTCTCCCGCACACAGCTGAACGGACGGGGCTGCTCGCCCGCACCCTCGAGGGTGCAGACGGTTCGCCCGGTCCGCGCCGCACCTGGAATTCCAGCGTGTCGGAATCACCAAAACTCGGGGGTCGCTTCGCGGCCGAGCCGATATCCAAAGGAAGAGGTAGACGGACATGTCATCCGCATCCATCACCCGGCGCCGCACGCTCATCGCGGCCGCCGGCGTCTCGGTCGCAGCGCTCGCGCTCGCGGGCTGCACCGCCTCAAGCGGCGGCGACGATACCGCAGGCGGAACGCTCACGATCGGCACCACCGAGCAGGTCACGGCACTCGACCCCGCGGGTTCGTACGACAACGGCTCCTTCGCCGTCATGAACCAGGTCTACCCGTTCCTCCTGAACACGCCGTACGGCAGCCCCGACGTCGAGCCCGACATCGCGGAGTCGGCCGAGTTCACCGCGCCGACCGAGTACACGGTCAAGCTGAAGCCGGGCCTGAAGTTCGCCAACGGCAACGACCTCACGGCCTCCGACGTGAAGTTCACGTTCGACCGCCAGACGGCGATCGCCGACGAGAACGGCCCGTCGTCGCTGCTCTACAACCTCGAGTCCACCGAGGCCGTCGACGACACGACCGTCGTCTTCCACCTGCTGAGCGAGAACGACCAGATCTTCCCGCAGATCCTGTCGAGCCCGGTCGGCCCGATCGTCGACGAGGACGTCTTCTCGGCCGACTCGGTGACGAGCGACGACGACATCGTCAAGGGCAACCCGTTCGCCGGCCAGTACGTCATCACGAGCTACGACTTCAACAACCTGATCTCGTACAAGGCCAACGCCGACTACGACGGCCTCCTGGGTGCCGCGAAGACCGACACGGTCAACGTGAAGTACTACACGGATGCCTCGAACCTGAAGCTCGACGTTCAGGAAGGCAACATCGACGTCGCGAACCGCACGCTCAGCGCGACCGACATCGAGGACCTCCGCGGCAACGACAAGGTGAAGGTCGTCGACGGCCCCGGTGGCGAGATCCGCTACCTCGTCTTCAACTTCGACACCATGCCGTTCGGTGCGACGACCCCCGAGGCCGACCCGGCGAAGTCCCTGGCCGTCCGCCAGGCGATCGCCGACCTCATCGACCGCGACGCGATCTCCGAGGACGTCTACAAGGGCACGTTCACGCCGCTCTACTCGTACGTCCCCGAGGGCCTGACCGGCGCGAACGAGGCGCTCAAGGGCCTCTACGGCGACGGCAACGGCGCACCCGACGCCGACAAGGCGGCCGAGCGCCTCGAGAAGGCCGGCGTCACGACGCCGCTCCCGATCTCGATCCAGTACGTGGCCGAGCGCTACGGACCGTCGTCGAGCGACGAGTACGCGATCATCAAGGAGAACCTCGAGGAGAGCGGCCTGTTCACGGTCGACCTGCAGTCCACCGAGTGGGTCCAGTACTCCAAGGACCGCGTCGCGGACCTCTACCCGGCCTACCAGCTCGGTTGGTTCCCCGACTACTCCGACGCCGACAACTACCTGACGCCGTTCTTCCTCAAGGAGAACTTCCTGTCGAACCACTACGACAACGCCGAGGTCAACGACATGATCCTCGAGCAGGCCGTCACGACCGACCCCGCAGCGCGTGAGGCGCTCATCGGCGAGATCCAGGACGCGGTCGCGGCAGACCTGTCCACGATCCCGTACATGCAGGGCGCCCAGGTCGCGGTCGTCGGCTCCGATGTCGAGGGCACCGAAGACACCCTCGACGCGTCGTTCAAGTTCCGCTATGCGGCGCTCTCCAAGGGCTAGTCACTCCGACTAGAGTCGATCCAGTTCGACCGACGGGGGCGACCCGCATCCTGCGAGTCGCCCCCGTTCCATGTTTCACAGTGAGGAATCCATGTCCGCTGTCGATCTGGCGCCGGCGCCAGGCATCCCGACCCCCGGCGCCGTCAAGGCCAAGCCCAAGGGCGGAGGATTCGCACGCTATCTGCTCGTGCGATTCCTGCTGATCTTCCCGACGATCTTCATCCTCGTCACGCTCGTGTTCTTCCTCATGCGCACGACGGGCGACCCGATCACGGCCGCGCAGGGCGGCCGGCTGAGCCCCGAGGCGCTCGCCGAGCTGCGCGCAGCCGCCGGCTACGATCGCCCGATCCTGATCCAGTACCTCGAGTACCTCTCCCGCATCGCGGTGTTCGACTTCGGTTCGACGCTCACGACGAACCGTCCGGTGGTCGAGGTGCTCATGACCTACGGCCCCGCGACGTTCGAGCTGGTGTTCTACTCGCTCATCGTGGCGTTCGCCGTCGGCATCCCGCTCGGCCTCGCGGCCGCCTACTACCGCGACAAGGCGCCCGACGCCATCTTCCGCGTGCTCGCCATCTTCTGGTACGCGGTGCCGATCTTCTTCGCCGGCCTGCTCCTCAAACTCATCTTCGCGGTGTGGCTGAAGTGGCTGCCGGTCGCCGGACGAGCCAGCGTCGGAGCCGAGCTGCAACTGCAGACCCTGCCGAACAAGACCGGGTTCTACACGATCGACGCCCTGATGACCGGCGACCCCGCCGTGCTCGGCGACGTGCTCGCGCACGTCGTGCTGCCCTCGATCGCGCTCGGCCTGCTGACGGCGGGCATCTTCCTCCGCCTCGTGCGCACGAACGTCATCGGCACGCTCTCGACCGACTACGTGGACGCCGCCCGCTCGCGCGGCGTGGCCGAGTCCCGCCTGCTCCGCAAGCACGCGTACCGCCCCGCGCTCATCCCGATCATCACCGTCATCGGCCTGCAGATCGCGTTGCTCCTCGCCGGCGCCGTGCTGACCGAGACGACGTTCGAGTGGAAGGGCCTCGGCTTCGCCCTGGCGGAGTTCCTCGAGTCGCGAGACTTCGTGGCCGTGCAGGGCATCGTGGTGCTCCTCGCGATCATCGTCGCGCTCACCAACTTCGTCGTGGACATCATCGCCGCGTTCATCGACCCGAGGGTGAGGTTCTGAGATGACCACGGCATCCGCCACCACCGTTACCACTCCGAAGCGGCGCCTCCGCGACCGCCTGCCGATCGTGCACCAGCTCCGCCAGAGCATGGGCCTGCAGCGGGGCATGCTCGTCGCCGGCCTCGTCATGATGGCCATCTTCATCCTGACGTCGTTCCTCGCGCCGCTGCTCGCGCCGTACGGCTTCGCGCAGCGCAAGACCGACGGCGTCGCGTTCGGCACCCAGCAGCCGCCGTCGATCGAGCACCCGTTCGGCACCACGGTCGGCGGCTACGACGTCCTCTCGAGGGTCATCTGGGGCACGCAGACGGCGATCATCGTGATCGTCATCGCGGTGCTGCTCTCGATCTTCATCGGTGTCGCGCTCGGCCTCTACTCCGGCTACTTCGGCGGATGGCTCGACCGCGTGCTCGTGGTGGTCTGCGACGCGATCTACGCGTTCCCGTCGCTGCTGCTCGCGATCGTCCTCTCGATCGTGATCTCCGGCGGCCAGTCCGACCTCTGGGGCGGCGTGCTCGCCGCCGCGGGGTCGATCACGGTCGTGTTCATCCCGCAGTACTTCCGCGTGATCCGCGCCGAGACGGTGCGCATCAAGGCGGAGGCGTACGTCGAATCGGCGAAGGTGCTCGGCGCGTCGAACTCGCGCATCGTGTTCAAGCACGTGTTCCGCAACGCGACCCGCACGCTCCCGCTCATCATCACGCTGAACTCGTCGGAGGCGATCCTCACGATGGCCGCCCTCGGCTTCCTCGGGTTCGGCATCGAGCCGACCGCGGCCGCCGAGTGGGGGTACGACCTCAACAAGGCCCAGTCCGACGTCACGAGCGGCATCTGGTGGACCGCGCTCTTCCCCGGCCTCGCGATCGTGTTCACGGTGCTCGGCATCACCCTCGTGGGCGAGAGTCTGAACGACCTCGCCGACCCGCGACTGCGCGGTCGCCGCCGCGTGGCCAAGGCCGCCGGCCAGGTCGCGCAGACCTCGGTCGTGCCCGGTGGCACGCTGACGGCCGGCCCCGGAGGGCTGGCCGGCCTCGAAGACGGGGAGACGTTCGACGAACACGGAATCGAGGTCAAGTCATGAGCACGGTGGTCGACATCAGGAACCTCGGCGTCTCGTTCGCGACCGACGCCGGCGCGGTCAAGGCCGTCGACGACGTCTCGCTCTCGGTGAAGCGCGGTGAGGTGCTCGCGATCGTGGGCGAATCGGGCAGCGGCAAGACCGTGACCGCGAAGACGATCCTCGGGCTCCTGCCCGAGACCGCGACCACGAGCGGCGCGGTCGTGCTCTCGAACCGCGCCGGCACGCGCGAGAGCGACATCATCTCGCTCTCGAAGCAGCGGCTCCGCGAGGTTCGCGGCACCGACGTCGCGATGGTCTTCCAAGAGCCGTCGACGGCGCTGAACCCCGTCTACACGGTCGGTTGGCAGATCATCGAGGGCATCCGCGCCCACGGCGAGGTCTCGAAGGCCGATGCCAGGGCGAAGGCCATCGAGATCCTCGGTCGTGTCGGCATCCCCGACCCCGAGGAGCGCATCGACCACTTCCCGCACCAGTTCTCGGGCGGGCAGAAGCAGCGCATCGTGATCGCGATGGCGCTCGTGCTCGAGCCCGGCCTGATCGTCGCCGACGAGCCCACGACCGCGCTGGATGTCACGGTGCAGGCCGAGATCCTCGACCTGCTGCGTCGATGCCGCGACGAGTTCGGCGCCGCGATCGTGCTCATCACGCACAACATGGGCGTCGTGGCCGACCTCGCCGACCGCGTCGCCGTCATGTACCAGGGCAACCTCATCGAGCAGGCGCCCGTCGGCGAGCTGTTCGCGAACCCGCAGGAGGAGTACACGAAGGCACTCCTCGCCGCGGTGCCCTTCGTCGGCCACGGCACGGCGCGTGCCGAGGCTCGCGCCGCGGTTCGCCCCGAGGGGTGGGCCGATCAGGTTCCGGTGGTGCAGGCGACGGGCCTCGAGATCGAGTATCCGGGCCGGTTCGGGCGCACGGGCTTCCGCGCGGTGAGCGGGGTCGACCTCGCGATCCTTCCGGGCGAGGTGCTCGGACTGGTCGGCGAGTCGGGCTCCGGCAAGACCACGATCGGGCGTGCCATCGCCGGCCTCACGAAGGTCACCGGCGGTTCGCTCCGCGTGCTCGGCGCCGAGATGAACGGCATCCGCGAGCGCGAGTTCCGGCCGCTGCGCAGCCGTATCGGCTTCGTCTTCCAAGACCCGGCGTCGAGCTTCAACCCGCTGCTCACGATCGCGGAGTGCGTGGCGGAGCCGCTCATCATCCACGGGCGAGCCCGCGATGCGCGCGGCGCGCGGCGTCGGGTCGACGAGCTGCTCGAGGCGGTGCAGCTGCCCAAGGCCTACGGCGACCGGTACCCGCACGAGCTCTCGGGCGGCCAGCGGCAGCGTGCGAGCCTCGCCCGGGCGCTCGCCCTCGAGCCCGAGCTGCTCATCGCCGACGAGCCGACCTCCGCGCTGGACGTCTCGGTGCAGGCGCGCGTGCTCGAGCTCTTCGCCGAGCTGCAGCGCGAGTTCGGGTTCGCGTCGCTGTTCATCAGCCACGACCTCGCGGTCGTCGACCTGCTCGCCGACCGCATCGCGGTGCTCTACCACGGCAAGCTCGTCGAGGAGGGCACGGGCAGCGAGGTGCTCGGTGCGCCGCAGCAGGCGTACACGCAGCGACTCCTGGCCTCGTTGCCGGTTCCCGACCCGGTCGCGCAGGCCGAGCGCCGAGAGCAGCTCCACCGTCTGCGGGCGGCCGACTGATGGCTCCCGCCGAGCACGGGTACCCGATCGTCGTGAGCGATCTCTCGCTCGAGTACCCGGCGAAGGGGCCGAGCCCGGCGCACGTCGCGCTGCGCGGGCTCAGCCTCACGATCGCCCCCGGCGAGGTCGTCGGTCTGCTCGGCAGCGCCGGCAGCGGCAAGAGCACCCTGGCCAAGGTGCTCTCGGGTGCGGCCTTCGATCCGCGCTCGTCCGACGCGCGTCCGGTCATCACCGGAGGCGAGGCGTCCGTGCTCGGGCACCGCCTGCGCGGGTTGTCGAAGCGTCGCGTGCCCGAGCTGCGGTTCCACGTCGGCTACCTCGCCCAAGACGCGGGCTCGCGGCTCACGGCCGATCGCAGCGTCGCGGAGATCATCGCCGAGCCGATCCTCGAGCGCGACCGGCGCTACAACCGGCGTGCCCTCGAGACCCGGGTCGCGACGATGCTCGACAGCGTTCGGCTGCCGCTCGGATACCTGCAGAAGTACCCCTACGAGCTGAGCGGGGGCCAGCGCCAGCGCGTGGCCCTCGCGCAGGCGCTCGTGCTCGGTCCGTCGGTGCTCATCGCCGACGAGCCGACGGCCGGCATCGATCTCACCGTGCGCGACGCGGTCGCGCAGCTCATCGGCGAACTGCGCGAGCACCAGCGGTTCTCCGCGCTGCTCATCAGCCACGACCTGCCGGTGCTGCGGCGCACTGCCGACCGCATCGCGGTGCTCGATCGCGGCAACCTCGCCGCGCTCGGCACGATCGAGGAGGTCTTCCACGATCCGAGCCACCCGTACGTCGCCGCACTCGCGGGCGCGCTCGACGACGGTCACGCGATCATCGACGAGCTCGACGGCGGCCGCAGCGCGTGACGACGGAAGCCGCAGGCACGACGCCGGGCGACGGCGGGGTGTCCGTGCTGCCGCACGCCGACGCGTCGGTCGAGGCCGCGGTGCGCCGTGCGGGCGGCGAGGTCGTGCCGCTCGGCGACCGCACGCGGGGCATCGTGTGGGTCGCGGCATCCGGTTCGTCCGAACTCGACGACGTGCTGGCGCGGCATCCGGACGTCTCGTGGGTGCAGCTGCCCTGGGCCGGCGTCGATGCGTTCGCGCCGACCCTCGCCGGGTTCCGCGATGACGGGCGCGTCTGGACGAGCGCCAAGGGATCGTACGCGCGACCCGTCGCCGAGCACGCGCTGACCCTTGCGCTCGGCGTGCTGCGCGAGCTGCCGCGCCGAGCGCGGGCGAGCGAGTGGCAGGCCGACGAGCGGGGGCGCAGCCTGTTCGGCATGCGCGTCGTGATCGTGGGCGGGGGCGGCATCACCGAGCAGCTGCTGCGCCTGCTGCAGCCGTTCGGCGTGCACGCGATGGTCGTGCGCCGTCGCGACGTGCCGGTCGGCGGTGCCGAGCGAACGGTGACGGATGCCGCGCTGCACGAGGTGCTCGGCGACGCCGATCTCGTGTTCCTGGCGGCCGCGCTCACCGAGCGCACGCGCGGCATGATCGGCGCCGCCGAACTCGCCCTGATGCCCGACGGTGCGGTCCTCGTGAACGTGGCCCGCGGCGGACTCGTCGACACCGAGGCGCTCGTCGCCGAACTCGCGAGCGGCCGGCTCGGGGGAGCGGGGCTCGACGTGACCGATCCCGAACCACTGCCGTCGCGGCATCCGCTCTGGTCGCTCGACACCGCGATCGTCACGCCGCACGTGGCCGACACCGAGGCGATGACCGTGCCGCTGTTCGCCGAACGTGTCGAGGCGAACGTGGCCGCGTTCCTCGGGCGCGGCGAGTGGATCGGGCGCATCGACCTGCACGCCGGATACTGATCGTCGGCATTCGACCTTCGTTCAGGTCACGCGCGTATCCTGAAATTCGGTCTGGTCTGGGACTCCGTTGCGGGGCCACGACCGGCGCGTTGTCGAGGGTCGCTCGAATTGGTCAGACGCGCGCTTCTTGCTAGAGTAAATCCGCTGCAACACGCACGCATGATCCTCCATAGCTCAATTGGCAGAGCAATCGGCTGTTAACCGATAGGTTCTTGGTTCGAGTCCAAGTGGGGGAGCCAGACAGGCCCCGCGTTCTTCGGAATGCGGGGCCTTCGTCGTTCACGGCCCGCATCGGCGGCGACCCGCCCCGATCACCTTTTCAGGACCACATCGGTCATGGCTGCATATTGCACGCAACGCCGATGTGGTCCTGAAATGGTTGGTGGGACGGGCTGTTCGGCGGGTGCGCGGAGCCCGACGGACGTGCAAGCGGTCAGCGCGCGGCGTCGGTCGCGAGGTACGCCCAGGCCTCGAGTCCGGACGCGAGCACGACGGCCCGGCGAACGTAGTCGTCGACCTCGTAGGCGTCGGTCGCCGACAGTTCGTCGTCGGTCAACTCGAGGAATGCGCCCTCGACGGCGTCGTGCGCACTGCCGCGGCGGAGGATCGGATGCCGGTCGGACCCGCTCGTGGCGATGACCGCGGCATCCGTGATGCGCAGCCAGTCGAGGCGGAACCCGGGCAGGGCGTCGGCGGTCGTCGGCACCTCGCGCCCGTAGAGCGCCGTCTGCACGGCGGCCTGGCGGAGGGTGCCGTAGGAGAACACGCGGTGCGTCATGCCAGCAGCCTATGGGTGGCCCGCTCGGGCGCGGTGGCTCTGGCCTAGGCTTACGCGAGGTGTCGTCGCGACGGGTGGTCGCCGACGCCGCACCGGTCGAACGGGTCGACCGGCCGACGCAGCGGGAGGCGAACGTGCACGACGAACGCGCCGCCGACGCGTCGGATCCCGGCGTGGAGCCGGCCTCGGCGCGTTCCGCCGTGATCCGCGACTCGCTCTCGGTCGGGCTCGCGACGGCCGCCTACGGCATCTCGTTCGGGGCGTTGTCGGTGGCATCCGGGCTCGACGTCTGGCAGACGATGTTCCTCAGCCTGGTGATGTTCACCGGGGGGTCGCAGTTCGCGCTCATCGGCGTGCTCGCCGGCGGTGGTGCCGCGGCGGCCGGGCCGGCGATCGCCGCGGCCGCCCTGCTCGGCGTGCGCAACGTGGTCTACGGCATGCGCATGAAGCCGCTCGTCGACCGCGGCGGGCCCGTGCGTCGCGTCGCCGCGGCGTGGATCACGATCGACGAGTCGACCGCCGTCGCCCTCGCGCAGACCGAGGAGCGTTCGGCACGCCTCGGGTTCTGGCTCACGGGCGGCATCGTCTTCGTCGGCTGGAACCTGACCACGCTGCTCGGCGCGCTCATCGGCGACGCCCTCGGCGACACGCGCGCGTGGGGGCTCGATGCGGCCGCGGCCGCCGCGTTCCTCGGGCTGCTCTGGCCGCGCCTGAAGCGATTCCAGGCGGGCGCCGTCGCGGTGGGCGCCGCGGTCGTCGCGACGATCGCCACGCCGGTGCTCATGCCGGGTCTGCCCGTGCTCGTCGCGGCATCCGTCGCCCTGCTCGTCGGCTGGTTCGACTGGTTCGACCGCAAGGGGCCGACGGCATGACGACCTGGCACGTGATCCTCATCGCCGCAGCGGCGACGCTCGCGCTGAAGCTCGGCGGCTACGTCGTGCCGGCCGGCTTCCTCGAGCGCGAGCGGCCGGCGCGCATCGCCGACCTGCTCACGGTCGCCCTGCTCGCGGCGCTCATCGCCGTGCAGACCCTCGGCGCCGGGCAGGCGATCGTGCTCGACGCGCGCGTGCCCGCCCTGCTCGTCGCCGCCGCGCTCTACGCGCTGCGGGTGCCGTTCGTGGTCGTCGTCATCGCGGCCGCGGCGGTCGCCGCCGGCATCCGCGCCTTCACCTGAGCATCGTCAGTCGAGCGGATGCCGCGACGCGGCGTCGAGCGCCCGCACGCCGCCGCGAGCGGCGGGCGGGGTCAGCCCTCGAGGTCGTCGACGCCGGGCATCCACGAGACGCCGGGCTCGCCCCAACCGACCTTGCGGCAGATCTTCGCGACGATGCGCTGCTCCTTGTCGGTGAGCCGATCGGTGTAGAGCGTGCCCTCGAGGTGGTCGAACTCGTGCTGGAAGATGCGGGCGAGCCACCCCTCTGCCTCGATCTCGAAGGGCTCGCCGTCGAGGTCGGTCGCGCGCAGCACCGCGCGATCGGCGCGACGCAGCGGGAACCGCTCGCCGGGGAACGAGAGGCAGCCCTCGGACTCGTCGTCGGGATCGGGGTGACCGGGCGTGAGCGGGGTGATGAGCAGCTCGGGGTTGATCGCCACGCCGCGCCACGACTGCTCGGACTCATCGGTCCACGTGAACGTGAAGATCCGCAACGGCACCCCGACCTGCGGTGCGGCCAGGCCGACGCCCGGCGCGGCATCCATCGTCTCGTACAGGTCGCGTACGAGCTGGCGGATGTCGTCGTCGATCGTCTCGACGGGGAGCGCGGGGGAGTGGAGCACCGGATCGCCGGTGATGCGAATGGGAAGCACGGCCATTCGCCAAGGATATCGACGCCGGGAGGGTAGGGTTTTTCCGTGGATCCTGAACTGAGCGACCTCACCGAGCAGATCGCCCTCGACCCCACGCAGTTCATCGGCATCCCGTTGGCGCTCATCGGCGCCGTCTTCCTGTCGCTCGGCGCCCAGTTCCAGCACCGCGGCGTGACCAAGGTCGAGGCGCACACCCGCGACTCGCTCGGCACGGGCCTCGGACTCAACCAGCTCTGGCTCCTGCTGTCGCGACCCTCGTGGGTCATCGGCACGCTCATGCTCGGCCTCGCGATCGTGTTCCAGCTCTCGAGCCTCTACTTCGCGCCGATCATCGTCGTGCAGCCGCTCGGTGCGATCGCCCTCGTGATCACGTCGATCCTGAACTCGCGCGTCAACAAGGTGAAGCTCAACTCGAAGTCGATCACCGCGATCGTGATGTGCGTGGGCGGCGTGTTCCTGTTCGTGGGCGTCGCGGCGTTCACCGCGGTCGACAAGCCCGTCACAGAGCGGCAGTTGATCGTCATCCTCTCGCTCCTCGCGCTCGTGCTGGTCGCCGCCGGCCTCGCGTTCTGGTTCTTCCGCAGCCGTATCCGCGCGGTCTTCTACGTGATCATGGCCGGCGTGCTCTACGGCTTCGTCGCCACGCTCGCGAAGGTCGTCATCGGCCGCGTGCAGCAGGGCGAGTTCGAGTGGCTGACGTTCGCCTGCGTGATCGGACTGCTCCTGGCGACCGCGCTCGGTGCGTACTTCGTGCAGAACGCCTACGCGTCGGGTCCACCCGACCTGGTGATCGCGGGGCTCACGGTCGTCGACCCGATCGTGGCCGTGCTGATCGGCATCGTCGTGCTCGGCGAGGCGTCGCAGGCCGGCATCTTCGCGAACGTGACGTTCGCCATTGCCGGTGCGATCGCCGTGTGGGGCGTGTTCCTGCTCGCGCGCAACCACCCGCAGACGAGGCTCTGAGGTCGATCCGGCTCGGCTCCGGCACTGATCCGATGCGGCCGCGACGCTGGGCGACATGCCCGTGAAGCCGCTGACGTAGCGGACTGAATAGACTATCTTCGAACACATCGCCCGCGAACATCCCTGCGCCGTGGCGAGATCGGCCGAATCGGCCGCCCCAGAATTGTGAGGAACATCTCCACGTGTCTGACACTCCCGGTGCGACATCCGCCAGTGCCGCTGACCGCGCAGAGCCGGAACGTCCGCTCAGAATCCTGATCGGTGCCGACACCTTCGCCCCCAACGTGAACGGAGCCGCGCGCTTCGCCGAGCGTCTCGCAGCCGGCCTCGTCGAGCGAGGCCACGAGGTGCACGTCGTCGCACCCGCCGCGAGCCGCAAGAGCGGATCGTGGTCCGAGGTGCACGAGGGGCAGGAGATCACCGCGCACCGCCTGTACAGCTGGCGCTGGTACCCCCACGACTGGCTGCGCTTCGCGCTGCCCTGGCGCATCAAGCAGAACAGCGCCCGCATCATCGATGCCGTGAAGCCCGACGTCGTGCACTTCCAGTCGCACATCATCGTCGGGCGCGGCCTCTCGGTCGAGGCGGAGAAGCGCGGCATCCGCATCGTCGGCACCAACCACTTCATGCCCGAGAACATGCTCGAGTTCACCCTGCTGCCCAAGGCCTGGCAGGACTGGGCCGTCGGCCTCGCCTGGAAGGCCGCCGGTCGCACGTTCGGCCGCGCCGAGGCGGTCACGACGCCCACGCTCAAGGCTGCGCAGTTCCTCGAGAGGCACACCGGGCTCCGCGACGTGCACGCCATCTCGTGCGGCATCGACGCGCACAAGTACTCCCCGAACTGGGAGCCGCGCACCGAGAACCGCATTCTCTTCGTCGGCCGTGTCACGGGCGAGAAGCAGATCGACGTGCTGCTGCGGGCACTCACGCTGCTCCCGGAAGCGCTCGACGCGAAGGTCGAGATCGTCGGCGGCGGCGACCAGAAGCGAAACCTCGAGAACCTCGCGACCGAGCTCGGCATCGCCGACCGCGTCACCTTCACCGGCTACGTGACCGACGAGGAGCTCCGCGAGGCCTACCACCGCGCATCCGTGCTCGCGATGCCGTCGATCGCCGAACTCCAGAGCATCGTCACCATGGAGGCCATGGCCTCGGCGCTGCCCGTGGTCGCCGCCAACGCCATGGCGCTGCCGCACCTCGTGCACGACGGCGAGAACGGCTACCTCTTCGAGCCGAGCAACCCCGAAGACCTCGCGGCGAAGCTCCGCACGGTGCTCGAGGCATCCGCCGACGACTACAACGCGATGAAGGCGTCGTCGCTCAAGTACATCAAGGCCCACGACATCACTCGCACGCTCGACACGTTCGAGAGTCTGTATCGTGGTCAGCGCGTGACCGATCCGGTCACCGAGTCGATGCCGGTCATACTGCCCGACTGACGTCGCTCGAGGGGCGGTAGCTCAGCCGGTTAGAGCAGTGGACTCATAATCCATCGGTCACGGGTTCAAGTCCCGTCCGCCCTACCTCGATATCTGTCTGATCAGGTCTTCTTGTCCTATTGAAAGGGCAGAGACTTGACTGGCTCTCCATCTATTCACCACAAATGCGCACGAACGGGCGCGCGTTGCAGTTGGCAATCGACTCGTCTGGCGCTACCTCGGCCCGTCTGGTGCTCGCCGAATCGGCGTGGCTCTGGAGGTCGGCGTAGTTCGGTTGAACTGGGCTCAGCGTCGCGCAAGGTGCACCTGTCCGGTATGGACACGGAGCGATTTATAGGACTCGGCCTCGAGCCAGTACTCACGACGAGCGAGCTTGCCGAGTACCTCGGCGTGCACGTACAGGCGATCTACGATCTGCGCACCGACGGGCGAGGCCCGGCCGGCATCCGCGTGGGTCGGGAGATCCGCTTCCGCATCTCCGATGTGCTGCACTGGCTGGACGGGATGCACGAACCCGAGAGTGCGGTCTCTGGATCGGGGGAGCGCTGATGGCGGGCCGACCACGCCAGCCCGTCGGCACCTTCGGATCGATTGCCACGACCGAGTACGCGTCGGGGAGGTTCCGAGCAACAACGAGATTCCGCGACTGGGATGGTCAATCACGAAAGGTCACTGCAACGGCGAAGAGCCGGAAGGGCGCCGAGACCGCCCTGAAACTCGAGCTTGCGAATCGGATGCGTGTGAGTGGAGGCCGCGACGACGTGACCGCGGACTCATCGTTCGCGGACCTTGCGGCGGCCTGGGTCGAAGACCTCCGAATGGATGTCGATCGTTCGGAGAGCACGAAGGACACGTATCAGAAAGCACTTCGGCTCTGGGTCATGCCGGCCTTCGAGAACTTCACCGTTCGCGAGATGACCGTGGCCAGGCTCGACCGCTTCCTGAAGGCGCAACGCGTGACGTCGTATTCGCGCGCCAAACAATCCAAGACCATCCTCAGCATGATCCTCGGGTTTGCCACTCGCCATGGCGTCATCGCGGCGAACCCGATCAAGGAGACCACCCAGATGAAGCGCCCGAAGAAGGTGCCCAAGGCGCTCACAATGGAGCAGGTCGCCTCGATCCGGCGCGCCGCCCGTGAGCACGGTATCGGTCGTATGGGGGTCAAGCCTGACGGCCAGGTGCGTGACGTGATCGAGGTAATGCTCGGCACCGCGACGCGGATCGGCGAAGCGCTCGCGCTACGCAAAGTCGACATCGATATGACAGTCGACCCGCCTACCGCTCGGATCGCCGGCACGATCGTTTGGCGCAAGGGCGCCGGTGTGAGCCGGCAGTCCCATCCCAAGACTCATGAATCGAACCGACTCGTCGCAGTTCCGGCGTTCGCCGCCGAGGTGCTGCGTCGCCGTCTAGCGCTGATTCCGGATGCCGAACGCGAGGATCATGAGCATCTGTTGTTCTTCACCCGAAATGGCACGCCGCTCGCTCCATACAACGTTCGACGAACGTTCCGGCAGATCCTTGACGAGGCGGGCCTCGGCGACCTTCAAATCAGTCCGCACGCCTTCCGTCGCACGGGAGCCACGCTGCTCGCGCACGAACTCGGCATCCAGGCGGCAGCCGACCAGCTTGGCCACACGTCGACGTCCACGACGAAAGAGCACTACGCCGAGCCAGATCGCCGCGTAGACCCGCTGCCGGCACAGGTATTGCAGCGGCTGGCGCCCGACGAAGAACTGCCGCTGGACCTTTAGTAGGACTCTGTGGCTGTTGGGGTCATCGCCAACTGGTCAACTCGAATGGGAAGACCGAAAGGCCCAACCGCTGCAAGACGTAGGCGCTGAACGGTGCGGCGAGTTCTGCCGGCGCTGCCAACTGCTGCGGACGAGCTAGTTCCCGTGCAGTCGCCGCTGTTCGAGGTCGATGACGACGAACTCGACGAAGTCGGCTTCGCGATCAGCGATGGGTGCGTCGTCGATGGGGTCGGCGGGAGGTTCGCCGGGCCAGGCGGTTTGGCGGGTAGGGCGGTCGCGGTCGAGGCGGGTGCCTGAGGAGGCGACCCAATCGTGGAGGCGGCTGCGGGCGTCAGCGAAGTCGCGGTGCCAGCCGAAGGGTGCGGAGCCGTGCTGGTCGGGGTCGTAGGCGCTGAGCCAATGCAGGTGGAGGGCTGAGAGCTCCCAGACGAGTTCTGGGTGTCGGTGCCAGAGTGGCGGGATGATCGAGGCCGGAAGTCCGTAGGTTCGGCGGAGCCAGTTGACCCAGCGGTTGAGCTCGATCCACGCGACCTCCGCTTCTTCGGTGGTGAGCAGGTTCCAATTGATCGGGTGTGGCGGCTCGGCGAGCAGTTGCTCGCCGAGGTCGTCGAACGCGTCGTCGTCGAATGATGCGGTGAACCCGCTGGCGCCGAGCCAGGAGTCCTGCTCGGCGTCAGCGGACTCGGTGCGTGGCACTGTCATCGCCGTGCGCTCACAGCCCGAGCACCGCGTTCCCGAACGGCGACGGAACAGCATCGCGTTGGGCCGCAGCTTCCCGGGCGGTGCTGGATGAGTCGTGGGCGACGGCCGAGGCATCCGTCTGGATCGTCGCGTGCCGGCGGGTGCGGTCGACTTCGTAGTCGGTGCGGGCGAGGTCGTGGCCGAGCTTCTTGGCGACGAACTCTTCGCGGTCCACGATCTCGCCGTCGTGTTCGACTTGGAAGGTGCGGACGTAGCCTTCGGCGACGAAGCTGTCGCCCTTGGCGAACCGGGTCACGGCTCGGTCGGCGGTGGCGCGGTAGGCGACGAGGTCGTGGAACGTGGGGGCGAGTTCGGTGAAGCTTCCGTCATCCTCGCGACGGAACCGGGGCTGCCCGATGCGGGCGTAGAAGCGGGTCTCGCCGCGTTCGGTGACGGTCTGCTGAGGTTCGGTTGCGATGAACCCGGAGATCGATTGCTGGGTGTGCAGAGCCATGGGACTGTGCCTTCCTATGTTGGGCGGATCGATGATCCGCGTTCACCAACCAGGTGCACTGCGCGTGTCATCGCGGTTCGCCATGCTGCTAGTCAGTGGGCTGCGTGGTCTCGTCATCGGCGAGCTCGAGCGCGGTGCCAGATGGAGGTGCGGGCGCGCGGAGCAGCGATTCGATTTCTTCGCGCCATGCGCGGAGCTGTTTCACCTCGCGCCGGCTGGTCCAAATGCGGAGGCGGGCGATGATCGGCGGCGCCGAGCGGAGCAGGATCAGGCCGGTTCCGAACGGGAGCGTGCGGATCGCGTCGGGCGGCATGGTCGCGATGCGGCGAATGGAACGTTGCGCGGAGCGGAATCCGCGGTCGCCGATCGTGGTCGAGTTTGTCGTGTCGTCGCGGTCGCCGATCAGGGTGGAGAGGTCGTGGAGGTCTTTCGAGTTCGAGGCGCCGCCGAGGACGATCTTCACAATCGAGGCATCCCAGATCGTGCTGGCGGCGCTATCGGACCATTTGGTGCGCGCCTGGGCGAGCGACTGGAGCACGGGCATGGTGGTGATGCCGGTGCCGCCGCCTTCGGCCATGAGGTTCGGCAATGAGGGGAGCGGTGCGAGGTTGCCGATCTCGTCGAGGGCGAGGAGCAACGGGGGGTCGAGTCTGGCGCCGGTGTTGCGGGCGGCGAGGCGTCGGGCGGTCTCGATGAGGTCTTCGAGGAACGCGGCGACGAGCGATGCCGAGTTGTTCGCGCCGGCGCCGGTCGCGAGCAGGTACAGGGTGCCGTTGCTCTGGAGGAAGTCTTCCGGGTGGAACTGTTCGTCGGGCCCGGGCGAGACCGCGTTGAGCACGCGCGGGTCGGCCAGGGCGCCGAGAGAGAGCGACACGCCCTGCCAGATGGAGTCCCGGGTGCGTGGGTCGGCCTCGAGCATGGCTTGGAGCGAGTCACCCCATCCGGTCGCAGCGGCCGGGTGGGAGGTGAGGATAGCGGACGCGTCGGCGGCGGACGCGGGGTCAAGGGTCCAACGGAAGAGCTCAGCGGGGGAGCGACGGTCGAGGGCCGCGGCGTGCAGGAGTGCTTGGAGGGCGACGCGAGTCTTCGCCTCCCAGAAGCCACCGCCCTCGACGCCCCCAGCGGAGAGTCCGGTTCCGGCGGCGAGGCCGGCCGCTCGAATCATCGCGACCAGTGGATCTTCGCAGCCGCGAATCGGTGACCATCGCAGGCCTGACGGGATGCCGGGCGCGAGCTGTTGGGGATCGAAGACGGCGACCGGTCCGCATCGCTGTCTCGCGCGCAGGGTGGCGGTGAGGTTGTCGGGACGGGTTGAGGTCGTGACGACGGGGCCCGGGGAGTCGAGGATCGCGTTGATCACGATGTGTGCACCTTTGCCGGACCTGGGCGGGCCGATGACCAGGATCGAGTCCTCGACGGATGCCCACACGTCGATGCCTCGCGAAGTACCGAGCTGGTAGCCGACATCCGCTGGCATCGCGTCGCTGAGTGACGGGCGGAGGTGACGGGCTCGCCGAAGGAGTGCGCGGCGAGACGCGCTGCGCGAGACGTCGGCCTTCGAAGCAACGCCGGGCAGACGAAAGGGGTCGAGGGGGCGATCCCGGTTCGAGGCTCGCAACAACCGCCAGATGACGATGCTGCAAGTGCCCACAACGGTGAGCATGACGATGGCAGTCGTCCAGTACGCGACCGGATGCAGGTCTGGAGCGCCCAGCGCAGTGCCGGGCTCGCTCGGGTCGAGAAGAACGGCAAGGCCACTCGCCGGGCCGCTGGTCGGTTGCGGGATGCCAGCGGCCCATGCCGCTGCGCTGCCGGCCGCGCGAAGAACCAGGGCGAGTCCTGCTGAGCCGATCAGGGCGGCCATGCCGAGGTTGGTGAGCTCATCGCCGAGCGCACTCTCGGTGCGATCGCCCGTCATGATCAGCGTGCGACGCCGGCTGCGCGGCGTTGTGTGCGTCGCGGTGCGGCAGCGAAGGTGCGCTCGGCGGCGTAGCGGACGGCGGGGTCGGTGAGGGCGGTGATGTCGTCGGCATCCATGACGAGGGTTGCGATTCCATCTTGGATCAGACGGTGCGTGCCCGCACTCGCGGGCGACGTGAGGGGACCAGGGATCGCGGCGACAGGGCGGCCGAGCGCGTGGGCGATGCTGGCGACATTGAGGGATGCGGAGCGAGGGCCAGCCTCGACGATGATAGTCGCGCTGCCCAGTGCGGCCAGGAGACGGCCGCGTTGCAGAAAGCGCCACTTGGTGGGCGCCGCGTCTGGGGGGAGCTCACTGATGAGCAGGCCGCCGGTCGCGGTGACGTTTGTGAAGAGGTCGTCGTGCCCGGTCGGGTTGGGTCGGTCGAGCCCACCGGCGAGGACCACGATCGATCGTCCGGGTGAAGTGGCCGTTGTGGCGCGGATTGCGGCGGCGTCGATGCCGTACGCGCCACCCGTGATGATCACCTTTCCGCGGCTGGCGAGGTCGGTCGCGAGATCGCCCGCGATGTGATCGCCGTACGTCGTCGCTGCCCGCGCGCCGGCGATCGTGACGCGCTCGGCGATTGGGACGGTCAACGGGGCGACGTCGCCCTTCAGCCAGAGCGCCATCGGCGCACTCGGCCCCAGATGATTGAGCTCGGCAGGCCAGGCTTCATCGGCCGGAGTGATCACCCTCAGATCTCGCTGCGCCATACGAGCGTTGATGCGGTCCGGTTCGCCTGGGCTCAGGCGGGCAGCGAGCCGCCGGCGCCAGAGTTCGCCTTCGGCGGTGTCGATGTCGGAAGGGAGCGTGCCGCGTGACTCCAGCAGCGTGAGCGTTTCGACTGCGCCTAAACGGGCGACGAGAATGCCGGTGATGATGTCTGCGGGTTCGGCAACGGCGGCCAGCGTCATCCGTGCCGTTCGTTCGTCGGGTGCAGTCACGACCCCTCCTCGGTGTGTCCGGAAGGTGTGCCTGCGCTGTCGTCGCGGCGCGACAATCTGAGCGACATTAGCCGGCGCCAGCCATCATGCGTGCGGTGGTGTCGAAAGCGGCAAGCTCGTCTGGGTGCAGTTGGTGTTGCACGACGAAGCTGCGGTCCTTGACTCGCCAGAGGCCCTGCCCGAGTCCGAGCGTCGGCAGTAGCTTCTGCTCGGTGCCCGACAGCCCGAGAGCCGTGGCGGTGGACCCGAGCTGATCCGGTTCTTGCCGGTAGACGATGCGGGTCTCTGCGTTCGCGAGCAAGGAGGAGGCGAGGGCGCGCATCGCGGAGCCGGAGTCGCCGACGTTGTCGAGGTCGGAGAGCTTGTGGAAAATCAACATGTTCGCGATGCCGTAGTGGCGAGCGAGTCGCCACTGAGCGTCCATGCGCCGCAGTAGCGCGGGGTACGCCATCAGCCGCCACGCCTCGTCATAGATGACCCACCGCTGTCCGCCGTCGGGATCGGCGAGCGCGGATTCCATCCACGCCGATGAGCACGTCATGAGCACCGAGATCAGCGTCGAGTTCTCGGCAACGCGAGACAGGTCGAGCGAGACCATCGGCAGGCTCGGATCGAACCGCACCGTGGAGGGGCCGTCAAACAATCCGGCAAGGTCGCCTGCCACGAGGCGCCGAAGTGCGTGACCGACGAGGCGGCCATCTTCTGTGAGTCGGCCATCCGGGTCATCCGCGGTGCTCGGCTGGAGTACGCGGTCGACGACCATCGGCAGGATCGGCACCTCGGCGCTGCGCACCGCATCGCTGAGAGCGAGATCGATCGCGGTGTGCTCGAGCGGTGTCAGCGGGCGGTCGAGCACGGTCTCGGCAAGCGCGCCGATGAGATCGCGTCGGCGCGCGGCGAGCTGCGCCGCCCATTCCGCATCGGATGCCGCGGCGGGCCTGTGCCCTTCGTCGAGAGGGTTGAGACGGTTGCGGAGTCCGTGGCCCAGGATAATCGCACGCCCGCCGACTGCTTCGGCAACGGCCGTGTGCTCGCCCTTCGGATCACCGGGGACGTACACGCGCCGACCGAACGGCAGCGACCGAGTGTAGAGCGATTTCGCCAGCGAGGACTTGCCAGAGCCGACGATGCCGGCAAGCACGACGTTCGGCGCCGTGATCATGCCCCGCTGGTACAGCACCCACGGGTCGTACACGAAGGAACCACCAGAGTAGAGGTCCTGGCCGACGAACACGCCAGCAGACCCGAGGCCCGCCTCTGCGAGGAACGGGTAGTGCCCGGCGAGCGTGGCAGAGGTGTCCTGATGCTTGGGCAACTTGAGCCGACCCGGTGTTCGAAGCGCCGCGGGCCCAGGTTCGCCCGCCGCTGGCAGGTATCCGGCTGCGCGTGTCTCTGCGCGCTCGGCATTCGCCCGGATTCGACGTTCGCTGGCAGCTGCGCGCTCAGCGTCGCGCTCGATCTTCGCGGCGAGGCGTCGGCGACCTCGTCGCTCTCGGCGAGGCTCGTCGCGCGGGCTGACTAGCGCTGCGGTGTGTAGTCGTTCGTCGAGGCTCACAACGCCACCACGCGCTGGCCCGACGTCGCCGAGACCGCCGCTGTCGGGTTCGCCATCCAGGCGTCGGCGATCGACTGGGGCGTTCGCTCGAAGGGGGCGAGCACGTCCGATGGTGCGAAGTTGGGTTCGGCCTCGGGCTCGTATCGGCGCAAGAGCGACACGTACCCGAAGGTGTCGCTGTAGGTGAGCGCGTATGGCGAACCGAACGGCTCGATCGTGTGATCAGTACTCCCAGCCGGCACTGCGTCGTAGACATAGCCGTTGACGAGCGCGGCTTCGATCGTTTCGTCCCCGTGATCAAAATGCTTGAGCCGGTAGATCGCGGAGATCGGACCCTCCCGATCGATTACCGAAAGCAGGTCCTCGGCCTCCTCACCCTGCAGGAAGACGACGCTGATCCACCGCGTCGACGGCTCATCACGTTCGAAGGTGTACATGCTCGGCTCCAATCAGGGATGCTTCACACGGAAGGTGTGCAGGACTCTCGTCTTCTCGGATGGCCTGCGTTAGTTCTGTCTTCCCGCGCTGCTTCAAGTCGGTGAAGGCATTTGAACCGAATGCGTTCAGCAGGTCTGATCGGCCGCGCCTATCGATCTGTCTTGGATGGGCTCGGGGATCAACTTCCGGGCCTAGACGTTTCTGCAGAGTGGGAGTGTTGCTGCGGAGAACGCCTGTGCTTGCTGTCCGGTCAGCCGTCGCACCTCGCATGACGCCTGGATCGCAGCCTGTTCGATCGTTGCGACAGCGGCGTCGAGGTCGTCGACGGTGGACGCCGACACCGAGATCAGCCCGGTCACGCGCAGCACGCCGTGGCCGGCGGTGAGGTCGGCTTCTTGCTGGAGGACGTCGCCGTACTCCGCTGTTGCGGAGGCATCCTCGATCTGGCCGACCCGGCTTCGCTGATGGGCGTCGCTGATGAGCTCGGTCTTCTTCTTCCGGAGGTCTCGCGCCGCCTGATCGGCGCGCACCGGAATGTAGTGCAGCGAAAGGGTACGAAGGACGCCGTTCGTGAAGACGAGCGGTGCAAGGAAGCCGGGGTAGACCTGCGACCGTGGCCACTCGCTGATCCAGAGGACGGCGTGGAAAGCCGTGTCCGTGCGGAGGCGGTCCCACGATTCGGTCACAGCGACTGGGCCGGCGGTGGCGAGGTCTCGTCCGACATCCGGGTAGCGGTCGAGCTCGACGCCGATCGAGGGGTCGTACGCCGAGCGCAGCGCTGTCGCGAGTTCCGGAGCGGTGATCCAGCCGCCGACGATGAGGTCAGCGGTGCGCAGGGCGCCGGACAGCGCGGTCATTTCCTGTCGGAGCACGGTAGCCGCGCCGCGCATGCCGCCCCCGTTCGCGCGTACCTGCCTCGAGGCGGCGTTCAAGTCGAGCGCGAGGCTGATCGTGGTGGCGTGCCGCTCGCCGGCCGGTCCGGCGCGTTCGATGAGGTCGCGATAGGTGTTCGCGGCCCACGAGTCGTCGTCGGTGCCGTGATGTTCCCACCATTCGGCGAGTCCGGTGCCGGAGTCGGGGAGGGTGCGTTCGCTCACCTGGATGCGTGCGAGCCGACCTGAGCGGCACGCGCCGGCGAGCACGCGACCCCACCCTTGCACTCGTCGGTGCTGCTCGCCGGGGTCGACGAGGGCGAATGCCGGGTGAGAGATCGAGACGATCGCCGTGAGGGTCTGCTCGTGCGGGTCATGGATCATCACCGCTCCTGACTCTGGATCCTGCCACTCGCGGAGCGCGGCCGCGTCACCGGGGAGCGCGAGCGTGCCGACCGGGCGGGGCCGCATGATCCTGCGCCGGTAAGTGAGCTGCCCGCGCGCAGCGCGAAGCATCCATTTGGTCGTGATGGGCACCCATTCGACGAGCTTCCTTCCGCCGATAGGGATCACCGCGGTGAGTGCTGCGGGCCCCCAAATCGGCGAGGTCCAGGCGACGCCGGATGCCCCGGCCGTGTAGAGCGCGCTCACGAGCGTGAGCAGTGCGGTACCCGACGCGACGAACTGTGGCATGGACAGGCCGAGCAGCACCCCCCGTTTGGTGAGCCGGGAGAACTGCACCGGGGCGAGCCTCGTGCCGAAGAGGGCGGTGTCGGTGTGCATGGTCAGGCATCCTTTCGCGGAGGCATCGGGGTGATGGGCAGGCTCGGTTCAGTGGGCCGCGGGCGCGATTCCGGGGCAGGTGGCAGGGATGCCGTGGGCGTTGCGCTTGCGGACGCATCCGGGGTACCCGCATGCGCGTCGCCGACTTGACCGAGGGAGCTACCGAATCGATGACCGGCGCTCGCCGTTGCCCCGACCACCTGCGCGCCTGCGACGGCAGCGAGTCCGATCGGGCCAGCGGCTGCCCCTGCTCCTGACGCCCCAGCTGTGCCGGCTCCAGCCGAGGCGCCACTTCCCGCGGCGCCTGCCCCCGCCGACGACGCAGCACCACCGCTCGAGGCGGGCGATGAGCCACCGGCGTGCCCAGCGGTCGCACCAGTCGGCGTTGTGGGTACAGCGCCACCGGCATCACTGCCGCCGCGACCGCCGTCGAGCACCTTCTTGGCGTTGTCGAGGCTTGGACCGCTGGGCACCGGTACCGGGCGATTCAGTGCGGACTTCGCCTCCTGCTCGCTGGACATCGCGTGATACATGTCGAATCCGACGAAGTTCAAGAACTTGTAGGTGATGTAGGGCGCGAACGCGGCGACGAACATCAACACGATGCCGGCGATCGGGTCGCTGATCGAGGCGAGATCCGCGTCGATTGGGGCGGCTACCTGGGCGATGGCAACGAGGAAGATCACGACGAGCACGAGCTTCGACAGGACGAGGGCCACGATGAACGCGACCCACTTGCCGAACCATCCCTTCGTGGCATCCCAGGTCGCGCCGGCCAATGCGATCGGGCCGAATACGACCGCGACCAGCAAGAGCGCCTTGCGAATCAGGAGGGAGAACCAGACGATCGCCGCGGCGCTGATCGCGAGGGCGGACAGGAAGATCGTGATGATCGCTCCCACGCCCGGGGCCCCAATATTGATCGTCGCGAGGCCGCTGGCAAGGAGGGCAATGCGGTCACCCATGCCCGCCATCGTGTTGCCGGTGGCTTGAACGATGCCGATCGTGAGCTGGTCAGTGATCTCGAGCAGCAGCGCGGTCAGGCCGACGATCACGAACGATCCGAGGATCGATTTCGCCAGACCGAGGCCGGCGCGGGGGAGCGCGGTCGGGTCGCGGTGCACGAGCCCGGTGATCAGCTGCAAGAAGAAGAAGATCAGCGTCACGAATACGGCGACGCCGAACAGGACGTTGAAGACCTGCAGGTAGGTCGGGTCGGTGACATCGACGAGGGTTGTGGTGTCGAACGCCGTCCAGACGGCTTCGAACATCCATGCCGCGGCCGAGCCCATCGCCGAGGCCAGCCAGTCGAACGGCGCTGTGACGAGCGACGCGGTGCCCTCGCCGACGTTCGTGCAGACCTCGGCGATGACTGGGACGTCGCAGATGCTCATCGTCCTGCCCTCGGCGGATGCCGCTGTCGATCAGATGGCTTGGCCGACGTTCCAGAAGAAGTTCGTCAGCGTCACCGCAGCTCCGCAGATGATCGCTGCGCCGCACGCGATCAGTACGCCTGACTTGCCCCGCGATGCCAGGTGCGGATTCGACGAGTTCGCGCCGAAGCCCCAGACGATTGCAGCGACGATCAGCGCGAGCACGGCGAGGATCAAGCCGACGGTCATGACTGCGCCGACGATGACACGGAGCTGGTCGATGCCGGGCAGGCCGGTGCCATTGGGGTCGATGTCGATCATGGTGAGCTCCTCAACTCTCAAACTGGGAATCACCGTGAGGTGCGCAATTGCTACCGGGCAGTTGAGCGCGCAAAGAGGGGTTAGAGCTGACCGATCGCCTCGGCGAGCACAAGTTCCGGTGCCTGGCCAATCTGCTGCTGCCCCTTGCCGGATTCGAAGTGCAGCCCAGGCGTTCTGCTTCTCCGATGGCGGCGCCATCAACAGCCCTCGCCAGTACGCGTCGTTTCCGCGCGTGCCAGTTAGCGCGTCGTCCGCCAATCAGTCAGCCCTTCAGCAGCGCATGGTCGGTTACATCCCTGAGCCGACCGAGAGTAGGAAGTTCGCCCACGCGATGCCGCAGCCGGCCAATGCTGCCGAGCCAGCAGCGACCAACACCCCAATGCGAGCACGACCGGCGGTCTGAACATGGCCATTCGACGATGCAAGCGCCCACGTCACGGCGCTGATGATGAGCATGAGCACGGCGAAGATCAGCACGTAGGTCATGAGCGCGCCGATGATGCTGCGGAGCTCGGTGGCGGCACCAACGGCGCCGAAGTCGGGGAAGATGTCCATTTCAGTGGGTCCTTTCGGGGCGGCATCCGGCGATCGTGAGGTCGGCGTCACCGACACCTGCTGCCCCATGGTCTGACAGCCAGTCGACGGCGTCCACGGCAGGCTCGCCCTGGCCGCCGGGGTGGATCTCGAGGTGCAGGTGCGGGCCAGTCGATTTGCCTGCTGAGCCGACGTCGCCGATGTGTTGGCCGGCCGCCACGGTGTCTCCGACGGCGACGTGGATGCCCTCGTCGTACATGTGTGCGTAGAAGGAGGCGACCGTCAGGCCGGCGACGGTGTGCTCGAGCACGATCAGCCCGCCGTACGTTCCGCGTTCACCGGCGAAGACAACTCGGCCGTCCGCCACGGCCAGGATCGCCGTGCCCGCAGGCGCCGCCAGGTCGCTGCCGGCGTGGAAGCGGCGCTCGCCGGTGACTGGGTCGACACGCCAACCGAAGCTGTCGGTGCCCGTGTAGGTGCCATCCGGCAGGGGGAACACGACCCGCGTGGTCTCCGGCACGCGTGGGGGAGCGGCCCCTGCGCCGCTGCCTGCACGCCCGCCGGAGCGAGTGAGCTCCGTGAGGATCGACTCGGCGACCGGTTCGTACTCGCGGTAGCGATCTGGGAAGGCGCTGACCTCGACGGCCTGAGCCGCGGCACCGCGGTCGAGCTCCCGCCAACCGAAGACGTCGAGCAGGCCCCGTGGCGAGCCCGCGTTCGGCCCAGTCGTACCGCCGTAGAAGGCGCGGGCTTGGTAGTCCGGGTTCATCAGCTCCGCGACGCTGCCCCATCCAGATGCCGGTCGCATCTGGAACAGTCCGAGTGAATCGTGATCAGAGCCGTTGCCGTCATTGGGGTACCTAGCCGATTCGGGGTGCGCGCTGGGATTCGCGAGCATCCTGAGACCGGATTCGGTGAGCGCGGCCATGATGGCGATGATCACGCCGTCGCGACCGACCCCGACGGTCTGTGAGCCGACCGTCGTGATCGTCGCAGCGTGGCCGAGCTGGCTCTTGTTCAGAGCGATGGTGTGGCCGGATCGGGTCGTAGCCGTCAGTGAGTCGGGGATATCTCCGATGATCAATGAACCCGATGCGCAGGCGCGCGCTGCAGGGTTGACGAATGCGGCAACGCCGACGAGCGCTGCCGGTGGGCCGGCAAAGAGCAGAACGAGAAGGATGATGGCGAGGCGATGCATCCGCGGGCCTCACTGCAGCGGCGCATCGGGTCGGGAGAGTCGAAGCAGTCGGCATGGGTGCGAGTCCGGGCAATCGATGAAGACCGTGAAGGACACGGCGCGTTCGCTTGCGACTGGAGCGCCCTTCCACGTCCCGTATCGCTCCGCGGTTCCCGAGATCGTGAACGCGGATGCGCCGGGCCGCAGCTGCAACGCCGAGGCTTGCGACCGAGCGGCGGCCCAGGCATCGGGCACTTCGATCACCTCGATGCGAAGTCGCTGGCGGGTGCCGTATGTCCGCAACTCGTCCCAGAGTGCGCCGTCCGGGATATACGAGCGCACGTCGGCCGCGACGCCATTCGCCTCGTCGCCATCGCTCGCGTCGATGAGTGGCTGTGCCCATGCATTCGCACCGCCGTCGGCCCGAGTGTCCCAACCGAACAGCGCGCTGCCGACGCTCCGCGCGAACCGGCCGGCGTCCTTGGTTTCTGCAACGGCATTTGGCGTCGCCACGGACTCACGCGGAGCCGGCCGCGAGCTCGCCGCGGTCGTCTGCAGCTCGGCCGTCTGTGCGGCGGCAGGACCGCGAAGCAGACCGAAGAGTCCGACGCCAATGAGCGCGAGCAGGATGGTCGCGCCGCCGATGAGGGCGATCAACGCGCTGCGGCTTCGCATGGATGTCACGAGCTGATTCCTCCTCGACCTCGATGGCTTCAGTCATCGGAGAGGAGAGCCGCGTCATCCTGATGCGGCGAGGGCGCGACGTCGGAGGTTGCGAAGCGACTCGGCGAACTCGACTGATCCTTCGATCGTCGCCTCGAACTGGGCCCACTGCTCGTCGGTCAGCGCTGCCGCCACCTCTTCGGCATCGAAGCGCCGCCACCACTCGTGCAGGTCCGACCACTGCAGGACGAATGCGCGAGCCGGAAGTCTCAGGAGCTCGCCGTCATCCCGCGCTGCCGACACACGACCGCGCCGCTTGGACCGCGGCTCCGACTTCACCCGAGTGAGTGCCGTCTGCGCGAGCTGCTGCAGTTCCGTCTCCTCGTCGAGGTCATCAGTGCCTTCGAGCTGCTCCGTCAGCGCGCGCAGCGTGGGCTTCACGGGCGCCCCGCCATCGATGGCTTCGAGGGCCCGCCTCGCATCTGCTCGGACGTCGGCCGGTGCGGTCTCGTCATCCGCGATCTGCTGCAGCCGCCCGATGCGTTCGTGCGTGTTGTACGAGCGAGAGCCGCTGACGAGTTGGGCGGCCTGGGCGCGGGCATCCCCGGACCCGCGTGGACTCGGTGCCGCACCCGGTGCGGCACCGTCCGGGTGAGCTCCGCCGGCTTGGAACCGGCTCGCCTGCTGTCGCCTCTGGGCATCCTCCGCGAGCAGTTCCTTGACCTCTCGGTACAGGGCAGCGGCCTCGGTCGGCGCGAGGGACTTGTGCAGCGCGTTGTCGTCTTGTTCAGCGAGCAGCCGGGCGAGATCATCGGAGATCCCCGATCGCACCCAGACACTGATCTGTCGGAGCCCGAGCAGCCGAAGGGCAGCGAGGCGGCGCGCGCCGCAGACCAGATCCCCATCCGGCGTGACGGTGATCGGCTGCAACAGTCCCTGCCGCTCGATGGAGGCGGCGAGTCCTTTGATGTCGCCGAGGTCGTGGCGGTGACGCGCACCAATGCGGATCGATTCGATCGACCGATCAAGCTCGATGTGTCCCTGCCCGCCGGTCATGAGAGCACCCTCGGCGCATTGACGACGATCTCCGTCACCAGATCATCGTCATGTAGGAGCGCACGAAGCGGCTCCCCGACAAGCAGGCGCCACAGGATGCCGCGTCCGGCGACCGTGTGCTGATGCAACGGATCGCAGCACCCGAGCAACGCCTTGAGCATTGCGAGCCAGGCTCGTTGGGGCAGATCCAGGTGGGCGCGGGCTGAGGCATCTCGTCGGAGCGATTCGTACGCAGATGCCCGTGACGGCGCATCGGCGAGGCGGCCACAGACATACTCGACGCCGGAGCTGGCGCGGTCGCGAGGCCAGCCGAGAAGCCTGAAGAGCATGATCGCGTCTCGAACGGCGGCGCTTACGTCCTCGCGGTTGCTGTGGTCCGGGTCGAAGTCGACCGGTTCGGTGCGGAACGCTGGGTGGTACTCCGGCAACTCGTGTTCGCGGTCGCTGAATCGCTCGGCGTCGTGAAAGGCCGACACCTTCGCTCGTCGTGCCTGATGCACTGAGCAGAGCAACCCCTGCGCTCGCTCTTCGGCGATGCAGGTCACCTGCACCGCACGGGTGACGAGTGCCCACGGGTCGTCGGCGCGAAGCGTCGCTGGCGCACGCATTGCGTCGAACGCGGCCGACGCTGCCTCCCAAGGATCGAGGCCGTGCTTGCGCGCAAGCGCCGAATACTTCTCCGCCGCGAATTGCAAGAGGGCGGATGCTTCGGGGTCGGTGCGCCAGGCATCGCCATCGGATTCCTGCAGCTGCCGAAGCAGTGTTCGCAGGCCTTCTGACGTGCGAAACGCCTGCGTGGCGTCTTCCCGAGTTGAGCTCCAGTTCATCGCGGCACCTCCTGTCGGTTCGGTGCGTGTTGCCGCGGTCAGCAGGATGCTCATGATTCACCGCCGTCCAAGGCCTGCGCGGGCAACTTGGGCGGGCGCGGGGGAGCGGCCGAACTCGGAGAGGGGAGGGAGCTTGGCAGCGCGCTCCCGGATCGCGCGCCGGGTGGATGCCGGTGCTCGGCGCAGGCGGCGCGCGAGATCCGCTTCGAGATCGAGGCCGCGACTCGCGACTCGTCCAGTGCTCGAGTTCAAGAGATCTGAAGCACGAACCCAGACGATTCCCGGCCGCTGGTCGGACCCGTTCGGTTCACCCGCGAGACGTTCCGTTCCGATCGTGGATCGGGATGCGTCGACGAGAGCTCGAATGCGCTCACGAAGATCACCCTCTCTGACACCTGGCTGAGTCAGAGTCTTCCTGGCCGCCTGATCGCCCATCGCCCGAGACTTCTCGAACTCGTCTTCATCCATCGCTCGCACCTTCCCTTAGGGTGTCGGTCTGCGAGGAAGGTGCGCCGACGTGATCGCTCAGCCAACGCCCGATCGTGGACGGGTGCACGCCGAGTTTTTTCGCGATCGCCGCGTTCGACCAACCGAGCGACCGCAGCGATGACGCATCGTCGCGGATGGCGATGGGGGCCGACGTCGCAGCAGCAGGCGGGAGCGCACGCCGCGCCTTCGCCACAGCGCGCGCCGGTGCTGTCGATGTCGTGATGTGCCGGGTATCCGGTTGGGTGCTGCTCTTCGAACCCATCAGCACCGACGTCAGGTGGGTGATGGCCAACAGCACCATCGGCGGCACGGATGCGACGCAGGCCGCGAGCACCAGCGGAACCTCGGTCGTCTCCGCAACGACTGCATGAATCGCGTTCGCGGCAACCGAGATGCCGGCGCCCGCGACCAGCAGCATCCACGGATACCAGGCGCCCCGGGTGCCGGTGAGTGCGACCGCTGCGACCGTCGCGACCACAATGATGCCGTCGACGATGAGCGGCCACATCCACGCCTGACCGGCATCCACTCCGGAACGCCGTGCGAGATCGCTGAGCGAAGTGAACGAGAGCCAGAACGCACCCGCGGCGATGAAGACGGTACCGGCGACCGCAGTCAACGTCGCCAGCCGAACATCATTGGAACGCGGCGTCATCGCCTGCATGATGACTCGCTGATCCGCGTTGCGACCACCGGGCGTTCCTGCCAGACGGCCTGCGCAGCCGAGCTCCGACTGACGTGGCGTTGGGCTGACCGGATGGTGATGGCGATCTCGTCGTCGGCGAGGCCCGCGCTCGAGGCGGCCGCACCGAGCGCGTCTTCGATTGTGACGGCCATGAGCCCTGCCTCGGCGAGTCGGCATGCTGCCCAGAACAGGCCGTGATTCCGCTCGCCTTCCCGCAGCTGAGCCACCCACGCCGCGAGGCGCTGCCGGTCCACGGTGCCGGGTAGCGCTGCCGACGGCGGGGCTTGCGCAACATCCCTTCGCGGTCGTACCGAGTTCGGATCGATCAGCGAGCGAAGCGCGGCCGCGTCGACCGGGCGCGGCTCCCCTGAGCTGAGCGAGGAGAGTCGGTACGTGGCGCAACCGGTGTCGATTGAGATGCACGAGGGCGGGACCACGACGTAGCCGCCGTCGCCGCGGAAATCGATGTGAGCCGTCGCTGACTGCCAGCAGCGTTGCGGCCGGTCGATGGCACTGGGGAAGTACACGTGCATCCCACCTGAGGGGGTGCGGACTCGTGCGTACTCGCCGTCCAGAATGCCGGCCGCTTGTGCCACCGAGAAGGCGTCGAAACCAGATCGCTCGTCCGTGACGTCGACGTCGACGACTTCGAGACCGGACCGTGCGCCAGTCGGCACCGCCAGGTTCGCGTTCGGCCAGGCCGACCACCATTCGGCGACCACCCCGGAATCGGCGGTCGCATCATGGAAGCCGGCCAACGTCAGCGGTCGCTTGCCTCCGGCGATGCAGGGGAACACCGGTATGCCGGCATCCGCGAACGCGCGTGCGGCGTCACGCGGGCTCAGCCTGCTCGTGAGGAGCAGAACCTCGCCGAACCTCATGCGAGCCCCCGCGTGCTGATCCGGTCCATCGCTCTGTTCGGCGGCGCAGTCGGAGCGAGCGAGCGAGCTGCGGCGACCTGCACCTGCCCGAGCGCGACGGGATCGCCGTCGTCGAGCTGCGGCGTTCGGAGCTCATCGAGGATGCCGCCTGCCGCGCGTCGTACCCGTTCGCCGGTGGCCTGCACGACCTCGACAGGCGTGATCCCGGGCACCGAGTCGGCCCACCCGGACACGTATGGAACCGTGAAGACCGAAGTGTCCATGCCGTGCGCGGCGCCGATCATGAGCGCGACCGATTCGGCCTCGACCTCGGCGATCCCACGATGCTGAGGGACGTCATCTGAGGGGTTCGTACCTGCGAGCGGTCCGATCCCGCGTGGCGCCGCCACCGGGTCGTGAAGTTGGAGGTGCGCCAGCTCGTGTGCCAGCGTTTTGACGGCCGCGGCCGGCTCGAGATCGGCGCGCACGAGCACGGTGCGATCAGCGAAGTTAGTGAGCCCGTTCGCGCCACCGAGCGCGGTGGCATCCGGTGCCGAAGACAGGACGAAGCCGGCGCGATCAACCAGTGCGGCGAGAGCATCCCACAACCCCGTTGGTGCCTCGCCACGGAGCAGCCTCGGTGCAGGCCGCTGGGGGAGTGGCCGCCCGTCGGTTTGCGAGACATCCCAGACGTAGGTGGGTCGAACGCCGACGAGCTTCGGTCGGACCACTTCGCCAGCTCTGGGGCGCTCAGCTGACGCGAGCCTGTGCCACGCGCCCGGATCGGCCGGGTCGGCGGTCGCGAATCTCGCGGTCAGCGGCGCGAGGATCGCGTACCCGTGTTGGCCCGCGGTCACGCGTCGCCCGAGCGCCTGCCATTGCTTGAAGCCCGCGACGAAGGTCGGGGCAGGCTCGGGCACTGTTCCGAGCTGGTAGGCGGCGGCGTGCTGTACGTGGATGAGCAGCACGTTGTTGAACGACCGTCGACGAAAGCGCGCTGCGAACTCGATCGCCTTGACCCAAGCGTCGCCAGACACGAGCTGTTCGACGGCAACGGTCAGGCGTTCGTGAAGCTCAGCGATCTTGGCGTCGCGTTCGACGCGCTGGCCTGGAATCGACGACACGACGACCACCTTCCGGAGCGAGGGCCGCGCGGATGGGCGGCTATCGCAGAGGTGTGCTGATCGCGCACGGGGTCACCCCCGGCGCGTTGGAGCGGTCATGTCGTCGACGCGGGCCCTGCTGGCGAAGACATGCGCGATGTATGCACTGTGCAAGAAACTCCCTTCATTGAGCATGCTCAACAGTCCGTCGATGTTCGGTCTACCACGCTCGATTGAGCATGCGCAACCCTTGTCTTGAGCATGCTCAATTGGTACATTGAAGAATGCTCAATTTGGATGAGCGGCAACACCTGACCCTGCCTGACCCGAAGGAAGAGGGGCTGAAAAGCATGGCTGACGTCGAGAACCGCCAATCGGCGGAGAATCTGGCGAACCGCCTGCGGTTGCTCATCGACGTCGCGATAGCCGAGACGGGCGCGGAGCCGACCTATTCACAGATCGCGGCATTCCTGAGCGAGCGCGGAACGAAGCTTTCGCGCTCCCGCTGGACGTACATGGTCAACGGCCATCGATGGGTGCAAGACCGCCGCCTCTATGAAGGGCTTGCCGCATACTTCGACGTGGATGCCGAGTTCCTTGCTGGCGACGACGGCGCGGTCACGCCGGAACGAGTGAGCGCACAGCTCGACCTCGTGCGATCCATGCGTGCTGCGCGCGTCAAGGCGTACGCCGCCCGTACATTGGGCGACATCTCGCCCGATGCGCTCCATGCCATCAGCAGATATCTCGATGAGGAGATCACCCGTTCGTGACCAGCGGCGCCCGAACGTCGCGGATCCTGGCCCAACCCAGATCCGGAGGGAGAAGGACACGTGAACAGCGCAGTCGCGGTGTCGACGGCAATGCATGGGCTCGCGCTCGGGGAAGCGTTCTCGTTTGATTCGCTGGTCGAGGTCATCGAGAAGCGCCGCGGACGCAGCATCCGCATCGTCGAACTGGAAGAGCTCGGCCATGAGGCGAGCCTCTGTGCCTTACTTGTCGAGCTCGAAACCGAGGACCTCATCTTCCATGCCCCGACGGAGTCGCAGCTGCACCGCCAGCAGTTCGTGCTCCACGAGATCGCCCACCTCATCCTCGGCCACATCGATGGCGAAGAGCTTCGCGTGCCCGACTTCCTGCTGCCTGACATCCCGCCGGCCACCCGACGACGACTGCTGCGGCGACAGAATCTCAACGAACCCCATGAGGTCGCGGCCGAATCGCTGGCCGATCACCTCGCTGCCGCCATCCGGCTCTCGATGACGCACGATTCTCGATTCGTGGAGATCTTCGGGTGACGTCCGTCATTGTCGCCAGCCTCATGTGGCTGCTCGTCCTCGCGCTGCTCGTGCTGCGTCGCGGACGCGTGGAGCGCACCATCACTTGGGCCGCGGTGACGATCGCGATTTCTATGACGCTCAACATCGATCCCGTGTATCTCACGCTCGACGCTGCGGCGGGGGGATCGAACGCTGTTACGCTGGTCGCCGACCTCGCGTTGATGACCGGGGTCTTCCTGCTCGGCCGCGGCGTCATGAAGGCAGCGGATCACCCGCCCCGAGCCGTGCGGATTGCGCTCAGTCGCGTTGTGTTCGGCGCGGCCGTCTTCAGCGCTTCGATAGCGTTCCTCCTGATCGAGCGTGGTGCGACCACGACGAACTTCATGCTCGACCTTGGTCAGCAACCCGCCGCGGCGGTCTATTCAATGATCCATTTCACGTACTACGCGGTCGTGCTCGGAGCGATGGCCGTGGTGGCCTCCGAGCAGGTTCGCGTCAGCCAGGGCATCTTGGCGCTGCCGCCGGCGCTCTTGGTTGCGGGCTGTGGGTTCGGCATCTCACTGACCATCGACATCATCGTCATGGATGTCGCGCATCTCGCTGGCAACACGGACCTGATGAGCACCGCGGCCGTGCTCTATGGCCCGCTGTATCTGCTTACCTTCCTGCTCCTATGCAGCGGGTTCGCCGGGCAGCCGTTCGCTCGGGCGGTCCGAGCTCGCCGACGCGAACGCACCACGCGGGCACTCGCAGCCCGGTTGGCGTCCGTCTGGCAGGCCGCATCCGACGTCCACCCGGGTATCAGTCGCAACGCGGAGGCCGTTTTCGATGCGGATGACCCCGAGACGCTGTTGCACCGTCAGGTGGTGGAGATCCGCGACGCGATGATCGACATTCGGGTCGCCTTCGTTGTCAGGGGCGCGGATCTTGAAGCTCTCGAGGATGCTGAGCGCCATCTGGTCGGCGAGGGTGCAACACCAGACGCGGCCACATCGACGCGGGTGCGGCAGTGAGGTCGGTTCGCGCTGTGCTCGGTGCGCTCGCGGCGGTCAGCCTCGCGTTCGTCGGCCTCGGGTACGTCATCGCGCGGCGCGTGACGGCGCCAGCGGGACCACGCATGTTCGACCTCGTTGTTCGAGGTCTGGATGAGTCGGGAGAGACGCCCATGGTCATTCTCGCTCGTACGCCGAAGACGGAAGTCGTCGGCCAGTTCAACCTGATTCTCGAGTCCGGGGACTGGGTGAGACTCGGCCCTCGAGTCATTGACCTTGGTGCGGGCCTCGTAGGTCGGGACGTCGAGCAACCGGACGTGCCGCCCTCGCTTGTGCCTGGGGCGCGTGCCTCGTGGAGCGGCATCTACTTCCGGACGCCGGCGGATGCTGGACTGCACGCGCGCGACGTGGAGATTCGCACGCCGGTTGGCCCTGCGCCTGCCTGGGTAATCGTGCCGCAACAGCAGGCATCGGGGGACTGGGCGATTCATATCCACGGTCTCGGAAGTCCTCGTGCCGGCACACTCCGGGGTGTTCAGGTCGCTACGGATGTGGGGCTGACGTCGCTCGTCGTGTCCTTCCGTAACGATGGAGAAGGACCTCAGGTCGGCAGCGGGCGTTCAACTCTGGGAGCACTGGAGACCGATGACGTCGAATCCGCCGTGCAATACGCCCTTGATCAGGGTGCTCGCCGGATCATCCTCTTTGGCTGGTCGATGGGTGGCGCGATCGCCCTCCAACTCGCTTCGCGATCTGGGGTGCGTAAACATCTGGCAGGCATCGTGCTCGAGTCGCCGGTGCTCGATTGGATCGAGACGATCAAAGCCAACTGTGTTCACACTGGCATGCCGGGATGGGTCGGAGTGCTCGCCGTGCCTTGGCTGGATTTGCCGGCTCTGTCGAGGTTCGCCGGGCTCGCGGCGCCGGTTGTGACTGGAGCCTTCAATCAGATCGCCGGCCCGGCGTACGTCGCCCTTCCGATCCTGCTGCTCCATGGCACAGCAGATACCTCCGCTCCGGTTGACGCAGCGCACGAATTCGCTCGCCTCAATCCGGCAGTCGAGGTCAGTTTGTTTGGTGCCGACCACACGTTCACCTGGAACGTTGATCCCAACGCCTGGCGTGCATGTGTTTCAGCGTGGCTGGGCGTTTGGGTGAGCCCGAAACATAACTGAGAATGCCGATTGATTTCGCGTTGATGCCCTTCACCGAGCGGCCGCGGTGCGTTTCTCGGTCATCCCAACGGTCGCTCCACTTCGCTACAAGTACTTCCGGAAGAGCGTGCGGACCTCCCGCAGATGGGGGCTGTTCGGGTCGTTCTGCCACTGGCGACGCGATGGGTGCGGCACGGTCAGCGGCACATGACCAGACGTCGGCTTGAACGACCGCAGGAAGCGTCGAGCGCACACTCCGCTGGCTACGAGCGTCGCGTCCGGCGCGAGGTAAAGGTTGTTCACGCGACGTTCGAGGCTGGTCATCAGCACGCGACCGACGGCCTTGGCTTCCGGGCGCACCATGGTCATTGCCGTTTGCGCATCGGACGTGCGGACGCTCTCGAGGAGCTTCCAATCGTCCCCATCCAGTCCCGTCTCGTCGGGGTCGGAGACCGAGGCGAGCGGGACGTTGCAGGTGTTGAGAATCGCGATCCGCGAGTTGCCCGCGGCGTGCTGAGCAGCCACGACGCGCCCGAGACTCCGCCCGTTTGCCTTCGAACTCAGTAGATAATCGAGTGCGAGTTGGCCGGCGTGGCCGACGACGGGGATACCAGCTGCCACTTCGTCTACGTAGGGCGACTCGAAGACGAGAACGAGGCGGATGTCTGCCACGACAGGCGGCAGGAGGTCCCTCACGTGCCACATCCCGTACGGACCGTGCCCATCCTCCGAGACGTACTCCTCAACAGTCATCAAACTCCCCTCGTTCACACTCTGCCGCATCCATTGTCGTGGGCGCGGCGCTCTCGACTGGGGCGTCCGTGCATTTTGAGCATGCCCAGAACCGCTACGTTCATTTCATGGCGAATGAGCGCATCACGGAGGACATGGTTGGCGACCGAATGCGTGAGCTGGGGTATTACGAAGACGAGCAGGGCATCTTGGTCGAGAAGCAGCAGAGCGTCAACGTTGCGATCCGCTCGGCGCTCTCGAAGGCGTCAAAGAAGGGCACTGGCAAGAGCGCCGGTTATCCGGAATTCATCGTCACTGCCCCGGCGACGCCCGATATCGTCGTACTCGTCGAATGCAAGGCGGATATCTCCAAGCACGAGAGCGACAATCTCGACCGGCCCGTGGACTACGCGGTTGACGGCGTGCTGCATTACGCGCGACACCTGAGCGCAATGTACACCGTCGTCGCGATTGCCGTGTCCGGCACCCCGCAAGCCTCCCAGTCGTCGTTCTTCCTCATCCCGAAGGGCTCGTCTGAGCACCGTCGGCTCGTCGCGCCGACTGGTGCCGACATCGATGAACTCGTGCCGCTCAGCGACCTCATCGCGGCCGCGTCGTTCGACCCGACCGTGCAGCGTCAACGAGAGCGCGATCTCATCCAATTCTCGCAGGAACTCCACGTTTTCATGCGCGACGAGGCCGAGATGACTGAGCAGGAGAAGCCGCTCGCGGTCGCGGGCACGCTCATCGCGCTTCGAGATCAGGTATTCGCCGATACCTACCAGGCGTACCCCGCGAAGGACTTGCCGAGCGCGTGGATGGATGCCATCCGTCGTCAGATGACCGACAAGGAGTTGCCGAAGGCGAAGGTCGCCAACTTGGTGCAGCCGTTCACGACCATTCAGGTGCAGCCCGAGCTCGGGAAGGCGACGACGGCATATCCGAAGGGCCTACTAAATCAGATTGTGACGATGCTCGCGGAGCACGTCCTGCCCTTCATGACCATTTACCACGACTTCGATGTGGTCGGGCAGTTCTACGGCGAGTTCCTGCGTTATACAGGCGGCGACGGCAAGGGTCTCGGCATCGTCCTCACGCCGCGCCACGTCACGGAGCTATTTGCGCTCATCGCGAACGTGAATCGGCACAGCGTCGTTGTAGACCCCTGTGCAGGTACGGGTGGCTTCCTCATTTCAGCGATGATGCAGATGACCAAGACTGCGACGACCGACGCCGAAATAGCATCCATCAAGGCCGAGCGCCTCGTTGGGATTGAACAGCAACCCACGATGTACGCCCTCGCCGCCTCCAACATGATTCTCCGCGGCGACGGCAAGGCGAACCTCTACCAGGGTTCGTGCTTCGACTCCCCGAACATCGCCGCAGTCAAGAAGCACAAGGGCCTCGACGGCAAGCCGATGCAGCCGACCGTCGGCCTCATCAACCCCCCGTACGCGAAGTCCAAGCAGGACCTGTCCGAACTTCGCTTCGTGCGCAACATGCTGGACATGCTCGCGGAGGGCGGCATTGGAGTCGCCATCGTTCCGGTCTCGTGCGCGACTGCACCCTCCGGAGAAAAGAACGAGTTGCTCAAGCACCACACGCTCGAGGCGGTGATGTCGATGCCGCCCGAGGTCTTCTCGCCGGTCGGTGTCGTGACGTGCATCATGGTCTACACGGCGCACAAACCTCACAAAGTCTCCGACCGCAAGACGTGGTTCGGCTACTGGCGAAACGATGGCTTTGTGAAGGTCAAGAATCTTGGCCGGGTTGATAAGAACCACGCGTGGGCCCAGATTCGTGATCGCTGGATTGAGTCTTGGCGCAATCGCGAGGTGCACGCCGGCGAGTCCGTCATGCACAAGGTGACGGCCACGGATGAATGGGTTGCTGAAGCCTACATGGAGACGGACTACTCCACATTGACCGAGGAGGACTTCGAACGCGTTCTTCTCGACTACGCGCTCTTCACACTGGGCCACGGCGACAACGCGGAGGATGAAGAGTGACCACCATCGACGACCTGTTTGACGTCGAGTATGGGAACAAGCTCGATATGAATAAGCTCACGCGCACGCATAAGTCGTCGGGCATCGCGTTCGTCGGACGCAAGGGTGGACTGGCAGGTCATAGTGGCGTATCAGGATACGTCGCACCGCTGCCCGCCTCGGTCAAGCTCTACCTCGCTGGCTCCCTTACCGTTGCCCTCGGTGGCTCACGCCTCCTTTCGACATACGTACAGCAGCGCCCCTTCTACACGGCGCAGAACGTCGCGGTGCTCTCGCCCAGAGACCCGTCGATGCCTCTGCTCCACCGGCTCTTTTACGCCATGTGCATCAGACACAATGCGTTTCGATACACCGCGTTCGGTCGCGAGGCGAATCGCACGCTGCGGACGATTGAAGTCCCTGCGAGCGTTCCTGCGTGGGTCAACGATGGCGAGATTCCGACAACCGCCGGCTTGCAACGGAGCCTCGAAGGGCACGTGGAATTGACTCCTCCCGTGCAGTGGAACGACTTCACTATCGAAGACCTCTTCGAGGTAAGAAAGGGTAAGCGCGTTACCAAAGCCGACCGTCGACCTGGCACTACCCGCTTCATTGGCGCATCCGAGCATCGAAACGGCGTCACCGACATGTGTGACTTGGAACCCAACGCCCCCGCTGGAACGTTGACGGTCGTTTACAACGGAAACTCCGTCGGATTCGCGTTCTACCAGGACGAGCCATACTTCGCGTGCGACGACGTGAACATCTTGGTGCCCAGGACCGAGCTCTCGAAGTGGGCACTGCTTTTCGCAGCTACCGCCATTAAGCATGAGCGCCCCCGGTTCACCTACGGCTTCAAATGGACCCTGGAGCGGATGAAGCATACGACCATTCGCCTGCCGGCCAGGGACGGCGACCCTGATTGGGCGTACGCGGAGTCGGTGATGAGGGGGCTCCCCTTCTCCGCGGCGATCGCTCCCGCGGACTAGCAACATGCGCCTGCGCGCAGCGTCGCCGTAGCGAGGGCGTGCTCAGGGCGCCGTGCTCGACGAACCGAAGAACGGCCCACGAAGTTACTGCCAGAAGCTCATCGACGCTTGGCCGGTTTAGGCCGCGCACAGGCTGAATAACGCCCTCTATCGTCGCACGACTTCCATTTGAAGATCCGTCGACGGCTTAGCGCAGATCGGATCCCTCCGATGCAGGTCGCTCCAATGCCCGGTCGCAAGAGTTTCGGGCCAGGCGACAAGGATCCACGATCGAAGAGTGCGGGATGCCCGGGAGAGCTCAAGTGTGCCGCCGCACCGCGCTCGCGTACACCCACACGTACCGATCGCCCTGCGCCTCCGGCTCCGCATATCGAATGAGCACCGCGCCGCGGGTCCAGGCGATCGCCTCGGCTTGCACGAGCCGAGGCTCTTCGTAGATCACGCGATACCGCACGTTGGCCACAACCGGAATGGGCGCTGGCGGTTCCGTGCGGCGCCCGGTGGCGCGTACCTCGCTCGTCGTCAACGAAACGGGCGAGCCCTGCTTGGCTATCTCGAGGGCGATCGCGTCGCGGCGTTCGTCGGGGAGGTCTGGATAGCGTCTGTTCGTTCCCACGGGTGTTACGCGAACACGTTCTCGACGATCCAGCCCGTCGGCTGGAGCCGGAGATCGAAGACGAGTATCTCGTCGTGCGACGAGCGGCCAGTGACCCGCCACCCGAGTGGGGACCGGTCAGGCAACGCCCCTGAGTGGTCTGAACCGCACGACAACCATGCGTCATGCGGCAGCCGGGTAGGGGTATCGATGACTCGGTACCCGAGATTGCGGAAGACGAGACGGGTCGGGGCTCCGGCCTCGTCGAGCCAAACGACAACAGGCTCTGACGTGTGCGTCGCGATCATCGCGCCTCCCTCATTCGAATGAATGTTCGAATTCTAGATCGCGCCTACTGACACGCCAACCCTCCATGCCCTGGGTCGATAAGCGCATCTGCCCACCGCGACTCACAATCGACGGCTTGCCACGCCTCTTGCAGATCGAGGGCGCGCACCTTGCTCGCGTGATCGGAGGTGGGTGCGGGTGACGGTCTCGATGCGGGTGATGAGCGCAGGACAGGGATACCGCTACCTGCTTCGCACCGTTGCGGCAGCCGATGGCAATCGTTCACTCGCCACCCCGCTGACCCGGTACTACGAAGCAAAGGGCACGCCGCCGGGCTCTTGGATCGGCTCAGGTGTCGGGAGTTTGGCCGACGGCGCGCTCGCCGCGGGCGATCCAGTCACTGAGGAGCACCTGCAATTCCTGATCGGCCAAGGGTCGGACCCAGTCACGCGAGAGCCGCTCGGCCGGGCGTTCCCGCAGTACGCAGAGAGCAGGCGTGCGGTTGCCGGCTTCGACATCACCTTCTCGATGCCCAAATCGGCGAGCGTGCTCTGGGGCATTTCGGATGCCGCGACGCAGACGATCATCGCACGAGCTCACCACCAGGCGGTCGAACGCGTCGTCGACTACATGGAACGAGAGGTCGCGGCGACCAGGACCGGTGTCGCCGCAGCCGACGGCGCCGTCGCACAGGTCGCGGTGACGGGGCTCATCGCAACGGCGTTCGACCACTTCGACAGCCGCGCGGGCGATCCCCACCTGCATACGCACGTCGTGGTGAGCAACAAGGTGCGGACCGTGCTCGACGGCAAGTGGCGCTCTCTGGACGGACGGCCGCTCCATGATGCCATCGTGGCCATGTCCGAGCTGCATGAGGCGTGGCTCGCCGACGCCCTTACGCGCGACCTCGGCGTCGGGTGGGAACGCCGCGAGCGTGGGCGCGATCGCAACCCGGTGTGGGCGATTGCATCAGTGCCCGAGTCGCTCGTGCTCGAGTTCTCGATACGGTCACGGCGCATCGGGGCGGAGGCCGATCGCCTCATCGCTGATTACACCGCTGCGCACGGTCATCGCCCTGGTCGCGCGACCATCGTGCGCCTTCGCGCACAGGCCACTCTGGCGACGCGTCCCGAGAAGCATGTGCGCTCGCTCGCCGAACTCACGAGGGACTGGCGTGCGCGCGCAACAGCGGCGCTCGGCGAGGATGCAACGGCGTGGGCGCGCCGAGCATCCGCGTCCACCTCGCCGCGCGTGGTGACCGCTGCAGACGTGACGCTTGACACGATCGCAACGCTCGGCGTGCAGGTCATGCACGCCGTCAGCGAGAAGCGTGCAACCTGGCGGCACTGGAACCTCACGGCCGAAGCCGCACGTCAGACCATGCACTTCCGATTCGCGACACCATCCGATCGTGAGGTTGTGACCGGACTCGTCGTCGAGGCCGCGGAGCACGCATCGTTGCAACTCACTCCGGCGGAGCTCACGACCAGCCCGGCCGCGTTTCGACGCGAGGATGGCACGTCGGTCTTCCGGCCGAAGCACTCGACCGTATTCACCTCGCATGAACTTCTCGACGCAGAGGTACGGCTTCGAGAACGGGCGACGGATGCATCGGGCCCCACGGTGTCATTCACCGCGCTCCACGTGGGTGACCAACACCGGGCGGGCAGAGACCGCAGGCTTGCCAACGATCAGGTTGCAGCCCTCGTATCCATCTCGAGTTCCGGTCGTGTGCTCGACGTGCTCGTAGGCCCGGCCGGCGCCGGCAAGACCACCGCCATGGCTGCCCTCCGGCGTGCATGGGAGATCGAGCACGGTCCCGGATCCGTTGTTGGGCTCGCGCCATCGGCGGCTGCCGCCCACGTGCTCGCCGGGGACCTCGGCATCCAGACCGAGAACCTGGCGAAGTGGTGGCAAAACCATCTCACGAGCGGCACCGCCTTCGGCCGCGGGCAGCTCGTGATCGTCGACGAGGCATCCCTCGCCGGAACCCTTGCTCTGGATCGAGTGAGCGCGCTCGCCGAAGCAGTTGGCGCGAAGGTGCTCCTCGTCGGCGACCACGCGCAACTGCAGTCGGTCGAGGCAGGAGGCGCCTTCGCCATGCTTGCGCGCGATCACGCAGACGTTGCCGAGCTCGTCGATATCCATAGATTTGTGCACGACTGGGAGAAGGCGGCATCGCTCGGTCTGCGACGCGGTGACGAGGCATCCATCGAGACCTATCTCGCGCACGATCGGGTCAAGGATGGCGATAGCGAAGCGATGGCGGACGCCGCATACCTGGCGTGGCGCGCCGACACTCGTGCCGGGCGGATGAGCGTGCTGGTGAGCGACTCGCACGAAGCGGTTGCGGCGCTGAACGAGCGCGCGCGGACGGACTCGATCGTCGACGGGCGTGTGGACGCAATGCGCGAGCTCGCGCTGCACGACGGCACTCGCGTCTCGGTCGGCGACACGATCATCACCCGCCGCAACGATCGTCGTCTGCATGTCGGTCACGCATGGGTGCGCAACGGTGATCGGTGGACCGTGCTCGCGGTGCACCGAAGCGGGGCGATCGAGGTTCGACCCAGCGGGAGCCGCCGGGGGAGTAGCGCGCGGCTGCCGGCGGCATACGTGCGGCACCATGTCGAACTCGGATACGCCGTCACCGCACATCGTGCGCAAGGACTCACGACCGACACCGCGCACGTCGTCGTCGCGCGCGGCATGACCCGTGAGAACCTCTACGTCGCGATGACGCGGGGCCGCCACGAGAACACCGCCTATGTCGCGCTCGACCGGCCGGACGTCGCGCACACCGGTATCCGGCCACGTGATGACGTCGATGCGACCGCGCAGTCGGTGCTCGTCGGCGTGCTGCGTCATGTCGGCGCAGAGCCGTCTGCGCACGAGGCGCTGGTAGGCGAGCAGGAGCGAGTGGGCTCGATCGCGCAGGTCGCGGCAGAGTACGAGACGATCGCGGCTGCCGCACAGCATGCGCGGTGGACGTCTCTCGTGCGGAGCGTCGGACTCAGCGAGGCGCAGGCGTACGGCGTTGTCGTTTCGGACGCGTTCGGCCCGCTCTGCGCAGAACTGCGGAGGGCTGAGGCAAGCGGCGCGGATGTCTCGGGAGTCCTGGCGACGGCGGTCAAAGTGCGCGGATTCGAGGATGCCGCGGATATCGCGGCGGTGCTTCGGGCGCGCGTGCATCGAGCCCGTGATGTCGTCGCTCCGCAAGGTCGGTCGCGCTTCGTCGCAGGCCTGATCCCTGTCGCTGCCGGCCCGATGGACTCCGAAGACGCGAGCGCCTTGCGCGAGCGCGCCGAGCTCATCGAGGCGCGTGCCGTCATGCTGACGGAGCGCGCGATCGAATCGCAGGCTGCTTGGCTACGCCATTTCGGCCCGCCGCCGCTTGGGGTCGCGGGTTCATCATGGCGGCGACACCTCGCCGTCGTCGCGGCGTACCGCGATCGGTACGGCATCACCGACGGCCGTCCGCTCGGCGACGGCCGACCGGCATCCGACGTGCAGAAGGCGGATGCCACTCGGGCGCGAGCCGCCCTCGAATCAGCGCGCCGCATCGCGGACGAGGTGAATCGCGCCGCTGCTGACCGAGTGCCGAACGTCAACCTTGCCATTCCGCACGTCGGGGGCCGGGTCTAGAGTGCTGACCAAGCAGCATTCAATGTGTTCGCCGACACCGATGTGACGGCACGACGCCGCTTAGGCCGTCTCTCCAGGTTCCCGCTGCCGACCGATCGGAGAGCAGCCGCATGTTCGCATTCGTCTGGGCCGTCAGCGTCCGTACCGGAATGTTCGTTCGTCGCTTCATGCCGACCAGCCGCCTGCTGGATGCGCTGCACACGCGGCGCGGACTGAAGTGGGGCCTGCCGGCGATGCTGCTCGCCGTGCCCTACGGGCTCTTCGCGGCCGCGTTCGCTGGGATGGCTGAGGACGGCGGCTGGTTCAGCGCACTCGCGTTGCTGTGCGTCTGGAATGCGTGCAAGTTCCTCGTCGCGGGGCCGGTGACGGCTATTCGCCTGCTGCGTCTGCGAGCTCGAGAGGCGCGTTCGCGTCGCATCCTCGCCATGCTCGAACTTGAGGCAGAAGCCGAGGCTGGCGTGCGGCGGCCGGATCCGGCAATTCAGCACTGAACTCGCTCGCTCGGCACGGTGCCGATGGCGCACCTCTCTTTCGCGGCATGCTGGTCGTCGACCAGCCCGCCGACAGGAAGGCCAGCCATGACGCGCTCGCAGGAGCAATTCGACGATCTGCTCGGTCGCACCGCCCTCGCGGCTCTCTTCTACCTGCCCGAGGTGACCGTGACCGACGGCGCCTATCGAATCCAGGATGACGTCGAGTATTGTCTGCAGGCTGTCGATGAGCTCGACCCAGACGAGTCGGATCATCTCCGTGAAGCGATCACTCAGACAATCACAGATCCGACCGGGTACCGCTCGGCGCTGTTGGCGCTCGTCATTGAGCTGGCGCCGCCACCGAACGGCTAGATCGGATGAGCGCCTCGTCCACGCCTGATTCGGCGGCGCGCCCAACGGGGGCCAGCATCCCGCCGGCAGAGGACGAGGCCGCGCGTCGACGGAGGCGCGAGCAGAAGCGCGAACAGGCGCGTCGCTATCGACGCGAACACCCCGAGCAGCACGCCGAGACGCGTCGGCGATGGGTCGAGGCCAACCGTGACCGTGTTCGGGCCTCGAACCAGCGATGGCGCGAGGAGCACCTCGAGCATGCGCGAGAGCTCAACCGAGAGTCCATGCGGCGTGCTGCTGCGCGACGTCGGCGCGAGGAAGCAACGCGGGCGCGGGCACGCGAACGCGTTCGCGTCTGGCGTGTGGAGCATCCTGACCGGGTGCGGGCCTACCAACGCGAATGGGTCGATGCGAACCGTGACAAAGTCCGCGTGTACTACAACCGCTACTACGCCGCGAACCGTGACGAGGTGAATGCGCGGGCGACTGCCCGCCGTGACGCCGATCCCGAAGGAACGCGAGCTCGGCAGCAGGCCTGGGCCGAAGAGCACAAGGAACATCGCGCTGAGCTTCAGCGTGCGCGTCGTGCAGACCCTGATCGATATCGAGCTGAACTCGAGGCGAACGCTGCCGCCAGGCGCCTCAAGCGGGCACTCGCTCGCGCAGGCTTGCCGCCAAAGCGCATCCACCCGTCGACCGCCGCTGCGAGGCGTGCGGATGAGCGCGCCTCAGAGGCGTTCTTCAGTGACACACGTCTTCCAGAAAGACTTCGTCAAATCGCCGCGTTCCGCACCGCGCTCGCGAACCACATGCAGAAGCACCACGCTCGCATGCGCGAGTTCGCCGAGGCCTACGTCGCGAGCCGAGAGCGGATGGGTCTGCCGCTTGTGAGCGCCGAAGACGTGATGTGGGCGCGTGCCGTCGACTTAGTCCTCGATGGCAATCGACATGCCGATCGGCTCACGAGCCGGGACGTCGCTGCCGCCGTCCGAAATGCACAGATACTCCTGTGGCAAAGGGAGCACGATCAGCAGTTTCAACAATTCGTGCATGCGGTCGTCGTGCATGTTGTGCGCCACCGAGCGCGATTGAGCGCAGAGGCCGCGATCGAGAATCGTGCTCGAGTTGAGCGAGGTAAGGCACGGATCGACGAGCAACTGCTCTTGACCTGCATCGGGGCAGACGAGGTCAAGGCGCGGAGTGCGTCCGGCCTCCTCAGTGACCTAGATCTCCACCGCGCAGGCCGGTTTGCGGCGCTCCGAATCGCGGGTACGGACCGTACATCGACTGTGAGGCAGGAGTCGATCTCGATGAGACGCCGACTGTAGTTATCGGTCGCTCTGCTGTTCGCATCCTGACAGAAGCCGCAGGAGGAGGTCGTTCCCGAGGAATCCCTCAGCGCGACATGTTCGCGCTGCCGTTGTTCGGGACGAGCCTCGGTACTAGGCGAACGAAGACGATCATGCCGACCAGTTCGATGAGGGTCTGGGTTACGACGGCGAGTGGCGCGATTGCGAGCTCGGCGGGTAGGGCGAGTGCGAGTGGGAGCACGACGAGCGAGTTTCGGGTGGCGCTGCTGAAGATCACGGCACGCGTTTCGGGAACCTCGAGCCCGGTCAGGCGACCGGCCGCAAGCCCGACCATGGGCATGACGACGAGGAACGCGACGTAGAGGGGAACGACCCGCAGGAGGGTGAGGGCTTCGCTGCCGACGGCTGCGATCTGGGATCCGATCACGACCGCGAGGGTGAGCATCATCAGCGGCACCATCGCGCCGGCCATGACATGTTCGATCGCGAGCCCGGCGCGGTGCCGGCGGGCGACGGCTTGTACGATCGCGGCCGCGACCAGCGGGATGACGATGATGACCAGGAATGCCTCGATGAACGGCTCGAGCTCGATGTGCGCGACGGCCTCGCCACCAGCGAAGAGCCACAGGTACGCCGGGAGCAGGAGGATCTGCAACAGCATCAACAGCGGGGTCGCGGCGAGCAGGCGCGCCTTCGCCCCGCCGGCCAGTCCGGTGAACACGATTACGTAGTCCACGCACGGGGTGAGCAACACGAGGAGCACGCCGATCAACAGCCCGCGATCATTGGCCACGAACCGGGACAGCCCCCAGACGACCAGGGGGACGATGACGAAGTTCACGACGAGCACGGTTCCGAGGAACCGAAGATCTCGGAACGATCGGCCGACCTCGATCAGCGGGACGCCGAGAAACGTCGCGAACAGCAGTACTGCAAGCACCGGGTTCGTTGCGGCCGTGAGCACGGGGGCAGCGGCGGGCGCCAGGATGCCGAACACGCCGCCGAAGAAGATCGCGGCGACGTAGAGGGCGACTTGGTGCCGGTCCCACCAGTTCACGAGTCGCTGCATCCGACCAGCCTAGAGAACGCTTGACCTTCAAGCCGGTTGAAGCTTTAGCGTCGACGCCATGACCGAACTTGATTGGGCTCCAACCGCTTGCACGCTCCCCACCGTCGAGCAGCCGCTCCGCGAACGGGAGTTCAGCGCCCTGTTCGCGGGCAGTCTCCGCGGTGTGCACCTGGTGGGTGCCACTCGTGCCGAGCTCACGCTCGATCCGGCGAGCGAAACGGCCGCCCGCGACCTTGCCGTACGTGAGTCGTCGTGCTGCTCCTTCTTCACCTTCGAGTTCGAGTCCGACGTGGACGCGCTCACAATGCGGGTCACCGTGCCCGAGCAGCACGCCGCCGTGCTCGAGGCACTCGTCGCGTCCGCAACACGCGATGCCGGACTGACGGCCTCGGGTGCGGCATGACGCGGGACAAGAAATCGACCGCGTCGACAGTCGCAGTCATCAGTGCTGTGGTCCTCGCTTGTGCGGCATGCTGCGCCGGGCCGCTGCTGGCGATCGTCGGCAGCATCGGCGCGGCATCCCTCCTCGGCGCGTACTGGATCCCCGGACTCCTGGCGGTCGCCGTGCTCGCGGGAATCGTCGTGACGGTGCTTCTCGTTCGTCGGCGCCGAGCGAAAGCGTGTCGGCTTCCGGCGACCCGGGTCGACGTCGAGATTCAGCCGACGCGGAGGCGCGACGGTGAAGCCGCGTTCAGCGGTTCAGGACCGACAGCACCGTAGCACCGGCGGGCGGCTGCAGTGCCTCGTCTCCCGTGATCACCGAGCATGCGCAAGCGTCCGAGCAGACGCCCCCAGTCGCAGGCTGTGACAGGCGATCTTCAGCGCGCTGGAGCTCGTCGGACAGGCGCACGAGCTCAGCGATCTGCGCCCGCGTTTCGGCCAACCGGGTTGCGACGACGGCCCGCATGTCGCGTTGGACGTGCTCGCACAGGTCGGACTCGCGTGCAGCGACCAGGTGGCGGACCTCGGTGAGGCCGAGGTTCAATCGCTTCGCACCCGCGATGAACGACAACCGCTCCACCTCGACGTCGCCGTACATCCGGTACCCGTTCGAACCACGCTCAGCAGGCTCGATCAGGCCAGCCGATTCGTAGTACCGGATCGTGCTCGCCGGCAACCCGGTCCGCTCCGCCACTTCAGAGATACGCAACCCACCCATGCGACAACCGTAAACCTTCAAGCCGCTTGAAACTCTAGGCCGGGAGAACCGCTTACCCCGGCGCGCTGGTGCGTGGGTGCGTGCCGTCGACTACAAAGAGGACGTCACTGATGCGCACTGCGGCCCGCACGTCGCGATCACCGTACTGAGTGCGAGGACTGCCATGACAAGCGCCTGCGGTCGGCTGGTGGACTGCCGAAGCGTTCGAGTCCCGCCGTGGGATCGGACACCAGGGGCGAAGATGATCCCGCATGCAGTGGTAGGGGAGAATGGCTGTCATGTCTGGTCGGTGGAGCCGTGTCGCGCGTGGGTTCGCGGTCGCTGTTGCCTCGACCTACGTCGCGGTATTTGCCCACGTGCTTGGTGGCGGCGCGCCACCGTCGTGGATCGGGGTCACGGCGACCGTCATGATCGGTGTCCCCATCTGTTCTGCGCTCGCGGGCAGACGTGTCCGTTTCCTGCAGTCTGCAGCTGGCGTAGCAGCGACTCAGTACCTGTTTCATGCCTTGTTCTCTGCATCTCCAGCGCCGATGTCTCCAGCGCCGATGATTGATGGCTCGGCCGGTCACGATCACTTCGCTCAAGGCAATGTCACGCTCGTCGTCGGCCAGGACGTCTCCGTGGATGGCATGAGCGCTGCGCATGCCATGTCAGCGCTGGTGACCCTCGCGTTCTTGCGGTCGGTTGACGCGGTGTTCAAGATGCTCGCGGCCAGCGCCGCCAGGTTCCATGAGCGGGTCGTGCGGCGGTCCGGCCTTGTAGTTCTTCACCCTGAGCCGCTTCTTTCCCGGGTCCCCGCGATGTCGTGGCCGGATCTGCTGTCCCCGCCGTCGCGCTCGATCGTGATCGCGCCTCGTCGCGGGCCGCCGTTGGCTGCGCGGTAGCCAACCTTTCTTTCTGCCCAACGGGCGTTTCCCGCGATGGGTGCACGGCGTCCGCCATGCATCCCATTGCGTTGTTTCCACTTTTCTCCCAAGGAGATCTCTATTGCGTGCACGAAATCGTGCGGGCATGGCTGGCGCGACTGCGGTGATTGCGGCGTGTATCGCCGTGTTCAGTGCGGCTCCGGCCTATGCCCATGACTCCATCCAAGGCACGTCTCCAAAGGAGGGCGCTGTCGTCAAAACCGCTCCGACCGAAGTCGTTCTTGAGTTCAGCGATGACGTCCTTCCCATCGGCGCGATCATCATCGTTGACGACTCTTCCGGGACCGATCAGGTCGCGGGGGGCATCACGGTCGATGGGAATACGGTCACGGCGCCGATAGGCGGCGAATTGCCGGACGGTGTGTACGACGTCCGTTGGCGTGCCGTTTCCAGTGACGGCCACCTCATCAGTGACGTGTTCCAGTTCGGCGTTGGTGCCACGACGACGCTCCCGCAAGTTGAGGACGCGGCCGAAGCCACCAATGGAACCGAGGCCGAGGCTGAGCCTGCACAGCCGGAAAGTTCGGCCCCTGCTCAAGGCGTCACCGTCGATGACGGCGTCCGTACCGCGTTCATCGCGGCCATGGGTGCGGTCGCTGCGCTCGGGCTCGTTGCCCTTGGCATATCGCTCGGCCGTCGCCGTTCGCCATCCGATAGCACCACGTCTTTCAGCTCGACCACGAAGAACGACTCAAAGGACTCTTGAAATGAATGCAACGATCCGAACTACTATTGCCATCCTCGCTCCCGTTCTCGCGCTCGCGCTTGCCGGGTGCAGTTCCACGCCCGCTGCGCCTGCGCAGGCCGCGTCGACGCAGGCCGAATCACTTGCTGTTACGGACGCGTGGGTGAAGGCGACCGACACTGATATGACTGCCGGGTTTGGTCTCTTCGAGAACATCGGAGATGAGCCGCTCACGATCGTCACTGCCAGTGCCGAGTTCTCGGACATGCTCGAGCTCCACGAGACCGTCGAGAACGAGAGCGGTGAAATGAAAATGCAGCCCAAAGAAGGCGGGTTCGTCATCCAACCGGGTGAATCCCTTACGCTGCAGCCCGGCGGCGATCACATCATGATCATGGCGCTGGCGGAACCGCTTACAGCCGGAGACGCCGTCACCATCACCCTCGGGTTCGACGACGGAAGCACCGTCGCCATGGACGCCGTCGTCAAGGACTACTCGGGCGCCAACGAGAGCTATGAGCCTGACGCGAGCATGGATATGGGCGATGGCGAGTAACGCGGGAAAGAACCCAAACGACCTCAGCCGGCGGCAGCTCTTCCTCGGCGGGGCCGTCGCCGGTGTCGGGGCCGTGGCCGCCGTCGCGGCAGACCACGCCCTGAATGCGGCACCCATCGTCCCGGGCGCAGCAGCCCCGTTGAACGGGACGGTGACTATCCCGTTCCATGGCGCCCACCAGTCGGGCATCGATTCGCCGCCGACAGCGCACGCGACATTCATCGCACTGGATCTTCGCGAGGGTATCGGCCGCGAGGAACTGCAGGCAATGATGCGGCTCCTATCCGACGATGCCGCCCGCCTTGCCCAGGGTGTGAATCCGCTGGCAGATACAGAACCCGAGCTCAGCCTCGTGCCCGCGCGCTTGACGATCACATTCGGGTTCGGACCCAGACTCGTCGATCGCGCCGGCACGGATCGTGCGCCCCGTTCGTGGCTCCGACCCCTGCCGGCGTTCAAGGTAGACCGACTGGAGCAGGCCTGGTCAGACGGCGACCTCCTTCTCCAGGTTACGTCCGACGATCCGGTGACGGTCGCCCACGCGACACGAATGCTCCTGAAGGATGCCCGCCGATTCGCCACCGTTCGCTGGACCCAGAAAGGGTTCCGCCGTGCACACGGTTCAGAAGCCACGGGAACGACCATGCGGAACCTGTTCGGTCAGATTGACGGAACCACGAATCCGAAACTTGGCACCGCGGATCTCGAGTCCGTCGTCTGGATCGATGACAAGTCATGGCTCGCTGGCGGGACCAGCATGGTGATGCGACGCATCGACATGAATGTCGACAAATGGGATCGCCTCGACAGGCCGGGCCGCGAGCTCGCCGTCGGACGACGCCTCGACAATGGTGCCCCGCTGACCGGTACTCGCGAACAGGACGAGCCCGATTTCAATCACACCACCACGGTCGGGTTCCCAACCATCCCGGAGTTCTCACACATTCGGCGGGCGCGGTCGGATGCCACTCACGAGCGCATATTCCGGCGTTCCTATAACTACGACGACGCACTATCGGACCCGTCGATGATCTCGAACACCGGGCTCGTCTTCATTTCATTCCAAGCGGATATCGACACCCAGTTCGTGCCGATTCAGCGCCGACTGGATGACCTCGACCTCCTCAACGAGTGGACCGCCCCGGTCGGCTCGGCGGTATTCGCGATCCCGCCCGGGTGCGAGAAGGGCGGCTATATCGGCGAAACGCTCCTCGCCTGACGACCAGCTCATCGGGACGCGATTCGCCTCGCGCTGTTCGCGGGGGCATGAGCGGTCGGCGATGCTGGGGAACTTCCGGATGGCGTGAGTCGCACCAGACTCTCCTCGTGACGTTCAGACCGTCAGCGTGCAATGCTGGGCATCATGAGCGGGTCACAGGAGGGAGCTGGGCGCAACTGGCGCCCTCAATCCTCACGCGCGAGAGAGTTGGCACGTACGGCATTCGTGACTGAGGAATCCGTCTACGGCGTGATTCTTGTATCGGGCATGATTGTCGTGGCCGGGGGAAGCGGCACCAGCGCCTGGCAGTTGTTCTGGCAGGTCGCGGTGACGGTGGTCGTATTCTGGGCGGCTCACGTGTATGCCGGCACGGTTGCCCGTCACGGGCTCGAGCACGACCGCGTGCGGGGGTTGGGCGAGGCATTTCAACTCTCGGTTCGACGATCGTTGGGATTGCTGGCGTCATCAGCCATCCCGTTGGTCATCCTGCTCCTCGGCGCGACCGATGTCGTTGAGGATTCGCGAGCGCTTTGGGCTGCCCTCTGGGCTGGTGTCCTGGTTCTCGCGGTCCTTGGCTGGATCGCCTTCGCGCGGCGCGGCGCAACGTGGCCAATCCGAATGGCCGGCGCGCTCGGTACCGCCGCCTTTGGCCTCGTCATGATGCTGTTGAAGGCGCTCATTCACTGACGCCGCCCACAATGGCACGGCTGTCGTGAAGACCACATCGTTCTGCGAGCGGACGAGATGAGCTCATCTCCTCAGTCGCAGCTGTGGGACCTATTCATGGGCATTCGTCTCAGCTGCTCGGTGGTTGCTGGGTTCGATTTGGAATGTCGAGTGGTCGATTTTCACCTGGAAGTGATCGGCGACACATTTCTGAAGATCGGCGAGGATATCGGGCGCATGTCCGTCCTGAAAGCACGTGGGCTCGACGACGACATGCGCGCTCAGGATTGGAAGCCCGGTTGCGATCTGTGATGCATGCAGGTCGTGCACGGCGAGTACATGCGGGATTGCGAGGATGTGGGCCCGGACATCGTCGAGATCGAGTCCCTTTGGTGTTGATTCGAGAAGAACGCTCGCCGATTCCTTGAGCAGGATCAGCGTTCTGGGGATGATGAGCGCGCTGATCAGCATGGCGGCCAGAGCGTCGATCTGCGTCCAGCCTGTGGCCGCGATGACGAGTGCACTGATGATGACGGCGACGGATCCGAGCGCGTCGTTGATGACCTCAAGAAATGCCGCTCGCATGTTGAGGTTCGCGCCACGACCGGCGCTGAGGATCAGGATGGCAGCGATGTTGCCTACCAGTCCGATCACGCCGAACACCAGAAGGCCTGTCGAGGACACCTCCGGCGGTTCGAACAGTCGTTTCACTCCCTCGATGAACGCGTAGATGCCTACGGCGAGCAGAATGGCGGCCTGCGCAAGGGCGGCGAGCACCTCCGCTCGCTTGAATCCCCAGGTGTACCGAGCGGTTGCCGGCCGCAGCACAAGCGATGCTGCAATGAGCGCCATGAGCAGCCCACCTGCATCCGTGAGCATGTGGCCAGCGTCGACGAGGAGGGCGAGGCTACCGGTCAGTACCGCACCGATCACCTCCGCGATGAGGATGGACGCGGTTATCGCGAATGCGATCGCGAGTCGTGTCCTGTTGCTGGACGTGCCGTGGTTGTGTTCGTGGGACATGGCTAGCCTTCCGCGCTGACGAGGGACAGCTCACCGCGCACGTCGTGCGCGTTGGCCCCGCAGGTTGGGCACAGCACCACGGCGTACCCGGTGGCCTCGAGGAGCCGCTCTGCCGCAGCAAGGAGCGCCAACAGATCGCTCTCAGCCGTGAGTGACCAGATCGTCGAGCGCCCACGAGGCTGAGAGGAGACCAGCCCGCAGTCGTGCAGGCAAGCCAGGTGAGCGCTGACGGTGCTCTGAGCGAGACGGAGATGCTCCGTCAACTCTCGCACGGTGTGCTCACCGGAGAGCAGGTGCTGCAGGATGAGTAGCCGATTCGGATCGCCGAGGGCACGAAACAGAAGAGTGGCCGGTGCAAGCCCGGAGCGCGCGACCTCACGATTCATCGTCATACGGCGATATTAGCGTTATTAGGCGTCAGCGTACTTGCTAATCAGCAGACTCACGTCAATCGGATGCAACTGAGCGCGGCGTCAAGGTCGTGTTGCCCAGTCGCTGCGCGCCAGCCCTTGGTCCTCGCCGCGACAGTTTGGTGACGGAACAGCGAGTCCACCTGATCTCCTCCGCGGCATTGTCATGTGCGGCGTGCTGACAGCTTCGGCCGCCTATGCTGCGGACCGTGAATCATCCGGGAAGCGTGGGTTCCAGCCGAATGCCGCTCTGGGTTGCGCTCCCCGTGGCGGTGGCCGCCGGCGCTCTCCTCGATACTGCGTTCCCAGATCGCGGATGGTGGTGGATGGCGCCCGTCGCCGTGGGCGCACTGTTCGCAAGTTTGCTTGGCCGCGGTTTCGGCGGAGGCGTCCTCATCGGAATCGCCGGTGGGGGTGCGTTCTGGCTCCTCCATGTGGAGTGGCTCACGTTGTACCTCGGCCCCCTGCCGTGGATCGCCTTGGCTGGGCTTGAGACGGCGCTGTTTGCCTTGAGCGCAGGGCTCATTGCCGTTCTCCTCACCCGCGGCAGCGTGATTTGGCCAACCCTCGTAGGTAGGTTCGGGCTGATTCCGGTGGCGGTTGCTGGGGTTTGGACTGCACGCGAGGGGGTTGCCGCGGTGTGGCCGTATGGGGGGTTCGCGTGGGGTCGCTTGTCGATCTCGCAAGCCAGCGGGGGCTTGGATGACCTCCTCCCGTGGATCGGCGCCGCCGGCGTGAGTTTCGTTGTGGCGTGGTTGGCCGCACTGTCCGTGCAGCTGCTTCGCTACCCGCAAGTTCCGTTCCGAACGGCGTCGTTCGTCATCGCTGCTGCCGTCGTAGTCCTCCTCGCAATCCCCGGATGGCCTACGACAGCGAACGCCACGCTCCGGGTTGCGGCGGTCCAAGGCGGTGCTGATGCCGGTCTTTTCGCCGAGAATCGACCGGGCGAGCTGTTGCGTGCCCATCGTGCGGCGACGCCTCTCCTGGAGCCTGACGCAGTCGATGTCGTCGTCTGGCCCGAGAACAGCTCCGATCTCGACCCGCTGCGTTCACCACAATCAGCACGGCTTCTCGAACAGCTTTCCCAAGATCTCAACGCACCGCTGGTCGTCGGTACGATCACCGCGCGTGGCGACGAGTTCTTCAACACATCCCTGCTCTGGGAGCCCAACAAAGGCATCACCGATTGGTACGACAAAGCTCACCCCGTTCCCTTTGCCGAGTACATGCCTGACCGTGCGTTCTGGCGACCATTCGCGCCTGAACTCATCGACCTCGTCACTCGGGACTACTCGATCGGCACACGCGAGAACGTCTTCGATATCGGCGGTGTAGCGGCCGGGGTATCGATCTGCTTCGACATCGCTGACGACCGCCTCATCACAGAAATGATCCAGGCGGGCGCTCAAGTGATCCTCGCCCAAACAAATAACGCTGACTTCGGCCGGACTGATGAGAGCGTTCAGCAGCTTGCGATAGCTCGCATGCGGGCGCTGGAGACCGCCCGGAGCGTCATCAACATCTCCACCGTCGGAACGAGTGCCATCATCGCACCGGACGGTTCCTTGAAGTCCGAACTGCCCACATGGGTTCCCGGCGCCATCGTCACGGAGGTCCCGCTCTCAGACACGGTCACCCCTGCCGTCATCGCGGGGAGGCAGATCGAATGGTTCGTCTCCGGGCTGGGGCTCGCTGGGCTCATGGTGGCCTTGGCCTCCCGGACCGCCCCATCAGCGCCCCGTGCTCATCATCGAGGATGGCCGGATCAGAAGGCTTAGTGGTCAGTCTGCTATCTTCGTGCTGTCCTGATCAGCCCTGTCCTCGAGGTACTACCCCATGAGTCGCATTGAGACGCCACTGCCACCGCAGCGTCTCCATCTCGCGCTGATTGCCGTCCTCCTGATCATCGGCACTGCCCTCGCAATGCTCCTCGCACACTCGTACGAGTCCAGTCACGCGGCCACCGGGACGCTCAACACGGCCAGCATCGAGGTCGCGCTCCAGGCGGACTCCGCCGATGATCTCCCAACGGCGACGCCCACCGAGCGGGACGCGGTCCCGATCGGTGATTCCCTCGCACTGTGCATTTCCATCGGGCTGGGATGCGTCACCGCCTTGCTCATGGTGCTCCTCCGGCTGCGACGCCCACCGAGCATCGCGGCGGCTGCCGCTCTCATCGCCACGCCTCTCAGCAGGGTGTTGCCTACGCCCGCGTGGACGCCAGCACCGACCCTGACGGCTCTCTGCATCAGCCGGGTCTAGAAGCACGCCGAGTTCTCACGGTTTCGCGGCGCCCACCGAGCGCCGCGTCGCCGCCGCAGGACTCCTTGTGCCTCCATGCCCGCCAGGCCGACACGGCTTGTTGCAGAGAGACCCGATGAACCAAATACCACCTCAGTCGAACCAGCTAACCCGACGACAGGCCATGGGAAAGCCCGAGCGGCGCCCACCGACGACCGCGGTCCCGGTCGAGCCTTCCACCCAGCCCTCCAACACCCCGCCACGCCCCCCGCGCCATGCCCGACCAGCGATCCTGGCGCGAATAACCGCAGCCCTGCTTCTCGCGACCTCCGCCATGCCGATTGCGGTAGTCGGCCCGCTCTCCGCGGACGCCTACGTCGCCGCAGCGTCGGGGCGCGGAGATACGCAATCGATTTCGGTACCGCCCGATGCGACCCTGCAGGCGCTCTCCAATGAGACCTACACGGCGGTTTCCGGGGAGGAGCTGCGCGCTGCGGCGAACATGAGGACCGCGGCAACGTTCATCAACGATGGGAACTCTCCCATTCAGTGGCCATTCCCCGTCGGCGTACCACTGACCGACAGGTACGGGCCACGAGAAGCGCCGTGCGGCGGGTGCTCCACCTTCCATCAAGGCTTGGACATGACCCCGGGCGAAGGCACACCGATCGATGCCATCGCCGCGGGAACCGTCATCGCCGCGGAGGAATCCGACTCGGGATTCGGTGTCTCAGTTCAAGTGGAGCATGTCGTGGCCGGCCGAAAATACGTCAGCTTGTATGCGCACATGCAATTCGGGTCGCTCGAGGTGACCGAAGGGGACATCATCGCGGTCGGTCAGAAGATCGGCGAAGTCGGCAATACCGGTCAGAGCACCGGCCCTCACCTGCACCTTGAGATTTGGGAGGACGGGACCGACCCCATCGACCCGTACGCCTGGCTGACCGAGATGGTCGGCTGAAATTGGAGACATCATGACCGCACCGCGCAACCCCAGCAAGGCCACCCGCCCGGCGACTCCCACCGGCACCGTCGAAAAGGCCAGAACTAGGAGGGTCCTCTGGATCAATGTCGGCGCCGTGTTCGCGTTCCTCCTGGTCGTAGTGATCATCTTCCTCGTCACCCGCCCCACGTCGTCCGAGCCCAACGCGAACAGCACCACCGCACCAAATGAGGTGATTCGCGAGGACAGCCACATTCTCGGCGAGCCCGGCGCGACCGATGTCACCCTCGTCGAGTTCCTCGACTTCGAGTGCGAGGCCTGCGGGGCAGCGTTCCCCTTCATCGAGTCACTCCGGCAGAAGTACGCCGGCGAGGTTACGTTCGTGGCCCGGTACTTCCCGATCCCGAGCCACCAGAACGCCCTCAACGCGGCGATCGCGGCGGAAGCGGCGGGGCGTCAAGACAAGTTCGAGGAGATGTACATGAAGCTCTTCGAGACCCAGACTCAGTGGGCTGAACAACAGGACTCGAAGGCCGACGTCTTCCGTCAGTACGCCGACGAGCTCGGCCTGGACCTCGACCAGTACGACGCCGACGTCGCCGACCCGACAACCGAGGAGCGGGTGCTTTCCGACCAGACCGACGGCACCGCACTGGGCGTCAGCGGCACCCCGACCCTCTTCTTGAACGGCGAACTGCTCGAGCTGCGATCGGCGGACGACCTCACCTCGGCGATCGACGCCGCCCTCGGAAGATGACCGGTCGGATTCGATCCCGGCTCGCCGCGACGTTCCTCGGCGTGCTCCTGCTCAGCGGGTGTTCGTCCAATGATGTGGCCACGCAGTACCGGGAAGGAAGCGGGAAGAACTTCATCGCGGGCAACGGCACGATCACCGAGGTTCCCATGGCTGAGCGCGGCCAGACGGTGGAGTTCGATGGCATCTCGGATGCCGGCGCCCAGCTCAGTTCTACGGACTTCGACGGACAACCTCTCGTGGTGAACTTCTGGTATGCGGGCTGCGCCCCGTGCCGGAAAGAGGCTCCAGACCTTCAAACACTGTCCGAGCAGTTCGAACCGGACGGGGTCCAGTTCATCGGCGTGAACATTCGTGACCAGGTCGCGACAGCTCGTGCCTTCGCCGAAACCTACGGGGTGACATACCCATCGATCATCGATGCTGACGGTGGTGCGGCGCTGCTCGCATTTAGCGGAGTCATCGCACCCAACGCCGTGCCCACCACATTGGTCCTGGATGCCGAGCACCGGGTGGCAGCCCGCGTGCTCGGCAGGGTGACAAGCCCATCAATCCTCGAGGCGCTCATCAACACTGTGCTCTCGGAGGCACCATGATCCCCGACAGCGTGTTCACCGTTGTACTGACGGGTGAACTGATACTGGCGATCCCGATCGCCCTAGCGGCAGGTCTGATCTCGTTCGCGTCGCCGTGCGTGCTCCCGCTTGTCCCCGGCTACCTCGGGTTCATCGGGGGAATCGCACACCCCGCTCAGAGTTCCAAGCGTTTGGTGGCAGGCACGGTGTTGTTCATCGCCGGGTTCGGAATGGTCTTCGTTGCGTACGGAGCCATTTTCGGCGTCCTCGGTTCAGTACTGATCGCCTGGCAGGACCTGATCACCCGGGCCCTCGGCATCATCATCATCCTGATGGGGCTGGTCTTCACCGGCCGGATCCGATTCTTCCAACGCATCATCAAGCCGCAGCAGGCACAGTCCCGGGGGATCCTTGGCGCTCCGATCCTCGGCGTGGTGTTCGGGCTGGGCTGGACGCCATGCATGGGTCCGACGCTCACTGCAATTGCTGCCTTGAGTCTTGACGGCGGGTCCGCGTTGCGCGGCGCACTCCTCGGTCTGGTCTATTGCCTTGGCCTCGGCCTGCCGTTCCTCTTCCTCGCCCTCGGATTTTCGTGGGCATCGACCGCGGTCATGGTGATCCGCGCCCACCTCCGCAGCGTGAACCTCGCCGGCGGTTTGTTGCTGATCCTGATCGGCGTGCTCATGCTCACCGGAGTGTGGAGTACCTGGCTGTACCAGTTGCAGGCGGTGATTGGCGGTGTCGTCCTCCCGATCTAGCCCTCGCACGCGAATACCAGCTCCATCGAGCAGGGCGCTGTTCATTGTCCCCTCGCTCGTCATAGCGGCAATGGTCGCCGCATGCGTGATCGGGGTGCTCGCGACGACCACTGGACCCGCCCCGGTCTTCAAAGTCACACCCATCATCGAGTACGGGTTGCCCGTCATGAAGGGGCTCACCAACCTCGCGACCGCGACGACGATCGGCGGGCTGCTGCTGGCGACCCTGATCCTCCCGAGAACATCACCCGGATACGGGTACGCGCTCGACGTCAGCGCTTGCGGCGCCCTCGTTTGGACGGTGAGCGCCGCGGCAGCTACCGTGCTGACCTTCCTCAGCGTCGCTGGGACGGTGCCCCCTGAAATCTTCGGCCCGAGTCTGGGTCAATTTCTGACGCAGATCGAACTCGGCCGAGCCTGGCTGGCCACGGTGCTGGCCGCTTCTGCGCTGACGCTGTTGTGCTTCGCTGTTCGCAACCAAACTGCCGTCGCGTTCGTCATGATCGCCGCGTTCGCGGCCATGGTGCCAGTGTCGTTGCAGGGACATGCGGCGGGTGCCGGCAGCCACACCGCTGCGGCCAGCGCGCTGTGGCTCCACGTCGCTGCCAGCGCTGCTTGGATCGGCGGGCTCCTCGCCCTCGTCCTCACGCACCGGCGAGTTCCGGAGGCTCAGGCGTCGAACGCGCTGACTCGGTACTCCAGCATCGCGCTCGTCAGCTTCATCGTCCTCACTACCGCCGGCACGGTCGGGGCGGCGCTGCGGCTGCAATCTCCGGAGCAGTTGCTCACGACCGATTGGGGACGCCTGCTCTCAGGCAAGGTCGTTCTCCTGTTGGCGCTCGGCGTCTTGGGCGCCTACTACCGGACCCGCCTGCTTACTAAGCCAGCCAGGCCTTCGGCGGTGCGGTCTCGGATCTGGCGACTCGTCATTGTCGAGCTTGCGATCATGGGGGGCGCATCCGGGTTTGCCACGGTCCTCTCCCGGACATCGCCACCGGTTGTGGAGCAGATCGCGAACACCCCATCTCAGCGCCTCACAGGTCAGGATCTCCCGCTCCCTTTCAGTCCGCTCCGCGTGTTGGACGCCTGGTCGCTCGACCCGGTCTGGCTCCTCGTCGCTGGTCTCGGCATCGCCGCGTATATCCGCGCGGTAGTACAGCTCAGACGACGAGGAGAACCATGGCCAACTTGGCGCGGCGCGAGCTGGGTCGTCGGGATGGTGCTGCTGTACTACGTCACGAGCGGCGCCCCGAACGTGTACTCCCCGTATCTGATCACAGCCCAAACGGTCGGCCAGGGTGTGCTCATTCTGACGGTGCCTCTGCTTCTCGTGCTCAGTGCACCGACCTCATTGCTCCTCCGAGCGGCGCGACCACGGAGTGACGGCAGCCGCGGCGTGCGGGAGTGGGCCGTCCTCGTGGTGCAGTCCCGCGTGGCCGCCGTGGCCACCCACCCGATCGTGACCGTCGCCTTGTTCGCCTGCTCGATGATCCTGTTGTACACCCCGACCGTTCTCAGGTGGGTCCTGGAGGATCCCGTCGGTCAGCAATGGGCGACCGCGCAATTCCTGCTCGTCGGCATCCTCTTCTGCCAATCGATCCTCGAAACAGGGCAGGAAGGTCGGGGCAACCCCTACCCGCTCCGTTTGATGGCTTTGCTCGTCGCTTTGGTCTCCCTGACCATCTTCGGTCTGACCCTGTTGACTAGGAACGACCTGCTCCTGCCGAGCTGGTACGGGATCATTGCCGAAGGCTGGGAAGTCGACCCTCTCTCAGCGCAACAAGCCGCAGGCGTCACCTTGTGGGCTGTCGTGACGCTTCCCGCCCTGATCCTCACGGCAATCCTGGGCTACCAGTGGACCCACGCGGATCGAGAGCAGTTCCGCAACCGACCCGAAACGATTCCGGGTTGGGACGGTCATACCGGCGCCAACGTCCCGGCCACACCATCTCGAGACAGACATCGATGATCCGCGGTGATGTGAGCGGACCCGTGTCGATTCCAGAGGAACCGCCGAGCCTCGAGCAATTCCTGATAGTCGACCTGCAGCCGGTCCCGGTGCTTCCGCTGCTCGCGGCCCTCCTTGCTGGCGCATACGTCTGCGGCTGGATCCGGCTACGAATGCTCAAACGGCCGTGGCCCGTTTGGCGAGGCGGGCTGTTTCTCATCGGTTGCCTGCTCATCGCAGCGACCACGGGAACCAGGCTGGAAGGATATGGATACGAACTGTTCTCTGTGTTCATGTTCCAGCAACTCACGCTGATGATGGCTATCCCGCCGCTTCTCGTGCTCGGCTCGCCGGGAACGCTGCTGCTCCGAGCCACCCCGCATCATGGCGTCGGCCGGCTGCTGCTTCGGATTGCGATAGCCGGCCTGCAGTCACGAGTTTCGCGGTTCGTGCTCCATCCCGGCTTCATGATTCCGCTGTTCCTGTTCGCGTTCTATGGCATCTACCTCAGCAACATTGCGAACGTTCTGCTGAACACCTGGCTCGGACATCTCGGGCTTGAGCTGTCGTTCCTGGCGGCGGGCATCCTGTTCACCGTCCCGCTCATCTCCTCGGACCCGCTTCCCAAGCGGCAATCCCATCTCGGCCGGCTCGTCGACCTCTTCTCGGAAATGCCGTTGCACGCGTTCTTCGGCGTGATCGTCATGATGGCCATCACGCCACTGGTACCGTACTTCGCTTCACCGCCCCCTTCCTGGGCCATCGACCCCGTGGCCGACCAGAGCATCGCGGGCGCACTCGCATGGTCATACGGTGAAGCCCCAACGCTGGCGCTGGCCCTCGTCCTTCTTGCCCGCTGGTATCGGGACGATACTCGCCTCGCTCGAGCCAGGGATTTCCGTATCGACCGCACCGGGGACCCAGAACTCGAGGCGTACAACCGCTACTTGCAGCGTCTCACCGCGCATGACCGTATGCGCGAAAGTGCGTCCGGTGCGAGGACGGCCGCAGAACGACCCAATCAAGGGACAACAGGATGAGTTGGGACTTCCTCCGGAACTGCAACCGAACTCAGGACCTCCTCTGGAAATGCCAATCGAAACAGGACCACCGTGGCAACTTAACGAAGAACCCTGTTTGGCATGAGTCTCACATCAACCGCGCCTGGGACAGGATCGAGTAGAGGCAGTCCGCTCGACCCCAGGCGAGCTGACCGTCCACCCGACGAGGGCACACCCTCGCGCAGTTCTGTCACCAAGGGGGACACGCGTCGATCTTCTCGACACACGATGTCAATTGCTCGGGCATCAATTGGCCAGAGCGCGGTTGAGCGCAGCACGGATGTCGTCGGGAGAGGTGAGCGGAACGAGGTCGTCGTTGATGAAGATCGTCGGGGTGCCTTGGGCACCGAGCGCGGTCGCGGCGTCGTAGTCGTACTGAACGCGTGCTTCGGTGGATGGGTTTGCCACAGCCGCGTCGTAGGCGGCCAGGTCGAGGCCGATCTCTTCGGCGAATTGGCGGAAGAGGTCGGCCTTGGAGACGCGCTGCTCGCCCCACTCGCCCTGTGTCTCGAACATTCGGTGGTACATCGCTTCGAACTCGCCCTGCTGGGCTGCGGCCTCGACGGCGATCGCCGCGTTCCTCGAGTTGAAGTGGCCTGGCAGCGGGAAGTAGCGGGTGACGAAGGTGACTTCGCCGGCGTATTCCTCTCGGAGCTCTTCGACGAAGGGGTACACCGCGCCGCAGACTTCGCATTCGAAGTCGAGGAACTCCGTGAACGTCACGGTCCCGTTGTCTGCGACATCCAGCCGGTGGCTGTTCTCCGCCACGACGGCTACTGCCGCTGGACTGCTGCTGCCGCTGCCGCTGCCGCTCATGGAGCTGTCAGGCGTGGTCGCGCCGGGCTGGTTGAGTGCGATTGCGGTGATCGCGCCCGCACCGGTGAGGAGGATCGCGCTGAGGATGCCAATCTGGAACTTGGTGCTCTTCTTCATGCTGCGGGGAGAACCTTCCGGCGAGCGGCGCGGACGCCATTGAGGATCACGAAGACTTCAGCGATCTCGTGTATTAGGACCACGCCGGCGAGCCCGAGCACTCCGAACAGGGCTAAGGGGAAGAGCACGATGATGATCGCGAGCGAAAGCACGATATTGCCGGTCATGATGCGCCGGCCGCGGCGGGCATGCGCGAGGGCCTGTGGGATCAGCCGCAGGTCGGTGCCGGTGAACGCGACATCCGCGGATTCGACCGCGGCCGCGGAACCGGTCGCTCCCATGGCAATGCCAGCGTCCGCCGCGGCCAGGGCGGGCGCGTCGTTGATTCCGTCACCGATCATGGCCGTGGGCTTGCCGGAGGAAAGGGCTTGGATCGCGGCTGCCTTGTCCTGGGGTCGCAACTCGGCGCGGATGTCGCTGATGCCGGCTTGGGAGCCGATGGCCTTCGCGGTGCGGGTGTTATCGCCGGTGAGCATGACGCTGCTGATCCCGGCCGCCTCGAGCTGACGGATCGTGTCAGCGGCTTCGGGCTTGAGCTGGTCGCGGATGCCGATCACGCCGACAGCACTCCCGTCGATGTCGACGACTACGACCGTCATCCCTCCGCCTTCCATCGCGTTCGCACGCTCGGATAGGTTGCCGGCGTCCAGCCACCGGGTGCTGCCAACCCGCACGGTGCGGCCGTTGACGGTACCGGTGAGACCGTGTCCGGCATCCTCCGTCACCTCTGATGCCGCCGAGTGCTCCGGGGCGGCGGCCAGGATCGCGGACGCGATCGGGTGGGTGCTGTTCGCCTCGAGGGCTGCAGCCAGCCTCAAGACCTCATCACGGTCGAAGTTCAATGTGTCGATGTCGACGACTTCGGGCTTGTTGCGGGTCAGGGTGCCAGTCTTGTCGAACGCGACAATGCGGATCGCGCCGAGCTGCTCGAACGCGGCACCGGATTTGATGATGACGCCGAACCGGCTTGCCGCGCCGATCGCGGAGATGACCGTTACGGGCACGGCGATCGCCAGCGCACACGGGGAAGCCGCGACGAGCACGACCAGTGCACGTTCCGTCCACAAGCCGGGATCGCCGACCAGGAACCCGAACCCGATGATCAGGGCTGCCACGATCAGAACGATCGGGACCAGCGGGCGGGCGATGCGATCCGCCAGCCGGGCCCGTTCGCCCTTCTTCGCCTGCGCTTCCTCAACCAGCTTGACGATCGTGGTAAGCGAGTTGTCATGGCCAGCTGCGGTCGCCTCGACCTGGATCGTGCCGGCGCCATTGATCGATCCGGCAGGAACCGGATCACCTGGTCCAACTTCCACTGGAATCGATTCACCGGTCACGGCGGAGGTGTCGATGCTGCTGCGACCCATCACGACGACTCCGTCTGTCGCGACGCGTTCGCCTGCACGCACCACGAGGATGTCAAGTTCACGGATCTCCGCGGCCGGGACTGTGACCTCGCCAGAGAGGCGAGACAGCCGCGCCGTATCCGGGATCAGCGAGAGCAGTGAACGCAGCCCGTGCCGGGCCCGATCCATCGCCCGGTCCTCCAGGGCCTCAGCGATGGAGAAAAGGAACGCGAGCGCAGCCGCTTCGCCCACATGACCAAGAAGCACCGCGCCGACGGCAGCGATCGTCATCAGGAGACCAACGCCAAGCTTGCCGCGAACTAGGCGCCTGACCGCGCCAGGCACGAACGTCGTCGCACCTGCAAGCAGGCTGCCCGCCTGAACCACCGTGGCTGGCCATCCCACACCTGACCACTCGAGCCCGAACCCGACAGCGAGCAGCACGCCGGAGATCACCGGCAGCAGGAGCGCACGATCACGCCACCACGGAACCAACTCCTCATGCTCTTCGCCGTGCTCGTCATGATCATCGACCAGCGCGGCGATAGGTGGATCCTCGGGCACCCCCGCCCGAAGGGTGATGCTTACTGGAGCATCGTCGGGGCCGCAGCACTCGCGGCTCATGGGTTGACTCCCGGGCCGCAGCAGAAAGGAATATCACAGCCGTCGACAGCGCACGGCACAGCGTCATCAACGGCAAGAACCACGTCCAGCAGTGACGTCAACGCACGCGTGAGGTGCGGGTCAGAGATCTCGTACCGAGTGGCGCGCCCCTCGGGAATCGCCACCACGATCCCACAACCGCGCAGGCAACTGAGATGATTCGACACATTGCTCCGCGTGAGCTCGAGAGCACGCGCCAACTGCGCCGGATACCCCGGCTCCTGCAGCAAACTCAACAGAATCCTCGAACGCGTTGGATCAGCCATCGCCCGACCCAACCGATTCATCACATCAACGCGCGGAGCAATAGTCAGCATGCGATGACTATACAGCGTTCGCTGTATTGAAGTCATTGCGGGCTTCTGACCGTCACCTCATGCGCCCGCCCATAGCCGCCGCCCTTACTGTGCATCAGTGCGTCGAATATGGAGCTTGCCGTTTGAGGCGAGAAGCTGTGACCGCTCGATGTCGCGTTGCCTAGGGTCGGTTCGCGGTTGCTAGCGACGTTCGGGAGGTGTGCGCGCACGTTGCGATTTGCGTCCGCGTTGATCGCATTGAGTCGTTGGCGTGATGCCGTGGAGTCCACAGTGAGGACGGCGCCGCCTTCGAGGCGGTGCCCGTTCCAGCGCAGGCGGATGGCGAGTCTGGGCGGTGTCAGCGGGACGCGGTGACGTCGAGCAGCTGGGACAGTTCGCCGAGTGCTCCCGGAACGAGCTTGTAGTACGCCCAGGTGCCGCGCTTGCTGCGGGTCAGGAAGCCGGCCTCCATGAGGATCTTCAGGTGGTGCGACACGGTCGGTTGGCTGAGGCCGACGGGTTCGATGAGGTCGCAGACGCATGCCTCGGTACCCTCGGATGCTGCGACGATCGACACCAGTCGGAGCCGGGTCGGGTCGGCCAGCGCCTTCAGCTTCTTCGCGAGGGTGTCTGCACGCTCCGCGTCCATGGCCTCGCTGGTCAGCGGCGTGCAGCACACGGCAGCGTCGGGCTGGATCACAGGCAGCAGCGTGGTGGACATGTCAGCCATCGTACTCCAATATTGACAAACATCGATGGAGTGGGCACACTCAATATCGAAGTTCATCGATGCCTTAGGAGGCTCACCATCATGACGTTGATCGATCTCACCGTCCCGAGCCTGCAGCGACGCAGCCTTGACACCCTGCCGGTCGCGATCATCGGCGCCGGCCCGGTGGGGCTCGCGGCGGCCGCGAATCTCGTCGAGCGCGGCATCGACTTCGTGATCTACGAGGCGGGCGATCAGGTCGGTTCCAGCATCCGGCAGTGGGGGCACACTCGACTGTTCTCGCCGTGGAAGCACGTCGTCGACCCGGCCTCGCGCCGCCTGCTCGAAGCGACCGGATGGCAGCTCCCGGCACCCGAGAGCCTCCCCACGGGCATCGAACTCGTCGAGCAGTACCTGGAGCCGCTCGCCGCGCTCGAGGCGATCGCCGGCCGCATCCGCACCGGCGTCCAGGTTGAAGCGGTGACCCGTCAGGGCATGGACCGCACCCGCACAGCACGCCGCGCGTCGACGCCGTTCCTACTCCGCGCCCATACGGTCGACGGCATCGAGGAGTTCACCGCGCGCGCCGTGATCGACACGTCGGGTACCTACGCGCATCCGAACAGCCTTGCCTCCTCCGGCCTGGACCCGCTGGGCCTCGCCGAGGTCGCCGACCGGGTCAGCCACGCCCTGCCCGATGTCCTCGGCCGCGAACGAGGACGCTTCGCCGGCCGGCACATCACCGTCGTCGGCGCCGGACACTCCGCCGCGAACACACTCCTGGCTCTGGTCGAGCTCGCCGAGCAGGAGCCCGACACCCGCATCACCTGGCTGATCCGCAACGCCAGCGCCGTCCGCGTCACCACCTCGTACGATGACGGCCTCGCGGCCCGCGCTTCGATCGGCCGCCGTGTCGATGCCCTCGTCGCCGCCGGCCGGATCACCGCGCTCGACCGGTTCGAGATCGTGCGCCTCGGCCGCACCGACGACGGTGTACGTCTGATCGGCGCCCGCGCCGGCGAGCTCGTCGAGCACGACACCGAGCTCGTGGTCAGCGCCACCGGGTTCCGCCCCGACCTCGACATGCTCCGCGAGATCCGCCTCGAACTCGACGAGATCGTCGAGGCTCCCAAGCGACTCGCGCCGCTGATCGACCCGAACGTGCACACCTGCGGAACGGTCGAGCCGCACGGGTTCGCCGAGCTCACCCATCCCGAGCCCGGGTTCTTCCTCGCCGGGATGAAGAGCTACGGTCGCGCACCGACCTTCCTCCTCGCGACCGGGTACGAGCAGGTCCGCTCGATCACGGCATGGCTCGCCGGCGACCTCACCGCGGCCAGCAACGTCGAACTCGTGCTGCCCGAGACCGGCGTGTGCTCGACGAGCCTCGCTCCCGACGGATCGTCCTGCGGCACGAGCGACGCAGCGAGTGGCGCCTCGAGCGCTTCGAGCTGCTGCTCGTGACCACCGTCCGGCCGATGGAGGCATCGGACTGGCCGGCGGTGCAGGCGATCTACGCCGCGGGCATCGGCACCGGCAACGCCACGTTCGAGGCAGAACCCCCGAGCTGGGACGCCTTCGACCAATCCCGCGTACCCGATGCTCGCTTGGTCGCCTGCGACGCGGACGGCGCCGTGATCGGGTGGGCTGCGGCATCCCGGGTGTCCGCTCGTGAGGTGTACCGGGGCGTGATCGAGCATTCGATCTACGTCGACCCCGCCGCGCAAGGAACCGGCGCTGGGCGGCAGCTGCTCGCCGCGTTCATCGAGACGACGAACGCGGCGGGCTACTGGATGATCCAGTCCTCAATCTTCCCCGAGAACGTCGCGAGCCTCACCCTCCACGAACGCGCCGGATTCCGCACCGTCGGCCGACGCGAACGCATCGCACGCATGGGCTACGGCCCCCACGCCGGCAAGTGGCGGGACACGATCCTGATCGAACTCCGTCGTGGCGACGACACTGAGACCAGTGAGGCGCCGCTGAGCTGAGGGTTCTCGCGTCACAACCGATCGTTAGATAGACTTTGGTCTATGGATGCTTCGGTGGACTCTGCTCGCGAGTTGCGTCTGGTCGCCGACCCGACGCGGGCCCACATCCTGCGCAGCATCCTCGAAGCCCCCGACGGTCGGGTGCTCGTGGGGCGCCTCGCCGAGGAACTCGGGTTACGCCAACCGACCGTGAGCCACCACATGAAGGCGCTCCTCGACGAGGGCCTGGTGCAGCGGCAACCCGACGGGCGACGCACCTGGTACTCGCTGGCCGACGAGCACGCGGACCGGCTCGCTGAGATCCTTCGCGCCCAGGAGCCATCCGTCCCGGTCGATCCGGTGCTGGAGCGGGTGGTGCGAGATCTCAGCGACCGGTACCACGGGACCTTCAGTCCGGAGACGGTCGAGCGGTACGTGCGCGAGAGCTACGACCTCCTCGCCGAACGCCCCGCGCCAGGCCGGCGCCTCCCGTCGCTCGCTGCGCAGTTCGCCGCGGACCGGCTCGATGCCCTCGCCCGGGTGGCGCCGGCGTCGAGCCCGGTCCCTGAGGTGCTGTTCGTGTGCGTCCAGAACGCTGGAAGGTCGCAGATGGCCTCCGCCATCCTCCGCCACCTCGCCGGCGACCGAGTACACGTACGCACGGCCGGCTCGGACCCGGCCGGCGAGGTGCGCAGTACTGTCCTGACAGCACTGGATGAGATCGGCGTCCCGCTGGCTGGTGAATACCCGAAGCCACTGACGGACGAGGTGGTTCGGGCGGCGGATGTCGTGATCACGATGGGCTGCGGCGATGCATGCCCGATCTACCCCGGCCGCCGCTACCTCGACTGGGACCTTCCCGACCCGGTGGGCAAGCCCATCGCCGAGGTGCGGGAGATCCGCGACGACATCGAGCGCCGCATCCGCGAACTGCTCGCCACCCTCTAGTCGATCGACAGGACCGATGACCGACGAGTCACCCCAGCCCAGCCCTGCCCCGCTCGCCCGCCGCCTCGTCGCCGAGTTCCTCGGAACCGGGCTGCTCGTCGCGATCGTCGTCGGTTCCGGGATCGCCGCATCCCAGCTGTCCCCGGAGGACATCGGTCTGCAGTTGTTGGAGAACAGCCTCGCCACCACGCTCGGCCTGGCCGTCCTGATCGCGGTCCTCGCCCCGGTATCCGGTGCCCACTTCAACCCCGTCGTGTCGCTCGCGGACTGGTGGCTCGCCCGCAGGAGCGGCGGCCCCGGCTTCACCGTGCGCGGCGTCGCACCCTACGTCGCCGCGCAGGTGCTCGGCGCGATCGCGGGTGCAGTGCTCGCGAACGCGATGTTCGACGTGCCCACCGCCATCGCCACCACAATGCGCGCGACACCGTCGACACTGCTCGCAGAGCTCGTCGCGTCCGCCGGACTCGTGCTCGTGATCTTCGCCCTTGTGCGCAGCGGCAACACCCGGATCATCCCCGCCGCGGTCGGCGCGTACATCGGGGCGGCGTACTGGTTCACCAGCTCCACCTCGTTCGCCAATCCTGCCGTGACGATCGGGCGCATCTTCTCCGACACCTTCGCCGGCATCGCCCCGGCGTCCGTCGCGCCGTTCATCGCCGCGCAAGTCGTCGGCGCGGTCGTCGGCGTCGTATTGGTCAGCTTCCTCTTCCCGGTGCCTGCCGCGGCGACGGAGCGAGATGGGGCCAAGGTTCCCGCTGAGGTAGCCAAATGATAGATGGCGGTCTATCATTCAGGTATGAGCACTGAGAAGCCTTCCGTCCTGTTCGTCTGCGTCCACAATGCCGGTCGCTCCCAGATGGCCGCCGGGTACCTGCGCGAGCTCGGCGGGGACCGTGTCGAGGTTCGCTCGGCCGGGTCCGAGCCGAAGGACCAGATCAATCCAATCGCCGTCGAAGCCATGGGTGAGGAGGGCATCGACATCACCGGCAACACGCCGAAGATCCTCACCGTCGACGCGGTGAAGGAGTCGGACGTGGTGATCACGATGGGCTGCGGCGATGCCTGCCCGATCTTCCCGGGCAAGCGCTACGAGGACTGGGAGCTCGAAGACCCGGCCGGCCAGGGCATCGAGGTTGTTCGCCCCATCCGTGACGAGATCCGCCGCCGGGTGGAAGAGCTCATCAGCGAACTGCTTCCCGCGCCCGCCACCGCCTGACCCGTCGCGACGAAACCGGCCAGGATCATGAACCGCACCGTGCAGCCACCGCTCCTCACCCCTGACTCCGTGTTGCACCGGGCCAGCGAACGCCTCGCCGTCCGCTTCGATGGGATCTTCAGCGAGGAAACCGTTGAACGGGTCGTCTTCGAGTCGTTCACCGCGCTCGCCCGCACCGCGACCGTGAATACCCACCTGCCCAGCCTCGCGACGCGGTTCGCGCAGGACCGGTTGACCGCGTTGGCGCAGTCGAAGGGTGCCATCGCGAAGCCGGTGCCTGAGGTGCTGTTCGTGTGCGTGCAGAACGCCGGCCGATCCCAGATGGCAGCCGCATACCTCCGTGAGCTCGGCGGCGACCGCATCCACGTCAGATCGGCAGGATCCCAGCCCGCAGCCGACCTGGGAGCATCCGTCGTCCAGGTGATGACGGAGGCCGGCATCGACCTCGCCCAGGAGTTCCCGAAGCCGCTCACCGATGACGTCGTCCGCGCCGCGGACGTCGTGATCACGATGGGCTGCGGCGACGCCTGCCCGGTCTACCCGGGCAAGCAATACCTCGACTGGCACCTCGACGACCCTGACGAGCTCACCCTCGACGAGGTCCGCCGAGTCCGTGACCAGATCCGAACCAACGTTGAACAGCTGCTGCGCAGCCTGGAGGCCGCACCTCATGCATGAGAACCCCATCGAGAACGTCGTCGTGATCGGCTCCGGACCCTCCGGCTACACCGCCGCCGTGTACTTGGCCCGCGCCGGCCTGGCACCGGTCGTGCTCGCGAGCTCCGTCGAAGCCGGCGGCGCTCTGGTCACGACGACTGAGGTCGAGAACTACCCCGGCTTTTCGACGGGCATCATGGGCCCCAAACTGATGGATCAGATGCGCGAACAGGCCGAACGCTTCGGCGCCCGCATCGTCTACGACGACGCCACCGAAGTCGAACTCAACGGCGCGGTCAAGACCATCCGCACCATCAACGGCGTCGAATACCGCGCCCACGCCGTCGTGCTCGCAATGGGCTCGGCGTACCGCAAGCTCGGCATCGAAGGCGAAGAACGACTGACCGGCCGCGGTGTCTCCTGGTGCGCCACCTGCGACGGCTTCTTCTTCAAAGGCAAGGACATGGCCGTTGTCGGCGGCGGCGACTCGGCACTCGAGGAAGCCATGTTCCTCACCCGATTCGCCGACTCCGTCACCCTCGTGCACCGGCGCGATTCGCTCCGCGGATCGCGCATCATGCAGGAACGCGCGCTCGCGAATCCGAAGATCCGCCCCTACTGGAACGCCGAAGTCATCGCCGTCGAAGGCGACGACGGCCTCGAGCGACTTCGGCTTCGCGACACCACGACCGGTGCTGATGCTGCACTCGACGCGACGGGCCTCTTCATCGCGATCGGCCACGACCCGCGTAGCGACCTCGTTGCCGGTCAGATCGACCTCGACGACGACGGCTACGTGAAAGTGGCACACCCCTCCACTCAGACCAACCTCGCCGGGGTCTTCGCCTGCGGCGACCTCGTCGACAAGCGCTACCGGCAAGCCATCACCGCCGCAGGCACCGGCTGCGCCGCTGCGCTCGACGCCGAGCATTACCTCGCTGCACACGGTCTCGCTGATCCCGTGGAGGAACAGCCCGCGGTGATTCTCGAAACGACCTGATCCCTCTTGCTTGCCTCGGCGCCCGAGGGCCGGTCGTCGTCCGTTCCAAGTGCGTCGGTGGCGTTTTCCGAGGATCATGGAGGCATGAATATCCAGATCCTGCACATCGAAGCGTGCCCGAACTGGGTGGAAGCAGGTGATCGTGTCCGTGAAGCGGTCCGATCATTATCAGCCGATGGCGTCGAGCTATCGTTCCGTCTGCTGACCTCTCCTGAGGATGCCAGGCAGGTCAGGTTCGCGGGATCACCGACGATCCTCCTGGACGGCGAGGATCTATTCCCCGGTGGGGAGCCCACGCCGGAATTGGCATGCCGTGTGTACATCACCCCAAGCGGGTTGGCGGGGCTGCCGACCACCGAGCAGATCATCGACGCGATGGGATCGTATGAACGTTGACGCCCCCGTCCAGTGCTCCTGCTGCGGCCGAACCCTGCCGCGATCCAAAGTGCATGCGTTGAGCGAAGGCCCCGGATACCTATGTCGCCGCTGTGGTCTATGGATCGCGCTGCGCCTGCGCAACGACAGGGTCGAGTAGCGGCTGGAGTTGGGCTCCCCGTCTGGCCGTCGGTGATCGAAGCCCGCATGCCGGTCCTTGGATGCTGCGGAGTGCGGGTGGAGGTGCCGTCAAGACCGGGATGTCCCGTTTACCCTGCCCGATGACAACGCCCGCGGGGGTGCCCCGTACGCTCCAACCCGCCAGGTTGTCAGTCGCATTGCATCTCCGCACGACGTTTGGCTTCGCGGAGCTGTGTGGTCGAACGTTGTCGAGTGTTCGTCCCTCGCGGGTCGATATCGTGACGCCGATGTCGAGAGCGCACCAGGGGAGTCGGCTTCACCCTGGTGCGCTCGCGTCGGAGGTCTTGACCGCGTGGGCTCGACCACGTATTCACCGTTAATGGATCCGAGAGCATCCCAAATTTGCCGAGGGGCAGCCGGGGTATTCTGGGGGAGTTCGAACACGATGCACGAGAAGACCCTGATCAGCTCCAGATCAGTCGAGGTCTGGCCAGCCGTTCGGAGAAGGCGGAAATCGGTGCCGGCTCCCATCGGTCACGGGTTCAAGTCCCGTCCGCCCTACTTCGCGGATTCGCCGTATGATCTGGTGTTTTTCGCTGCGCCCCTTCGCGCGAGACTGCTTGCACCAGACTGCCATTCTTGCTTGATTTCTCCCTGATCAGGTTTTTCTCGGATGATTCTGCCCAGAATGCCGGTGTTTCGAGCTCAAGTCTCAGCCGGGTTCGAAATGCCTACTGATCAGGTTTTCTGCCGTCTCTGGATGCTCGCGAATGCCCCGTGTCCGTTTATTCGGCGCAAATGAGGCTCTGCGCATGGGGTGCTGGTGCATTCTGTGTTCGTCTCGGGCCATCTGGGGTGAGCGAACTTGGTGGCCGGATCCCGGGAGCGGGCGGTCGATTGCGCACGGTCGTCGGCATCCGCTCGGTGTTTGACGCCCGAAATGGGCATCCCGCGGTTGGGGAGTCCTTCACTAGCATCGCGCCATGTCTGGACAGTCTTCTAACACGTGCGTGAAGCAGGGTTATCCCGATCAGGAAGCGGCACGAACGGCGCTGGCACGGGTTCGAGAGCAGGGAGCGAAGCGCCCGTCGAGTGAGCTCCCTGTTCGGGTGTATCGGTGCGACCGCTGTCTGGGCTGGCATACGACTGCGAAAGGCCAGAAAGGTAAGTGGGATAAGGATCCTGGTTGGCAGCGACCATCGGACGAGGTCGCTCGCATCGAGGCTCTTCTTCGCGCTGACCTGCCTGCCCGACCGTGACCTCGGGCGGTCTTCATCGGTCCGGCGACATCGCTGCGTTCATCGGCGATGGCGAAACGCGACTGATCGCAGCTGCGTACCGTGATCCTGTTCGCGCGGGGGAGTTGTTCGTGCTTTCCGACAATGAGGCGCACGAGCATCGAGCGTGGGCGAAGAGCGCGTTGCGTTGCATGTTTGCGGACTGCCCAGCACCCGATCTCACGACCGTCTCCCGTGCCAATGCGCGTGACGGGTTCACCCACTTCCGCGGCGGAGGCAGACACGCTCCTGAGTCGGTGAACCATCGACAGGGGAAAGCTGTCGTCGCCCAATGGTTGCGGCGCCTCTACGGCCACGATGCGGTCGACATCGAGGTGGCCACCGATACCCAGCGTTCACGGGTCGCCGATGTGCTCCTCACCCATCCCATAACGCAGCGCCGAGTCGCGTTCGAGGTGCAGTACGCCCAGCTCAGCGTCGCCGAATGGCGCGACCGCCACGAGTCCTACGTGCAGCAGGGCATCATCGATGTCTGGCTCTGGGGGCACACTCGCATCCGTCGTGCTCGTTCTGAGTATGCGCTCGAGCCGTACCGTCTCGACGATGTGCAGGATGAGTTGCGCAAGGCGGGCATGAGGGTCACGTTCATCAACCCTGAGTCGTCGCAGCTGGCGATCGCGGTCAACCGGTTCGGCAGAACGTACTCGCTTGCAAGCGAACGCGAAGTGGATCTCGTTGCATTCGAGCTGGAGTCGATCCGGTTGTCAGACCAGGGCGTCAGGTCCGACGCGATTGATCCGTTCGTGACGGCCGCACGGGAGCGGGAAGCCGCGCTCCGGGAGCGAGAGTTGGAGGCGCAGGAGCACGCAGAGGCTCGTGCCGCGATTGAGGCAGCCCGCGCAAAAAAGGCGAGCGCGCGAGACCTCGAACGTGCACGTGCCGCTCGTGAGCAGTTTGCGTCGATGCCGGCTCGTGTCGACGCGAGGTCGGGCGTCGTTCGACCCTCTGTCACCATGCCGGCGAGAGTCCTGTGCCGGCAGTGTGGAAAGCCGCTCGACGCGACGCTTGCTGAGTTCGGCGTCCATCTTGGCCCGTGCCGATGGGAGCAAGAACGGTTGCTCTGAACGGCCGCGACGTCAGCGCACCGGTGCGGGCCGTCCGATCGCCCACCATAGGACGGGACCGAGGATTGGAATGAGGGTCACGAGCGCCCAACCAACTCTTGCACCGTCGCTGAGCGATGAGCGCGATACCTGGACGACGGCGATGATCCAGCAGATGGCGGGCGTCGCGAGCACGGCCACCAATAGCACCGTCCAACCGATACTCCAGAAGTGCGCCCACAAATCCATTCCTGGCATCCTCACGATCGGGGTGGTCTTCGGACATGGTCGCTCGGGCCTTGAGAATTATCGCGGACAAGTCGAGGTTGTGCATCGACTGGACGGCCGATCTGCCGGCTGGCGTGAGTTCGTGGCGATGATGCGGGGCGTGTTCAGGTGCCGCTCGACGAGTACGGCCATAGGGAAGGGGCCGTGGAAGGCGAGATGCACCTCGGCCCGACCGTGTTCGGCGGACAGACGCTTAACGTGCCGGGCCACGGCTTGGCTGAGTCGACGCATCTCCCCCCACACGTCGGTGCTCGCCGCTCAACGATCGGCGTTGTACCAGCGCTCCTCGGCGAACTGCTCGGTTCCGGCGATGCCGCAAAGCTCTCTAGCTGCGGCGTCGGGCAACGACGTGAGAGCAGGGATTCCGGTCCGGTTCCATCCAGCTTCGTGTCGCTCCGTCATGAAGGCGGCGCCATCAAGAGACCGCGAATCGAGCCCTGTCACCAGTCGTGCGAACGCAGCCATCCCGCCCTTGCGTGCAAAGCAGCTCGCAATGATGTGGTCGTCAAGCACGATTCGGTGGTGCAATGCGCGGGACAGTTCCACGGCATCTTGCAGGAGCGCCATGACGTCGGGAGCTATGCCGACGACGGCGACCGTGGCGGCGGAACCCGCACGCAGGCGTTCAGCGCGTGCCGCTGCCCGAAGTAGAAGGTCGGCAGGCCGGCCGATGGTCTCCCAACCCCACTCGAGCACCGCGATCCAGATGTCCCGCATCTGCACCATTGGACGACCAGCACGGGCTGCCGCGCCGGCTGCGGCGTCCAGCAAGTCGAACGCTGCACTTGCGACCCAAACCTGCGATGGGCCGAATCGCCGAGGCAACTGCTGTGCGGTGTAGTTCGCACCAATGACGAGGTGACCGGCCCAGTCCGCTGGCGGGCTCAACCGTCCACGTGTGCTGCGCCACGTTTCGAGCTGGAGGAGTTGCGCCTGATGCAGCGCCTCACCGATCGGGAGATCCGCAGCCCTCGCGATGATAGCGCGATCCATCGCGGTCACGTCCTTGATCGGGAAGGCGGTCGCAACCACGCGGTCCGCACCCGAGCGCAGCATGGCGGGGCCAAGCGTGTTCCATTCACCAGCCGAGACGCTGCGCAGGTCGCCGCTATCGCATGCCAGTAATATGACTGAGCGAGGCAAGGTGGGCAGAGCGTCTCCTGAAATGACGAATGACGGGTCGTACCGGCCCGTCGCCGTGAAGGAAAGCGCGGCGCGTCCCTCTGGAGGCATCCGAGTCGTGTGGCCCGCGAACAACCAGGTTGTCCCGCGGGCGAGACGCTGAAGCGCGTCAACGACTTGCACAGCGGTTGGCGTGTCCGCAGCGGTGAGCACCGTCGCATCGTTGGGGACCTCCTCGGCCAGACCGGCGGCCCCTGCGAGGTCGCCGCCCGGGTCCAGGACTGCGAGGCGGATGGGTAGTGGCCCCGAGTCGGCGCCTGCGGTCGGGTCCGCTCGCCTGATGATCTCAACGAGTGCGGCGACGGGGGGCGCGATCGTAATGCGCACGTGCTCGATGAGACGCACATCGGCCGGTCCGAGAATGATGCCCGCCCAGGGGACGTGCGACAGGGCCACATCGGGCGAGATCGCTAGCGATACGGTAGCCGCAGATTCGAGGATGGCCCTCTGGAGAGGCTCCGGAACGAGCGCGGCGAGATCGCGGGACAGCTCGTGCTCGCGCCGAATGGGCCCGTTGACGAACGGGCTGTCGGCGAGGCGCCGATCACGCTGCGAGGCGTTCTCCCCGGGAAATTCGATCGGGAGTGCGTCGTGCATGCGCGCGAGCGGGCCTGCGAGCTCGCTCATCGGGACTCGGCCGCCGGTCGCAGGCATCCCCGGCCGGACCAAAGCCCAGTACAGCTGTCCCTGAGCCTCCCAGGTCGACCACCACCATGCACCTGGCCCCGCCACTACGGCCGCTGCAGCCTCGAGGTCGTATGCCGGGGCGGGAGCCCCCGGCTGTTCCCAGAACCCGTTCTGGAGGACGGAGCGTCCGTTCGCGCGGATGAAGAGAGGTTTGCGGGCGGCATCGATCGGTCCTGTAGCTGCTTCGGACTGCAGTCGGCCATACTCTATGAGCTCGGCGAGCGTTGACCAATCCTTCCCCGCGAAGGCTGCGCCTATTGCGTCGTCGAGGGCGGGATGGAATGTCTGCCACCATGCATGACGATCCTCGCGGGTTCGGAGTTCGTGGCGGATGGTGTTCAAGACCCCGAGCAAATCAAGCCGGAGCCGATAGGCGGCGCGCTCGAACCCGGGGGCGGCATCGAGAAGGGCAATCATGGCGCGGAGCTCGTATCCGACCTCAACCGGATTCCCGTCCCGGAAGAGGATCTCAACACCGGTTCTCCAGAGCGACCAGGAGGAAACCGTCGCTTCGCCATTTCCGAACATATAGCGCGTTGCCTGACAGGTCGCCATTGCCTGCTGAGCCATCAGCGTCGATTCCCGGTTGCGCTCGCGGCTCGTCGCGCGCTCATTCTGCGCGAGGATTGCGAGGCCCGCGGCGGCATGCGCGCATCGCTCGGCGAGTTCGGGCCGATCAGCCTCAAATGTCACCGCGGCCGATCTCAGCATTCGGACTGGTTCGTGGACGCGGCCTCCGTCGGCGAGATCTGGGAGTCGAGCCAGGACCGTCAGGCCGACACCGACTTCTGGGGTAGCGTGGGAGAGGATTTCGGTGATCGTCAACGCGACGACGACCCGGAGCGCCTTGGGTACCCGCATCGGCGACTGCTGCATACGCGATCCGACCTCGAGCGCTGCGTTGTGCGCGTCATCGAGACGGTTAAGCAGGAACATCGTGCGGGCGACTATGTAGCCCTGGAACACTTCCGCTCGCTTCGGGAACAAATCGCGGAGGTCCCAGGCTTCGCCTGGGCGGCCGGCCTCCAGCAGCAGGTGCGCGTGCACCATCTCTTCTCGAGACGGGGAAGCCGATTCCGGCGTCGATAGGGCGAGCCAGTGCTCGTATTCGCGAAGCGCCGCAACCGGCCGCCCCAGCCGAAGGCTCCGGCGCACTCTGAACTGGGCGACGAGCCCCGAGAGAGGTCGGCGCCTGGGGAGGAACACCGGTACGGGGAAACGCGCTGATGGAATGCGACGCCAAGCCCACCAGTCGTACAGATGGATGGCCATGCCGAGCAGGAGCACGATAGCGGCTATAAGCGGGGGCCACCCGCGTACGGCGATCGCGACGATCGCCATAGCCAACGCAATCAAGAGATGCCCGGAAGCGCCAAGCATCAGGAGAACGCCAAGGACTACTCCGGCGAGCGCCGCTTGCTCGAACACCTCACTGATCACTCGCTGGGGCTCCCGTGCGATCAACTCCGCCGGAAGGCGCTGCTCGACCTGTCGGAGAACCGGAATGAACAGGACGTCGTGCCAACGGAATGCGATGTATCCGACTGGAATGAGGGGCAGGAACCATCGGAGCAGGCGGTTCCGATATGACCCCCGGTAGATCTGTCCGAGTGCGCGACCGATCAGGCCTCGATAATCCTCTAGTCCATTAAGTGCGCTTCCCGCGGTTTGCAGATGCCGGTATGGGATGCGATCGAGAAGGATTCCGATTCCTTCGAACAACACGTGCGCGGTAAGGAGGACGATCGCCATTGCCAGCAGGCCGAACGCGGCTGCGGTACCGCTCAAGACCAGCAGGCTCGGGATGCCCGCCAGGATGCCGCGTGGATAGCGCGGGAAGTCGGGCCAATCCATCAGCTTCGGATCGCGGAACGGAACGGCGGCGGCGAGTGCGATGAACCAGGCAGCGATGCTCCCCCCGCGGACTGCCAGCACGACTAGTACGACGCAGAGGGCGATCCGCAGGGACGGGTGGACGAACGGTGCGATGCGCGTGATTGTCCACCACGGGTCTGCAAGCGTCAACCTGAGCCGGGCGGTGTCCTCACTTGTCGGGTCCGTCGACTCTTGGCGACGCAGGTGGGCTTCGACGGCGCTGCCGATGCCCTCCATCGTGCCGAAACCGAAGGCCTCCGCCACGACATCGAGGAGCTCTTCTCGCTGCGCCGAGTCTAACCGAGCCGATGCGACCAGCGCGAGAGCGATGTGCTCCGAGCCGACGGAATCGAAGTCGAACGCGATCGCGATGGTGTCGGCGAGTTCGAGCACGTTTGCGAGTTCATCCGTGGCGGCCCATTCGGCCGCGAGCGCCAACATCTCGCGGAGGTCGCCATCCGTTCGTACTTCCACCCGCAGCCAAGAATCACCGTCGATCAGGCTCAATGCCGTGAGCAGCCGTGCACGTTCGGGGATCGTGATCGGCAGTCCGTTGACCGTCGTGAGGAGTCGTCGGGCTCCAGGTGCGAGTGGGAGCCTAGAAGCTCGCGAAAGACCGGGAATCATCGGCTCCGCCGGACGCGGATCCGCACCGGCGGGCCATCGGGATGTTCGATATCGAGATCGTGGTCGGCTTGGTCATCTTCGGGGAGCTGCATCCGGGCGGACTCGATTCGACCGGACGTGAACTGGACTTCGATGTCGTACGTGCCGTATGCGCCGAAGGAGATCAGCCGAACGCGCCAGCCGTTGTCCAGGGGGAGCAGCACAGCTCTGAGCTCAGTCGTCTCAACCGAGAATGTCTCCAGCTCAAGCCCCGCTGCGGACGATCGAGTCGCGAACTCTGCGG